>CAMDOT010000199.1 GCA_945903635.1 Rhizobium sp. Q54 | reverse complement strand
GGGCCAGGAGGCCCGCGGTCCGCTTGAGATGATCTAATAGGTCTTCAGCAGCCGGTCGATGTAGTCGAGTTCGTCCTTCGGCCGGAGCTGGTCGCCGGCGCGGCGGCGCAGTTCGTCGAGGATTTCGCGGCTGCGCTGGCGTTCGAGTTCGAGCGGAACCTTGTCGGTTCCGGTGTCGACGGCGTCACCGTAGTTGCCGTCGGAACGGCCGAGCGGATCGCGATCCTCGCTCTTGCGCTCGCGCTCCTCGATCTCGGCGAGATCCTGGCCGTTGCCCGGCCCGCGCTGGCGCATCTGCTCGGCGAGGTCGCCCATGCCCTGCTGGAGGTTATCCAGCGCGCGCCGCTGCGAGCGCGAGGCCTCGCGCGGATCACCACGGCGCAGCGACTCCTCGGCTTCGCGCATGGAGCGCTCGGCGCGGCCGAGCGATTCGGGCATCGGCATGCCGTTCTCGTCGAGGCGGCGCATCATGTCGCCGAGCTGGCGGCGCAAGCCTTCCTGCTGGCCGCGCTGCTGTTCGCCCCACTGACCGTCTCCCGGCTGGCCCTGGCCCTGCCCAGGCTGTCCCTGCCCGGGTTGCCCCGGCTGCTGGCCTTGCTGACCCTGTTGGCCTTGCTGCCCACGCTGGCCCTGCTGGCCGCGTTGACCCTGCTGGCCCTGCTGACGGCCTTCGCGCTCCGATTCGCCCAAAAGCTGGTTCTGGCGGCGCGACAGCCGGTCGAGCTGGTTCATCATCTCGCGGCCCTGCTGATTGCCCTGTCCCTGCTGGCCGCGCTGCTGGCCGGGTTGGCGCTGCTGGCCGGGCTGCGCCATCATCGGCGTGGCGTTTTCCATCATCTTGCGCAGCTCCTCGAGCATGCGCTTGGCGCCCTCGCGGTCGCCGTTCTTCGCCATCTCGCGAATCTTGTCGAGCATCTTCTGCAGGTCGTCGCCGGTGATGGTGTTGTTGGGATCCATCTTCTCCGCCTGCTCCTGCATGCGGCGAAGTTCCTCGGGATCCTTCATCTTCTCGGCGAGCTCGCGCTGCCAGCGGGCCATGGCGTCGTAGAGCTGCTGGATCAGGCGCTCGATCTCCTCGTCACCGGCCTGGCGCTGCATGGCGTCGCGCAATTCCTGGCGCGCCTGCTCGAGCGCCCGCTCGGCGTCGGATGTGGCGCCGCTTTCGAGGCGCATCGCGAGATCCCACAGAAGCTTCTGCGTCTCCGTTACGGTTTCCTTGATGTTTTCCTTGTCGCCGCCCTGGGCAAGGCGCGCCCCGCCGATGCGAAGCCCGAGCTGGACCACCGGATCGTTGCGATAATCGTCCGGCCGCACCTGGATCATGCGCATGCCGTCGGCGACATCGATGCGGTATCCGGTGGGATCGCGCGTCAGGGCCTTGCGCAGGGTGATGAGAGCGCGCGCAGTCGGATCATTGAAGACCCGCTCCGGCAGCAGGAACGTCTCGACCGAGCTGCGGCCCTTCTGGCCGATGGCGTCAGTGGCGAACAGCATCACGGTGGTCTTGAGACCGGCCCAGGGATGGCTGGTGAGATCGCGCACGAAGGAATCCGACACCTTCTTGGAGTTGCCGGCGACCGGCAGGTCGATGCGCAGAACCTCGGGCTCTTCGTCGCTGCTCAGCGCATCGTCGCCCAGCACGCTGCCGTGGAGGCGGATCTGCAGTTGAACGCCCGTGACGCCAAAGTCGTCGCCGGCGATGTAGTCGATCTTGGTCGACCATTTGTCGACGCCGATCGGACGGGCGAACTCGATGGTCGGCGGCAGGTCGGGGATGACGTGCAGCTTCCAGCGCGCCTGCTCGTCGCCGCGGGCCTGCAGGGCGATCTTCTTGCCCTCGGTGATGACCTGCTCGATCTGGTACTTGCCCTTGCCGACGGTCGTGAAGTCAGTGGCCTTGCCGTCGATCACGAGCTGCGGCGGGCGGCGGCCACGCACGTCATCGACGAAGCCGGCGAGCTTGCTGCCGACCGGCACGCGCAGAACCTTGTCGCGATCGGCGACGTCGAGATAGACCGGCGGCTTGACGGTGTAGGCCGGCGGCGCGATCCAGAGATTGGCGACCACCGGAGGCGGCGGCGGAAAGGCCGGGGTGAAGGCCGCCATCATGCGATCACCGCGCCAGCCGCCGGCGGTCACCACCGCCACGATCAGCAGCAGCACCGGCACGAGACGCAGCGCCCAGCTATCGAGCACGGCCAGGCCAGGATGCGCCGGCCGGTTGGCGAGCCCCGCCAGGCGTTCGACTTCACGACGGCGGTGGGCCTGCCACAGGGCGGCGGCCATCGGATCGTCGGCGCCGGCGGCAAGCCGATCTTGAACGGCGACGAGGGGACGGTGCGGCACGCCGCTGTCGCGCTCGAGGCGGCGGATGGCGGCTTCCTGCGTGGGCCAGGCAAAATCCCTCAGTTCCCACCAGCCGAGGCCGGCAAGGGCGAGCGCCACGACGGCCAGCAGACCGGTATGCGTCCAGGGCTCCAGCCCGGCGAAGAGGTCGAGATGGGCGGCGGCCACGAACAGGGCCACAAAGGCCAGCAGCGGCATCAGCCTCGGCCAGAGGGCTTCCCAGGCGAGCGCTGCCCGCGCCACGCCGACCTTGCGCCGCAGGCCGGGCGCTTCGATCGTGGAGGTCGGGCTGGCGTCCATCGCCTTCCTTTCAGCTCGCCATTGGCGTTACGCCTTCACAGGCTCCATCCAGGGCGGAAACCGCTCGGCCAGGAGCATCTCGTCGATCGTCGGTCTGGGTCGAATGACCGCAAATCGCGTGCCATCGACCATCACTTCCGGTGCCAGGGGACGCGTGTTGTAGCTCGACGCCATAACCGCCCCGTAGGCACCCGCCGAGCGTATCATGACGAGGTCTCCGGCAGCCAGCGGCGGTAAATCACGGTTCTGTGCCAGGAAATCGCCCGATTCGCAGATCGGACCGACAATGTCGCAGCGGATCGTGGCGGTATCTTGACGAGGTTCGCGCACCGGCAGGATGTCGTGCCAGGCCTCATAAAGCGTCGGCCGGATGAGATCGTTCATCGCGGCATCGACAATGACGAAAGTCTTTGCCGCACCGGGCTTCACGAGGATGACCTCGCTCACCAGCACGCCCGCCTCGCCGACCAGGCGCCGGCCGGGCTCGAAGGTGAGTTCGCAGCCCAGCCCGTCGGTTTCCCGGGCGACCACGGCCATGAATTCGGCGATCGAGGGCAGCTTCTCGTCGGCATAAACAATCCCCAGGCCGCCGCCGATATCGAAGCGGTCTATGCGGTGGCCGTCGGTGCGCAACTGCCCGATCAGCTCGCGCACCCGCGTGATGGCCGCGCGATAGGGCTCGAGCGAGGTGAGCTGGGAGCCGATGTGCATGGCCACCCCCACCACCTCGAGATGCGGCTGGCGGCCGGCAAGCGCGAAGGCCTCGCGCGCGAGGTCGATGTCGATGCCGAACTTGTTCTCCTTGCGGCCCGTGGTGATCTTGGCGTGCGTGCCGGCATCGACGTCGGGATTGACCCGGATGGCGATGGCGGCCTTCACGCCGAGTTGGGCCGCGACCGCATTCAGCGTCTCGATCTCGGCCGAACTCTCGACGTTGATCTGGCCGACGCCCGCCTGCAGGGCGGCCATCAGTTCCGAGGCCTTCTTGCCGACGCCGGAATAGATGATGCGCTTGGCCGGAATGCCGGCCGCCAGAGCCCGCTGCATCTCGCCCACCGAGACGATGTCGGCGCCGGCGCCCATCTCGCCGAACAGGCGGACGACGGCCAGGTTGCTGTTGGCCTTCATGGCGTAGCAGACGCTGGCGCCATGGGGCGCGTTCATGCCCTTGATGGCGTCGGCGAATTCGCGCCATGCCGCGCGCAGCGCGCTTGCCGAATAGCAGTAGAAAGGCGTGCCGACCTGGGCCGAGATCGCGGCCAGCGCCACGCCTTCGGCATGCATCTCGCCGTTTTGATACTTGAAGAAGTTCATCGTGAACGCCCCAGAAAACGACGCCGTGCTTCCTTGACGGCGCGCACGACATTGGCCGGCGCCGTGCCGCCCAGGCTCTTGCGCGCCTTGACCGAGGCTTCGACCGTGAGCACGCGATAGACGCCGCGATTGATCCGGGGCTCGACGGCCTGCATCTCGGCCAGCGACAGTCTGTCGAGGTCGATGCCCTTGTCGGCAGCCTTGCCGACCAGCGCGCCGGTGACGTGATGGGCCTGGCGGAACGGCAAGTCGATCTCGCGCACCAGCCAGTCGGCGAGATCGGTCGCCACCGAATAGTCTGCCGAGGCCACCGCACGCATGCGCTCCGGGTTCGCCTTGAGATCGCGCACCATGCCGGCCATCGCCGCCACGCCCAACTCCAGCGAGTCGGCGGCGTCGAACAGCGGCTCCTTGTCCTCCTGCATGTCCTTGCCGTAGGTCAGCGGCAGGCCCTTCAGCATGGTGCAGAGTGCCACGAAAGCGCCGACGATGCGGCCGGTCTTGCCGCGCGTCAGTTCGGCGGCGTCAGGATTGCGCTTCTGCGGCATGATCGAGCTGCCGGTGGTGAAGGCGTCCGACAGCGCGATGAAGCGGAACGGCGCCGAGCACCAGATCACGATCTCCTCCGACAGCCGCGACAGGTGCACGGCCGCGAGCGAGGCGGCGGCGATGAACTCGACCACATAGTCGCGGTCCGACACGGCATCGAGCGAGTTGGCCATCGGCCGGTCGAAGTCGAGCGCCTTCGCCGTCTTGCGCGGATCGATGGGATGCGGCGAGCCGGCAAGGGCCGCCGCCCCCAGCGGCGACTCGTTCAGCCGCGCCCGGCAATCGGCGAGCCGGCCGCGGTCGCGCCCGAACATCTCGACATAGGCCAGCAGATGGTGGCCGAAGGTGATCGGCTGTGCCGTCTGCAGGTGCGTGAAGCCCGGCATGATGGTGGCGGCATATTCCTCGGCGCGATCGATCAAGGCGGCCTGCAGGTCGGCCAGCATCGGCTCCAGCCGGTCGATGGTGTCGCGCACCCACAGCCTGACGTCGAGCGCCACCTGGTCGTTGCGCGAGCGCGCGGTGTGCAGCCGGCCGCCGGCCGCGCCGATCAGCTCGGTCAGCCGCGCTTCGACGTTGAAATGGATGTCCTCGAGCTTGGTCGAGAACTTGAAGCGGCCGCTCTCGATCTCACCACGCACCTGGATCAGCCCACGCCGGATGGCGCGGCCGTCCTTGGCCGTGAGGATACCCTGGGCCACCAGCATATCGGCATGCGCCAGCGAGCCCGCGATGTCCTGCGCGTAAAGCCGCCGGTCGAAACCGATGGAGGCGTTGATCCGCTCCATGATTTCCGCCGGTCCGAGCTTGTAGCGGCCGCCCCACATCGTATTGGAGCGACTCTTCGTGTTGGCGCTACTCTTTGGCGCCCCCGCCTTGAGCACTCGCGCAGTCGTGTTCTTTCGTGCCATGAATTCGAGCCACTGATTCTATAGGAACGCGGCTTATGGCATATCCCGTCCCCAATTTCCTCCCCGGCCGGAGGTACATTCTCTCCGGTGTCTTGGCCGCACTTGCGCTTCCGGCGCAGGCGTCGGGAGAAATGGCCCGGTTCAAGAGGGCTGCGACACCCAAGCCGCTGCCCGACCTCGCGTTCCAGGACGCCGACGACAAGCCGTTGCGCTTCGCCGATTTCCGCGGCCGGGCATTGCTGATCAATTTCTGGGCGACCTGGTGCGCGCCCTGTGTCAAGGAGATGCCGAGCCTCGACCGGCTGCAGGCGAAGTTCCCCGAGAACAAATTCCTCGTCCTGCCCCTGTCGATCGACGGCCCGACGCGGCCCAAGGTCGCGCCGTTCTACAAGGACCAGAAGCTCACCCACCTCGGCATCTATTTCGACAAGGGCCGCAAGGCCATGCAGGGGCTCGACGTGTCGCTGCTGCCGACCTCGATCCTGGTCGACCCCATGGGCCGCGAACTCGGCCGGCTGGAAGGCGACGCCGACTGGGACATGCCCGAAGGTGTCGCCCTGATGAAGGCGGCCATCGCCAGCCAGAGCTGACGGGACCAACGCTATGACCGGACCGCTCGTTGCGATCACCGGCGCCAGCTCCGGCATCGGGTTGGCGGTCGCTCATGCTTTCGCCAGGGAGGGCAATGCGCTCGTTCTGATCGCCCGCCACATGGCGCCGGTCGCCGACCTGCCGGATGAACGTACCGTCTATGCCGAGGCCGACGTCGCCGACTATGACGCCCTCGAGCGTGCCATCCGCGGCGCCGAGGCACGGTTCGGCAAGACCGCCTGCCTCGTGAACAGCGCCGGCATGGCCGACGCCCGCGGCTTCAAGGAAGTCGATCCCGCGAGCTACGGCCACGAGATCGACGTCAACCTGAAGGGCGTGCTGAACGCCACCAAGGTGGTGATCGGCGACATGTCGGCGCGCAAATCGGGCACCATCATCAACATCAGCTCGGTGAGCGACCGCAAGGTCTCGCCGGTGGCGCTGGGCTACACCGCCAGCAAGTATGGCGTGCGCGCCTTCAGCGAATCGCTGCGCGAAGCCGAAGGCATGAACGGCGTGCGCGTGGTCAACGTGGCACCGGGCTACATCCGCACCAACATCCATGCCGGCATGGGCATCAGCTTCGACGAGTACCGCGAGCTCCTGGGCAATCCCGACTTCCTGTCGGCCGAGGAGCTGGCCGAGATCGTGCTCTATTGCTGGAAGCTGCCGCCCACGATCTGCGTCAGAGACATCGTCGTAGCGCCGACGCGCTCGACCTTCTGAAATTACGGAAAGGCCGGCTCGCCGTAGGGGTAGAATTTCTTCAGGTCGACGTTCCGGTAGGGCAGCCCGTCCAACCGAACTGTGCCGAGGAACGGTTCCAAGGGTTCCACCAGCAGGATCGTCTTGGCGAATCCCGAATCGTCGAAACCGCGCCGGAAATGGACGCGCGACTTGATGGCGATCACCTTGAACGAGGCGACGTCGAAGCCCAGCGCGTTCAGCGTCAGAGGTTCCTGGACCTGCACCAGGTAGCGGCTCAGCACCAGCACATTGCCGCGCCCGAACTTCACGATGACCCAAAGCTGACCATAGCCCTCGACGGCGTTCATCACCGTCCCCTGGATTCGAACCGGCTGGCCGGCCGATTCATCGGCGAGGCCACCCAGCTCCATGTCGAAAGGATCGCCCGCCTTCACACCCTGGGCCTTCAGCGCGTCGCTCGTCCTGGCATCGGCGATGGTGGCGATGAGCACCTCCGAAAGATCCTGGGCAATGATCTCCTTCAGGAGCCAGATCGCCGATCCCGAGCGATCACTGTGGTCGGCAAGCACCACGGGCGTGGCGCCGCGCGCGACGGCTTCCTTGGCGAGTTTCACGCCTTCGGGGATCGAGTAGACCTTCGTCGAGTTGAGCAGCGCTTCACGATGCCGCCAGGCAAAGAGGGCCATGTCATCGGCGACCTTGCGCGCCAGGGCGGGATCGCCGTTGGTGAGGACCTGAACCGTCATGCCCACGTCGGGGACATCGGCGAAGGGAAAGCCGAAGAACAAGTTCACATAGACGTCGGGCTCGCGCGCTTCCCAGGTGAGCGCGCGCTGGACCAGGTCCATCCACGGCGAGGCGCCCGTCCACTGCAGGACGGTCGGCGAGATGATCGGCACCTTCACCGTCACGGTGGCGGGCTTGTAGTCGCCGCGGATCGCCCGCACCAGCATGCGCGCCGCGCGCTCGCCCTGCAGGTGCATGTCGTAATGGGGGAAATATTTCACGCAGAAAGCCATGTCGGCGGCGGCCAGGAATTCCTCGTCCTCGTTGCCGTGCGGATCGAAGGTGCCGACGATGAAGGCCTCGCGCCCCACGACCTCGCGTACCCGCCGCGCGATGTCGGCCTCGGGTTTCGCCACGCCGCGCACGCCCATCGCTCCATGCAGGCTGAGATAAACACCGTCCCATTTCCCGCCGGCCTTGAGCTCGGCGATCATCTTGCCGAGGAAGGTCTCGTAGGCCTCGCTCGTGATCCAGCCGGAGGCGGTGCCGGTCTTGGGCCACAGGGGCGATTCGATGCCGACCAGCTCGACTTCGTCATACTCACGGGCCACCTTCACGAAGCCGCCCATGTAGAACTTCGGATCGTGCGCCAGCAGCGCCTCGCCTTTCGCCGGCGAGCCCTTGTAGATGAAGTCGTCCAGCGTGGTGTCGTTCTTCAGGAACGTCACGGTCTCGTGGCCGAAATACAGGACAGCGATCCGGATCGGCTTGCGGTTCATGCGCTGTTTTTCCTTGCGTCGAGGCAACGGCGGGCGAAGTCTCGCAAGAGATCGGGGAGGAAACAAATGACCAAACGCGTCATCGACGCCGACGGCCACATCTGCGAACCGACAGCCGTGTGGGACGACTACATCGAGAAGCGCTATCGCGCCGACACGATCCGCGTCGAACGCGATCCCGACGGGCGAGACTGGATCTCGATCAACGGCAGGATACGCCGCAACCTGCGCCCGGCCGCCGCCTGCGTGCCGTGGGGCATGGACGATCCCAACAAGGTGCCGACCTGGGCCGATATCCTGCCCGGCTCCTACGACGGTGGCGCCCGCGCCACGGTCCTGGAGGAGGAAGGCATCGAACGCAGCCTGCTCTATCCCTCGCTCTACCTGATCGCGGGCGACATCGAGGATCCCGCCGTCGCCGCCGCGGCCTGCCACGGCTACAACGAGTGGGTTGCCGACATGTGCCGCGACGGCCGCGGGCGGCTTGCCGCCGTCGGCATCGTGCCGCTGCAGAATGTCGAGGCCGCTGCGCGCGAGGTCGACCATATCGCCAGGCTGGGACTGAAGGGCGCGTGCTTCCGGCCCGAGCGCTACAACGGCCTGGCGCTCTATGACGACTCGCTAAAACCGTTCTGGGAGCGCGTTGCCGCCAACGACCTGTTCGCCGCCGTGCACGGCAGCTTCGGCGCGCTGATGCCGAGCTTCGCCACCGGCCGCTACGACAATCTGTTCTTCAGCCACATGATCTGCCATCCGTTCGAGCAGATGGCGGCGGTGCTCGACATCGTCGCGGGGGGTGTGCTCGAGAGACATCCCAAGCTGCGCGTCGCCTTCCTCGAATCAGGCCTGGGCTGGTTGGAATACTGGATCGAACGACTGGACGGCCATTTCGACTCGATGGGCCAGCACGTGCCGTGGCTCAAGCGCAAGCCCTCCGAGCTGTTCCGCGAGCAGTGCTACATCTCGATCGAATCGGACGAGGCGCACATGCTGCCACGGCTGAAGGAGATGGGCCTCGATCACTGCGTCTTCTGGGGCGCCGACTACCCCCACTACGACTGCACCTACCCCGGTGCAGTCAAGGAACTGGAAGAGAACCTGGCACCGCTCGACCCGGCGCTGGCCGAAGGCGTGCGCTGGCGGACGGCGGAGCGGTTCCTTGGTCCGGCGTAATGCTCAGCGCGTCGGAACCGGCCGTTCGCCGGAGTAGTCGTAGAAGCCGCGCTTGACCTTGCGGCCGATCCAGCCGGCCTCGACATACTTCACGAGCAGCGGGCACGGGCGGTATTTGGAGTCGGCCAAGCCTTCGTGCAGGACCTGCATGACCGACAGGCAGGTGTCGAGGCCGATGAAGTCGGCGAGTTCGAGCGGGCCCATCGGGTGGTTGGCGCCGAGCTTCATGCCCGTGTCGATCGCCTCGACGTTGCCGACGCCCTCATACAGGGCATAGACCGCCTCGTTGATCATCGGCAGCAGGATGCGGTTGACGATGAAGGCCGTGAAGTCCTCGGCATTGACCGGTTTCTTGTCGAGCTTGACCACGACCTCGCGCACCGTGCGGAAGGTCTCTTCCTCGGTGGCGATGCCTCGGATGAGCTCGACCAATCCCATCAGCGGGACCGGGTTCATGAAGTGCATGCCCATGAACTTGCCGGGCCGGTCGGTCACCGCCGCGAGACGCGTCACCGAGATCGACGAGGTGTTGGTGGCGAGCAGCACGTTTGCCGGCAGGTCGACGCAGACCTTCTTGAAGATCTCGCGCTTGACCGACTCGTTCTCGGTCGCCGCCTCGACGATCAGGTCGCAGTCGGCGAATGCCTTGTAGTCGACGGCGGTCGTGATGCGGCCCAGCGCCGAGTCCTTGTCCTCGGGCCGGATCATGCCGCGGCCGATCTGCCGGTCCATGTTGCGGCCGATCGCGTCGAGGCCCTTGTCGAGATGCGCCTGGTCGACGTCCGCGAGACGGATGTCGAAGCCCTTGAGCGCGCAGACATGGGCGATGCCGCTGCCCATCTGGCCGGCACCGATGACGCCGATGCGCTTGATCATGATGGGTACTCCCAATATCCCGCTGGGCGGGCGAACTTATTTCTTCTCGACCGCCGCGGTCAGCTCAGGAACGATCTGGAACAGATCGCCGACGATGCCGTAGTCGGCCACTTGGAAGATCGGCGCTTCCTCGTCCTTGTTGATCGCCACGATGGTCTTGCTGTCCTTCATCCCGGCGAGATGCTGGATCGCGCCGGAGATGCCGATGGCAATGTAGAGGTCGGGGGCGACCACCTTGCCGGTCTGCCCGACCTGATAGTCGTTCGGCACGTAGCCCGCGTCCACGGCCGCGCGGCTGGCGCCGAGGCCCGCGCCCATCACGTCGGCGAGCTTCTCGAGCATCTTGAAGTTCTCGCCGCTGGCGAGGCCACGGCCGCCCGAGATGACGATCTTGGCGCTGGTGAGTTCGGGCCGCTCGCTCTTGGAGAGCTCCGCACCCACGAACGACGATAGGCCCGCCGCACCGGCGCCGGCAGTCTGCTCGATCGGGGCCGAACCACCACCGGCACCGGCCTTGAAGTTGGTCGGGCGGATCGTCACGACCTTGATCTTGTCGCCCGACTGCACGGTCGCCATGGCATTGCCGGCATAGATCGGCCGGACGAACGTATCGGGCGAGACGACCTGGATGGCTTCGGAAATCTGGGCG
>CAMDOT010000198.1 GCA_945903635.1 Rhizobium sp. Q54 | reverse complement strand
CCGCCGGCGGCGCCCGCGATGCCGCAGGCGACCAGGACCGCGTAGTCCTTCCAGTCGTTGCCCGTGGGCCCGTGCGCCATGGTGAGCACGCTGGTCTGCGCGCCGGAGACAAGCCGATACCAGATCGGGATGGTGAGGACGACGGTGAGGATGCGCAGCGCATGGGCAAGTGCGATGGCGCGTTCGTCGCCGCCCAGGGCACCACCCATGATGGTCATGTCGTTCAGCCCGCCGGGCATCGAGGCGAAATAGCAGGTGACGCGGTCCCAGCCGGTGAAGACGCGCAGCCAGACGTAACAGAGCGTGGCGCCGGTCATGGTCATGCCGGTGAGCACGCAGAGGCTCACGGCCCATTCGCCGAGGCGTTGCACCAGATCGGGCGTGAAGCCCGAGCCCAGCAGCACGCCCAGGATGATGATCATGCCCTGGCGCAGCCGCACCTTCATGCCGATGCGCAGTCCGAAGAAGGCCGCGATCGTGCAGAACACGCACGGCCCCAGCATCCAGGCCAGCGGCATCTTGAGCCAGTCAAAGACGAATCCGCCGATCGTGCCGATGACCAGCGCCAGTGCGAGCGGTCCCCAGCCGTCGTGGCCGATGATGCGTTTCTTCTCGATCTTGAGGGGAGCCCCTTTGCCGCTCAAGGCGCGAACTGCTCCGAACACCGTCGCCCTGAGCGAAAGATCGGTCGGTATCGCATTCTAGCCAGAACTACACCGACCTCATGCTGAGGAGGGCGCGGAGCGCCCGTCTCGAAGCATGGGCAACAGGCGTGGTGCTCGCTCCCATGCTTCGAGACGCGCCCCTGCGGGTCGCTCCTCAGCATGAGGCTGGATGGGAACGCGGAGCCCCCGACGAGATGTGTGAATAGGATCTCGGGACGATGGCAGCCGTCATGGCGCGAACTGCTCCTTGAGGATGCGCTCCTCGAGGTCGTGCTCGGGATCGAACAGCAACGTGAGCACGATGTCGGTGGCCTCGGTCACGGTGACCTTGGCCACGTTGGCGATCTCGACTGAGTCGGCTGCCGCCGCCACCGGCCGCTTGCGCGGATCGAGGATGGTGAGGTCGACCTTGGAGGCACGCGGCAGGAGAGCGCCGCGCCAGCGTCGTGGCCGGAAGGCATTGATCGGCGTCAGTGCCAGGAGGCCCGCGCCCAGCGGCAGGATGGGGCCGTGGGCGGAGAGATTGTAGGCCGTCGAGCCCGCCGGCGTGGCCACGAGCGCGCCGTCGCACGAAAGTTCGGCTAACCGTTTCTTGCCGTCGACCGAAACGGCGATGCGGGCGGTCTGCCGGCTGGAGCGCAGCAATGAGACCTCGTTGATCGCGATCACTTCGAAATGCTGGCCGCGGGTGTTGGTGGCGAGCATGCGCAGCGGCGTTAGCGTCACCTTGCGTGCACGCTTCAGGCGCTGCAGCAGGCCGATTTCCCGGTAGGTGTTGAGCAGGAACCCGACGGTGCCGAGGTTCATGCCGTAGATAGGAGTCTGGCGCCGGATGTTGCGGTGCAGGGCCTGCAGCATCAGCCCGTCGCCGCCCAGCGCCACGATGATGTCGGCCTGGGCCGGCGCCACCGCGCCGTAGCGCTTTTCCAGGCACGCGCGGGCGTCCCGAGCGGTCACCGTGGCGGCCGAGACGAAAGCGAGAAGTGGCGGACGGGAGGAAACGGCCATCGGGATGCTGCAATGCCCTCAATGCAAGAAACGCACTATAGCCGGAGGATGCCGCCGTGCGGTAAAATCCCGGATATAAAAGAACCGCGAGGAGGAACGCGATGGAGCTGGTGCCGCTGGGACCCGGATTTGGCGTCGAAGTGAAGGGCGTCACCCTGCTCGACGTCGCCATCGATGCCGAGGCCTACAAGGCCGTGCGCGAGGCCTTCGAAACCCACTCGCTGCTGGTGTTCCGCGATCAGCCGATCGCCGACGACATCCAGGTCGCCTACAGCAGGGCCTTCGGGCCGCTCGAGCTCACCAAGGCGGCCTCGGTCGGCGCCAACAGCTTCTATTCGCGCCTGACCAACGTCGGCGCCAACGGCGAGATCGTGCCGCCGACGGACCGCCAGGTCCTGGTCGCCCAGGCCAACGCGCTCTGGCACACCGATTCGTCGTTCAAGAAGACGCCGGCGCTGGCCTCGGTGCTGACCGCGCGCGTGCTGCCGGCCGAGGACGGCGACACCGAATTCACCTCGACGCGGCTCGCCTGGGAGCGTCTGCCGGCCGACCTGCAGGAGCGCCTCAAGAATTCGGTGGCGACCCACTCCTATGCAAACAGCCGCGACCAGATTCATCCCGATCTCGCCAACGCCGAGGAGCGCAAGGCGTTGCCGCCGGTGCGCTGGCGGCTGAACTGGCGCAACCCGGTGAATGACCGCCGCGCGCTCTATGTCGCAAGCCATGCTTACGCGATCGACGGCATGGATGATCGCGATGCGCGCCAGATGCTGGCGCAATTGCTCGACGAGGCGACGCGGCGCGAGTTCGTCTACACCCACAAGTGGCGCACCGGCGACGCGGTGATGTGGGACAACCGCGCCATGCTCCACCGCGGCCGGCCGTGGGACTATGCCAAGGAACGCTCGATGGTGCGGACGACGATCTCGGCCACCGTGGCCGATGGTCTGAACGAGGTGAAGCCGCCCGTCGTTCACTAGAGTCGGACTCATTCTCTTCCCCATTCAAATGGGGAAGTGCCCTCGTCTTACGAGGGCGATGGGGTCATGACCCCTCCGGCCCTGCGGGCCACCTCCCCATTTGAATGGGGAGGCGAGCGCTTCTGATTCGTATTATTCCGCCGCTTCGAGGCGCTGCAGGTTATGGGCCGCGGCGACCTTGGCGCGGGCGACGTCCTCGCCGCGCTTCTTGGTGACGGCGGCACCGCCGCCGGCGGTGTCGGCGAACAACGACAGCTTGTCCATCTCGTCCTCACCCACCGGCTCCAGCGCCAGGTCGGTGTACTCGTGGCGCTTGGGATCGAAGCGGACCTTCTGGCCGATGCGCCAGCCCTGCCAGGCGAGGCGGCCGTAGATCTTGAGCTTGCGCCAGGTTTCCAGCGCCAGCTTCCAGTGGAATACCCCGATCGGCTCGATCGGCATGCCATGGCGGCGGTCGCGGCGGTACTTCAGGCGCACGACACCGCCTTCGAGCGGATGCACGCCCTCGGCCTCGAACATGATCTTGAACATGGTCATGAACTGGGCGGGCTCGGCCGGGTTGCGGCCGGGGATCGAACCATGGCGCTTGGCCACCGTCTCGATGTGCTCGGGCGTGTAGTAGGTGCGCCAGGCGTCGCGGTAGGTCTGCTCGTACTCGGCATCGCTCATCTTCGGATGGTGCACGACGCGGTGGTGCAGGTCGTACTTGTTGAGGTCGGGGTCCATCCACACGCCCTGCTTCCAGAGCGTCTGATGGTCCTCGGACCCGGGCAGCGGCGTCAGCATGAAAAGCTCGAGGATATCGAGCGGCAGTTCCTTCTTGATGATCTCCATGTCGCGCAGGATCGATTCGCGCGTGTCGCCGGGGAAGCCCAGGATGTAGCCGGCCCAGGTCGAGGCGCCGCTGGTGTGCCACGCCTGCAGCATCTTGCGGTATTCGGTGATCTTGTTCTGGCGCTTCTTGGCGGCCAGCAGATTGTCCGGGTTGACGTTCTCGAGCCCGATGAACACCCGGTAGACGCCGGCCCAGCGTGACTTTTGGATGAAGTTCGGGATGCGATGGCACTGGGTGTCGACCTGGATGATCAAGGACACCTTGATGCCCTCGTTCTCCTTCAGCTCGATGAGCCGGTCGAAGAAATCCTCCCAGTGCTTGTTGCGGGCCATGTTGTCGTCGGTGATGAAGAACGACGTGATGCCCTGCTTGTAGTTCTCGCGGATGATCGCTTCGAGGTCGTCGGCGCTGCGGAAGCGGCTCTTGCGGCCCTGCACGTTGATGATGGTGCAGAACGAGCACTGGAACGGGCAGCCGCGGCCGAGGTCGAAGCTCGACTTGCGGCCCTCGTTGCGCGCGAGCGCTGCCGGCGGCAGATGCGGCGTCGGCGCAGCCTCGATGCCCGGCAGGTCGTCCATGTAGTTGTAGAGCGGCTTCCGCCGCTGGTGCCAGGCGTCGAGCAGCACCTCGTCGAGACGGCCTTCCTCGGCCTCGCCGGCGTAGATCGAGATGCCCATGTCCATGGCCGCCTGGATCTCGGGCGGTATGACCGGCAGCATCGACAGGCAGCCCGCGGCATGGAAGCCGCCCATCGCGACCGGCAGGCCGGCGTCGAGGAACTGGCGCGCCAGATCGACAGCGTGGGGAAACTGGTTGGACTGCACGCCGACGAGACAGATCAGGGCCTTGCCGCCGGTGCGGCGAATGTCGGCGATGATGCGGTCGGGGCGCACCCTCTGGTTGGTCTCGTCGAACGGCTTGATGAGGATGTCGACGTCGGGTCCCAGCACCAGGCGCTGCCGGCAATCTTCGCCCAGGCCGTAGAGGGCGGCCAGCGTATTGGAGGGAATGTGAGAGCGGAACCAGGTGATCGGATAGCCGTCGTCGTCGTAGTGCGTCGGCTTGATCAGTACCAAGTGGAACGTCGTTCGCTTTGTTGCCCCGCCCATCACGGATTTCTCCAACTCAAATAACCCCGCGTGCGGTGCCAAAATCGTACCCTCAACCGCCAGAGGGCATTCGTGGATCACACTGCTCTGAGTGGCCCGGCAACGCAAGGCCGGGAGAGGTATATTCACAGGCCGGGAATGTCAAAATGGCCACAATTTGTAAGGGCTTGGAGGCGTTACCACGCCCTTTAGTAGGGGCTGGCCTGAGGAGGAGTTCATTGCCGCCCATGCCCCGAGCGGGCAAGTTGCCGCTCCCCGGAGGCACACCCTCACAAGATGCCCGACGGGAAGAGGGACGACCAAGACGTGGATCTCTAGGACGTGGGTCTCATCGCGCGCGTGCCGGCATTGGCGCCGTTTCGCATCAGGAGTTTCCGGTTCCAGTGGCCGGCCGACCTGCTTGCCTCCTGGGCGTTCGAGATGGAAGGCGTCATTCTCGGCTGGTTCGTGCTGGTCGCGACCGAGTCGGTCCTGGCGCTGGCCGTGTTCGGTTCGCTGCAATTCCTGGGAACCCTGATCTCGCCGCTGTTCGGCATGGCGGGCGACCGCATCGGCTACCGCAACCTGCTGTGCCTGATGCGCGCGACCTACGTGGCCGTGGCGCTCATGCTGATGGGCCTGTTCCTGACGGGGCTCGCCTCGCCGGTGCCGGTGTTCATCCTGTCGGCATTGATCGGGCTGGTTCGGCCGTCCGACATCACGCTGCGCAACCTGCTGGTCGGCGAGACCATGCCGGCCGAATACCTCATGCGGGCGATGGGCGTGTCGCGCACCACGGCCGACTCGGCGCGCATCGTGGGTGCGCTCTCGGGGGCCACCCTCGTGGCCGTGATGGGCTCGGGTCTGGCCTATGTCGCGGTGTGCGTTGTCTATGTGATCAGCCTCGGGCTCACCTTCGGCGTCGGGATCAAGCGCCTCCGGGTGATCGGCGAGGCCCCGATCCACGGATCGCCGCTGCAGTCTCTCAAGGAGAGCTTTGCCTACGTCTGGTCGACGCCGGTTGTGCGCGCAGTGATGCTGCTGGCTTTCCTCGTGAACTTCGCGGCCTATCCGCTCGTGGGCTCGCTCCTCGCCTACGTCGCCAGGGACATCTATGGCCTCGGCCAGACCGGCCTCGGCTGGCTGATCGCGAGCTTCGCCGGCGGCGCCCTGCTCGGTTCGATCGTGGTGTCGACCCATGGCGCCCGGATCCGGCCGGCGCGGACCATGGTCGCCTGCACGCTGGGATGGTTCACTTTCAACCTCGCCTTTTCCTGGGTGGAGGAGGCGCTGTTGGGCGAGGCGATCCTGTTCGCGGCGGGGCTGGTGCAGAGTTTCTGCATGGTGCCGATGGCCGTCATCATCCTCCGCGTCACCGAGCCTGCCTTCCGCGGCCGCGTCATGGGCGTGCGCATGCTGGCCGTCTACGGCCTGCCCGTCGGCTTGTTGTTGTCGGGGCCGCTGGTCGAGCATGCCGGCTTTGCGATCACGGGTTCGCTGTACAGCCTGCTGGGGATCGGCTTCACGCTGCTGATCGCGGTGCGCTGGCGGGCCGAGCTTTGGCATCAGGGCGCGCCCGCCAACCTGCGGTGACGCAACCCTTTCCCGTTCCGGGCGTTAGTGCTGGATGGAATCCAACGTCGCCAAGACCGTCGCCTTGGCGACGGTTCTCGTCCTGTCGAACGCCGCCCTGCTCTTTGCTCAAATGGCACCGCCGCGCGCCTCGGCAACGGAGGACGAGCAGCGCAGCATCTACACCTTCCAAGTCGAGAACGACGTCTTCAACCGGATCGCCCGCTCCGACCGCGACTATACCAGCGGTCTTCGCGTGGGCTGGCTGTCGCCGGCGCTGACCGCGCTGCCGGACGGCATCGTGGCGGCCACCACCATCCCGACCTTCTTCGGCGAGGCGCCGTCCACGTCGGTCATCCGCCGCCTCGCCATCTCATTCGGCCAGAACATTTATACGCCGGCGGATACGTGGATCACCCAGCCGATCTACAACGACCGGCCCTATGCCGCATGGCTCTACGGAAGCTTCGCCCTGCAGTACACCTACAAGCGCTTCGACGAGAAGACCGGCAAGGACGAGCCGATGCGGCTCGACACGCTGCAGTTCGACGCCGGCGTGATCGGCCCGGCGGCAGGCGGTTCGTTCGTGCAGAACAACTGGCACACGCTGATCGGCGTGGCGCCGACCTACGGCTGGGCCAACCAGCTGCACAACGAGCCGACCCTCGGGCTTGCCTTCGAGCGGCGCTGGCGCACCGGCCGATCGGTTCTGATCGAGGATCCGAAGCTCGAGGTCGACTTCATCCCGCGCCTGGGGGCGGCGCTCGGCAACGTCGCCACCTACGCCAGCGTCGGCGGCACCGGGCGCATCGGCAAGAACCTGCGCGACGAGTTCGGTCCGACGCGGGCCCGGCCGGCGCTGCCCGGTTCGGAGGCGTTCATCGGCGACGGCAGTTTCGGCTGGTATCTGTTCGCCGGCATCGATGTCCAGGCGGTCGTGCGCAACATCTTTCTCGACGGCAATACCGACGGCCAGAGCCTGAGCGTCGGCCATCGCCCCTTCGTCGGCGAAGCCCAGGTGGGCTTCGCCATCCTCTATGGCGGCGTGCGCTTCACCTACACGCAGGTGCTGCGCACGCCGGAGTTCCCTCAGCAGGACCGCTTCACGCAGTTCGGATCGGTGAACGTCACCTTCCGATATTGAGGCCTATATTCGTCCCATCAGCAGCAGGACGACCACGATGAGCAGCACCAGGCCCGCGCCGCCGCTGGGGTAGTAACCCCAGCCGCTGCTGTAGCCCCAGCGCGGCAGGGCACCGACCAGGATCAGAATCAGGACGATCAGCAGGATGGTGCCCAGCATGAAGTTTCTCCTTGGTTAGGTGAGGTTCTTCTCGGCGAACGACCAGTTCACGAGCTTGTCGAGCCAGGCCGCGACATGGTCGGGGCGGCGGTTCTGGTAGTCGAGGTAGTAGGCGTGCTCCCAGACGTCGGCGACCAGCAGCGGCGTGCCGCCGTGCGCGATCGGCGTGTCGGCGTTCGACGTCGTCTCGATCTTGAGCGCGCCGTCCTTGCCCTTGACCAGCCAGGCCCAGCCGCTGCCGAACTGGCCGGTCGCGGCCTGGCTAAAAGCCTTCTTGAAGGCGTCGAGGCCGCCGAAGTCCTTCTCAAGCGCTTCCTTGATCTTGCCTGTCGGCGCGCCGCCCTTCGGCGTCATGCTGTGCCAGTAGAACTCGTGGTTCCATGCCTGGGCCGCGTTGTTGAAGATCTTCTTGGCCGCCGCATCCTTGTCGGTAGCGGAGCGGACGACGATCTCTTCCATGGAAAGAGCTTCGTAGGCAGTGCCAGCGATCAGCTCGTTCAGCACTTTGACGTAGGTGGCGTGGTGCTTGCCGTAGTGGAAGGAAATGGTGTTGGCCGAGATCACCGGCGCCAACGCATCGTCGGCGTAGGGCAGCTTGGGAAGGGTGAAGGGGGCCTTAGCTTTGTCCAACGGCATGATCGGTACTCCTGGTGTTGACGCTCACCGATACTATGCAACGACTGTGCTGGGTTTTTGTTGCGTCGCATTCTCGCAGGTTGTTGCGTCTCATTTTCACCGGCAGCGCAGGCGCGCACATATTTCTCAGCGAACGGTTATCAGTCGCGCACTCAGTGGTTGCGTCGGATTTTTCCGCGAGTATCTGTAGGACACACCATCACCGAGGAGGTCGCCATGAAGGGCAACCCGCAGATCATCGCCGAGCTGAACAAGCTGCTGAAGAACGAGCTGACGGCCATCAACCAGTACTTCCTGCACGCCCGGATGATGAACCACTGGGGCTTCGAGCGCCTGGGCAAGAAGATCTACGAGGAATCGATCGGCGAGATGAAGCACGCCGACAAGCTGATCAAGCGCATCCTGATCCTGGACGGGCTGCCCAACCTTCAGGACCTCGGCAAGCTGGCGGTCGGCGAAACGGTTCCCGAATGCCTCGCCGCCGACCTCAAGCTCGAGACCGGGGCACGTACCGCGCTGGTGGCGGCCGTGGCGCATTGCGAGACGGCGAAGGACTTCGTCAGCCGCGAGATCGTGGTCGACATCCTCGAGGATGCCGAGGAGCACATCGATTTCCTCGAAACGGAGATTGGTCTGCTGGAGAAGGTCGGCTTGCAGAACTACCTGCAGAGCCAGATCGGCGAGGGCGAAGCCTCGAGCTAATCGGCCGCCATCAACAAGGGCCGGCTGGTCTCTTCACGGACGGCGTCTTCACGGACAGTCTGGGCGATGCGCTCGCGGATGTCGCAGGCGCAGGTGCCGCATTGGGGGCTCTTGCCGCAGGCACGGAACACATCGGCCGGCTTGCGCGCGCCTGCCCGGACGGCGGCATCGACATCGCGTTCCCGAATGGCCCGGCAGATGCAAAGATACATGGACGTTTGGCCTGCTGACGTTTTGACCGTTTCCGTGCAGTTGCGACTTACTCGCAGGCGCAAAGATAAGGGCCGGCCCCGGCCCGGTCAAGCGGCCTGAAAACCCTTCAGACGGACTTTCCCAGAGCGGCCCGCAGCCCGGGGTCGATCGGATGGGCGTTTTGCCTTTCAGCCGGACCACCGTCATTTCGGCCAGGAATCTTGCGTTCATGCTGGCTGAGCGGGGGCGGGCTGGTGACGCACGACCAATCCCAGCATATCAAAGTGTAGCGACGGGCCGCCGAGCTGCACAGCGTGACGCTGAACCGAGCCGGCGGGCGACTGGCCGAAGGGGTCGAAGGGATGAGCGACGATATGCCCGTGGCCAAGGTCCGTGACGACCCTCCGTCCCGACCACGTGGCCCGGGCGGTGCGCGGACGCTCAAGTTCCTCCATCTGCACAAGACGGCGGGCACGAGCGTACGCGCCTTCCTCGAACGGTTCTTCCGGCCGGAGGAGATCTGTCCCGCCGGCTTCCGCCACGAGTTCCGGGCGCTCGATCGTGACCAGCTCGCCACCTACCGAATGTTCGCGGGACATCTCGATTGGGAGGATCTCGACCAGGTCGGGGGCCCGAGCTTCACCTTCACCGTGCTGCGCGAACCGCGGGAGCGACTGCTGTCGTACTATTTCTTCCTGCGCGCGGAGGCGGTGAGGATTGCGCGCGAGGACCCCGCGCAGGTCAACGAGGCTGCGCGCGCCGCGCTCGCCTTCGCCCCCGACGATTTCTTCTGCGCCGGCGGCCCACCCTCCGTGCGGCGCAACATCGACAATCACCTCGACAACCACTACGCCCACTACTTCGCGCGGCGATCGGCTCGGCTCCGCTATCGGTCGCTCGACAGTGCCATCGCGGACTCCGAGCTCGTGGCGATGGCGCGGCGCAATCTCGACAGGCTCGACGGTGTCTTCGCGACCGAGCGCCTCAGGCCGTTGAAGTGGGCCGTCATCGCCCGCTTCGGCGGACGCGAGGTCGGCGCCTGGCGGACCGCGCTCAATTGCCTGTATCCGATTCAGCGCATCCGGCGGAACCAGCAGGCCGGGACGGTCGCGACGCGGCTGGCCGACCTCGCAGCCCTCGGGGCGACCCGGCGCACCTTCGACCGGATTGAGGAGATGACGCGCCTCGACAGCCTCCTGTGGGCCGAGCGGTTCGGCCGCAGGCCCTAGTCGACCAGCTTCGCCGTGACCCGGCGCGTGTCAGGAGCGCGGCGGCAGGGTCATGTCGGCATCCCTGAGCAGGCGCTCGAGCGTGGGGATGGACGCCTTGGCATCGCCCTCACGGCACTTGGCCACGGCCTCCCCGCCTATGACATCCGGCGTGACTCCATCCATGCCGGTCGAGCCCGGATTGGCGCCGACGTAGCGCTGGTAGAGGTCGCTGAGTTTGGCGCAGTAGGCCAGATCCTGGGGCGAGCTGGTCGTCGTCGTTCTCGTCTGTGGCTGAGTGCAGGCGAGCAGAGACAGGCCGAGCGCGGCCGCCAGCAGAAGTCTAGTTGGGCGCATGTCTTCCCCTTGGTTCCCTGTCGATCATAGCGGGCTCGCGATCATAGCGGGCTCGCCAGTCGCGGGGAAAGATCGCGCTGGCGGAAATCGCCAAGCGGTTCGGCCAGGCCATCGAAATCAGGCCATCGCGGATTGGAGCGGCGGATTGACGGGCCGGCCCTCCCTCTGCGAAGACCGATGCCATGCAATCCGATGGGCCGCGCTACTGGGAAGACTACGAAACGGGCAAGAAGTACCCGCTGGGCTCGACGGGCTTCACCGAGCAGGAGATCGTCGATTTCGCGCGCCAGTTCGATCCGCAAAGCTTCCACGTCGACGCCGAAGCTGCCCGCGCCTCGATGTTCGGCGGCCTGATCGCCTCGGGCTGGCACGTGGCGGCCAAGCTGATGCGGCT
>CAMDOT010000197.1 GCA_945903635.1 Rhizobium sp. Q54 | reverse complement strand
GGTCTACAAGGGCCTGCTGCTGGCGCCGCAGGTCGAGAGCTTCTACACCGACCTGCGCAACCCGCTCTGCGAGTCGGCGCTCTGCCTCGTCCACCAGCGCTTCTCGACCAACACCTTCCCGTCCTGGAAGCTGGCGCATCCCTACCGCTTCATCGCCCACAACGGCGAGATCAACACGGTGCGCGGCAACGTCAACTGGATGTATGCCCGGCGCCGCACGATGGAGTCGGACCTCATCGGCGCCGACCTCGACAAGATGTGGCCGATCATCCCGCACGGCCAGTCGGACACCGCCTGCCTCGACAACGCGCTCGAACTGCTGGTGGCCGGCGGCTATTCGCTGAGCCATGCCATGATGATGCTGATCCCCGAGGCATGGGCCGGCAATCCGCTGATGGATGGCAAGCGCAAGGCCTTCTACGAGTATCACGCGGCGCTGATGGAGCCGTGGGACGGTCCGGCCTCGATCGCCTTCACCGACGGTCGCCAGATCGGCGCCACGCTCGACCGCAACGGGCTGCGCCCGGCGCGTTTCATCGTCACCGACGACGACCTGGTTGTGATGTCGTCGGAGTCGGGCGTGCTGCCGATTCCCGACGCGAAGATCGTGCGCAAGTGGCGCCTGCAGCCCGGCAAGATGCTGCTGATCGATCTCGAGCAGGGCCGCATCGTCGAGGACGAGGAGCTGAAGCGGACTCTGGCCGAGGCCGAGCCTTATGAGGAGTGGCTGAAGGAGACGCAGTACAAGCTCGAGGAGCTGTCCGACCTCTCCGAGCCGCCGGTGCCGGCGCCGTCCAACGATCCGACGACGCTGCTCGATCGCCAACAGGCCTTCGGCTACACCCAGGAGGACATAAACTTCTTCCTCGAGCCGATGAGCAAGGAGCCCGACGACCCGATCGGCTCGATGGGCGTCGACACGCCGATCGCCGTGCTCTCGAAGAAGCCGAAGCTGCTCTACAACTATTTCAAGCAGAACTTCGCCCAGGTCACCAACCCGCCGATCGATCCGATCCGCGAGGAGCTGGTGATGTCGCTGGTGTCGATGATCGGCCCGCGGCCCAACCTGCTGGGCCGTCATGCCGGCACCCACAAGCGGCTGGAAGTGGCGCAGCCCGTGCTCACCAACGCCGAACTGGAAAAGATCCGCTCGATCGAGGAGCTGCTCGACGGCGCCTTCCGAACCGCCACCATCGACACGACCTGGCCCGCGTCAGAAGGCGCCGCCGGCCTCGAGAAGGCGCTCGACCGGATCTGCGTCGAGGCGACCGACTGCGTGCTGGCCGACCGCAACATCCTGATCCTGTCGGATCGCGCCGTGTCGGCCGAGCGCGTGCCGATCCCGGCGCTGCTCGCGACCGCGGCCGTGCACCACTATCTGATCCGCCGCGGGCTGCGCACCCAGACCGGCCTCGTGATCGAGACCGGCGAGGCGCGCGAGGTCCATCATTTCTGCTGTCTGGCGGGCTACGGCGCCGAGGCCATCAACCCCTACCTCGCCTTCGAGACGCTGGAACAGCTGCGGGTCCAGAACGGCCTGTCGCTAAAAGCCTACGAGGTGCAGAAGAACTACATCAAGGGCGTCGGCAAGGGACTGCTGAAGGTGATGTCCAAGATGGGCATCTCGACTTACCAGTCCTACTGCGGCGCGCAGATCTTCGACGCCGTCGGCCTGCACTCGGGCTTCGTCGAGAAGTATTTCACCGGCACCGCGACCACGATCGAGGGCGCCGGCTGGAACGAGATCGCCGAAGAGACGGTGCGCCGTCACCACGACGCCTATGGCGACAATCCGATCTACCGCACCATGCTCGACGCCGGCGGCGACTACGCCTTCCGGCTACGCGGCGAGGACCATGCCTGGACGCCGCAAAGCGTGGCCAGGCTGCAGCACGCGGTGCGCGGCAACCTGCCCGAGGAATACAAGGCCTTCGCCGCCACCATCAACGAGCAGAGCGAGCGGCTGCTGACCATCCGCGGCCTGATGGATTTCGTGTGGGCCGACGCCGCGATCCCGATCGAGGAGGTCGAACCCGCGGCCGACATCGTCAAGCGTTTCGCAACCGGCGCCATGAGCTTCGGCTCGATCAGCCGCGAGGCCCACACCACGCTCGCCATTGCCATGAACCGGATCGGCGGCAAGTCGAACACCGGCGAGGGCGGCGAGGAAGCGGATAGATTCAAGCCGCTGCCCAACGGCGATTCGATGCGCTCGGCCATCAAGCAGGTGGCGTCGGGCCGCTTCGGCGTCACCGCGGAATATCTCGTCAATGCCGACGACCTGCAGATCAAGATGGCGCAGGGCGCCAAGCCCGGCGAGGGCGGCCAGCTGCCCGGCCACAAGGTCGACGAGAACATCGCCCGCGTCCGGCGCTCGACGCCCGGCGTCGGCCTGATCTCGCCTCCGCCGCATCACGACATCTATTCGATCGAGGACCTGGCCCAGCTCATCCACGACCTCAAGAACGTGAACCCCAAGGCCCGCGTCTCGGTGAAGCTGGTGTCCGAGGTCGGCGTCGGCACGGTCGCGGCCGGCGTCAGCAAGGCACGCGCCGACCACGTCACCATTTCGGGCTTCGAGGGCGGCACCGGTGCCTCGCCGCTCACCTCGCTCACCCACGCCGGCTCGCCGTGGGAGATCGGCCTTGCCGAGACGCAGCAGACCCTGGTGCTGAACGGGCTGCGCGGACGTATTGCCGTCCAGGTCGACGGGGGACTGCGCACCGGCCGCGACGTCGCCATCGGCGCGTTGCTGGGCGCCGACGAGTTCGGCTTTGCGACCGCACCGCTGATCGCCGCCGGCTGCATCATGATGCGCAAGTGCCATCTCAACACCTGCCCGGTCGGCGTCGCGACGCAGGATCCGATCCTGCGCAAGCGCTTCACCGGCCAGCCCGAGCACGTCATCAACTACTTCTTCTTCGTGGCCGAGGAGCTGCGCGAGATCATGGCGCGGCTGGGCTTCCGCACGCTGGGCGAGATGACCGGCCGGGTCGACCGTCTCAACATGCACCGCGCGCTCGATCACTGGAAGGCGGGTGGCGTCGACCTCACCAAGCTGTTGCACCAGATGCCGGCCCGGCCCGGGGTCGCGATCTGCAACAGCGAGCGCCAGGATCACGGACTCGACAAGGCCCTCGACCACCTTCTGATCGAAGCGGCACAGCCGGCGCTCGACAACAACCAGCCGGTGCTGATCGAGCAGCCGGTCACCACCGTCAACCGCACGGTGGGCGCCATGCTCTCGGGTGAGGTTGCCCGGCGCACCGGCCACGCCGGCCTCGCCGACGGTACGATCTCGGTGAAGCTCACCGGCACCGCCGGCCAGAGCTTCGGCGCTTTCCTCGCGCGCGGCGTGTCGATCGAACTGGCGGGCGATGCCAACGACTATGTCGGCAAGGGCCTGTCGGGTGGCCGCGTCGTGGTCCGCCAGCCCAAGGGCTGCACGCGCGATCCGCTGCACAACATCATCGTCGGCAACACCGTGCTGTACGGCGCCATCGCCGGAGAAGCCTATTTCGAGGGCGTCGCGGGCGAGCGCTTCGCGGTGCGCAACTCGGGCGCGGTCTGCGTCGTCGAGGGCACCGGCGACCACGGTTGCGAATACATGACCGGCGGCGTCGTGGTCGTGCTGGGCGATACCGGGCGCAACTTCGCGGCCGGCATGTCGGGCGGCGTGGCCTACGTCTACGATCCCAATGCCCGCTTCGACGTATTGTGCAATCCCGCGATGGTCGACCTCGAGAAGGTGGGGCCGGCCGAGACATCGGCCGTTGAAGATCCGGCCAAGGATCCTGGGCGCCCGCGCCAGCGCGCCCACGACGTCGAGGACAACGGCATGGGTGACGTGCTGCGCTTCGACGCCGAGCGCCTGCGCATCCTGGTCGAGCGCCACCATCTGCACACCGGCAGCGCCCGCGCCCGCGAACTCCTGGAAGACTGGGACAATGCGCTGAAAGGTTTCGTCAAGGTGATGCCGCGCGACTACAAGCGCGCGCTGCTGCAGGCACATGAACGGGCGACGGCCAAGGCCGTGGCCGCTGAATGAACTTTCAACCCTATTTTTGTCATCTCGGGCGGAGTAACTCCGCCCTGGAGCGCAGCGAAGGATCCTTCGCTGCGCTCAGGATGACACGTGAACGGAGCTTCTGAGCCATGGGCCTTCCCACCGGCTTCCTGGAAATCGAGCGCAAGGACCGGCCTTACGAGAAGGTCGAGAAGCGACTCAAGAACTGGAAGGAATTCGTGCTGCCGCTGCCGCCGGCCGAGATCGGCAAGCAGGGCGCGCGCTGCATGGATTGCGGCATTCCGTTTTGTCACAACGGCTGTCCGGTCAACAACCTGATCCCCGACTGGAACGACCTCGTGCGCCGCGACCGCTGGCAGGACGCGCTCGAGATGCTGCACTCGACCAACAACTTCCCGGAATTCACCGGCCGCATCTGTCCGGCGCCGTGCGAGGCGGCGTGCACGCTGAACATCGACGACAACCCGGTCACCATCAAGTCGATCGAGTGCGCCATCGTCGATCGCGGCTGGGAGGAGGGCTGGGTCGTCCCGCTCACGGCCGTGCAGAAGACCGGCAAGCGCGTCGCCGTCGTGGGCTCCGGTCCGGCCGGCATGGCCTGCGCCCAGCAGCTCGCGCGCGCCGGCCATGCGGTCACCCTGTTCGAGAAGGCCGACCGGGTGGGTGGGCTGCTGCGCTACGGCATCCCCGACTTCAAGATGGAGAAGCGCCTGATCGACCGGCGCATGCGCCAGATGGAGGCCGAGGGCGTCGAATTCCGCACCGGTGTCGAAGTGGGCGCCACGCTCTCGATCAAGTCGCTGCTCGAAGGCTACGACGCCGTGGCGCTCACCGGCGGCGCCGAGCTGCCGCGCGATCTCGAAGTGCCGGGCCGCGAGCTCGACGGCATCCACTACGCCATGGATTTCCTGGTCCAGCAGAACAAGCGCGTCGCCGGCGACGATGAGGCGCGCGCCGCCCCGCGTGGCACGCTCACGGCCAAGGGCAAGCATGTCATCGTGATCGGCGGCGGCGACACCGGTTCGGACTGCGTCGGCACGTCGAACCGCCAGGGCGCCGCCTCGGTCACCCAGCTCGAGGTCATGCCGCAGCCGCCGGAGCATGAGGATAAAGCGCTGACCTGGCCGGACTGGCCACTCAAGATGCGCACCTCGTCGAGCCACGAGGAGGGCGTCGAGCGCGATTTCGCGGTGCTCACGAAGAAGGCCGTCGGCAAGGACGGCAGAATCGAAGCACTGGAATGTGCACGCATCGAGTGGGTGAAGAATTCCGACGGGCGGATGGTCATGCAGGAGGTCGCGGGCAGCGCCTTCAGGCTCAAGGCCGATCTGGTGCTGCTGGCGATGGGCTTCCTGGGCCCGCGCAAGCCCGGCATGGTCGAGCAGGCGGGCGTGGCGCTCGATCCGCGTGGCAATATTGCGGCCAACGTGGTCGACTACCAGACCTCGGTGCCAAAGCTATTCGCTGCCGGCGACATGCGCCGCGGCCAGTCGCTGGTCGTCTGGGCGATCCGCGAAGGCCGCCAGTGCGCGCGCTCGATCGACCAGGCGCTGATGGGGACGACGACTCTCCCGCGATAGTGCCTTTCAGTCCGTCGGCAAATTGATATAAGTATCTCCGGGACAACCGATGCGCGCCTTGGGGAGGGTGCTGCGTTGCGTAGCTTTGGGGACGCGATGAAGTTGCTGCTTATTCAGGGCGCCAACATGGAATATCTGGGCCGGCGCCAACCCGAACTGTACGGCACGACCACCGCCAAGGAGCTGGACGCGCTCATGCGTCGGCAGGCGAAACGGCTCGGCGTGTCGCTCGACATTCTCTACACCAACACCGAAGGCGCGGCCGTCACGGCGATCTTCAAGGCCGACCGCGCCAAGGTCGACGGCATCCTGTTCAACCCGGCGGGCTTCCTTCACGCCGGTCATTCGCTGCGCGACTGCCTGCGGTCGATTCGCGCGCCGGCCATCGAGATCCACATCACCAATATAGAGAAGCGCGGCTACGGCTCGATCACCTCGGAGGCCGCGATCGGCATGATCGCGGGCTTCGGTGTCGATTCCTACGTTCTCGCGCTGGAGGCGATGGTGGCCCGCTTGCGCCACCAGCCAATCACCACACGCCTGTCTTGAGCGTCGTCGGCGCATAGTCGCCGAAGGTCCAGACAAAGGGGAAGGCGCCGCGCCGGCGCCAGCCGCGCTCGACCTTGACCCGCCACAGCCGTTCTGTGCCCTCGGGGCCCGCGCCGCCGGGCGTCCACTCGATCTCCGCCCGGCCTTGCAGCTGCAGCAACTCGCCCGTGGTGAAGTCGATGAACAGCAGGCCGGCGCGCGGATCGCCCAGCAGGTTGCCGAGCGTGTTGTAGAAGCGGTTGCCGCGGAAGTCGGGGATGGCGAGCGTATTGTCGTGCACGCCGACGAAGCCCGGCCGTCCGCCACGATGGGACATGTCGAGGCCGCCGTCCCGTTCGACCTCGGGCCGGGAGCGGCTGGCGACGAAGAACGTGTCCGCCGCCGCGATCAGCGTCCGCGCCGCCTCATCGAGCCCGTCGAAGCGCTCGACGATCATTGGGGCCGGCCCCGGCGTCCGCGCCATGGCCACCGGCCGCCGGGTCTGGATGTATTGCGCGCAATTGCCGAAGCTCTGGGCGACATGGACCGCGAGACCGCGCGCATCGACGGCGGTGACCTGCCCGTTGGCGCGATTGCGCCGCCGCGTCGTGAGGTCGAGGCTGAGCAGGGCGACGTCGCGACCGATCGCCAGGCCTGAAGCCGCCGGATCGCCGGCGCCGGCGAGGCTGTCGATACGCAGGGTCACCGGATCGGGCGACTGCACGAAGCCGGGCGCACCGGACAGCACCGACGCCGCCGGCCAGCCCCGGTCGTCCGTCGCGGCGACGAACAGGTAAGGCAACAGTGCAAAGAATTCGCGATGCTGGTCGGGCATGAAGGGCCGCATGCGGGCGCTGATGGGCCCGGCGCCGCCGAGCGCCTGTGCCGCCAGCTCGTCGCGATGGAAGGCGAGATACGCCGTTGCGCCATCCTGCGGGCTCATTAAAAGCCCTCCGGCTTCTCGGGGAACTGCTGCTTGGGGTCGTACCAGGGCGCCGCGTCGGATCGCCAGATATGGACCTGCGGCCGCTCGCCGACCTCGGTATCGAGGCAGCCCAGCCGCAGCAGCACGGTGGGTTGGGTCGTACGCTCGGCCATGAGGTGCGAGCCGCATTTGGTGCAGAAACGGCGGAACTTGCCGGGCGAGGATTCGATGGCGCCGAGCTGTTCCTGGCCGCGCACCCAGCGGAATTTTTCACGCGGCACCGCCGTGACCGACGAGAAGGCGGTGCCATGGGTCTTGCGGCAGGTCCGGCAATGGCAGTGCACGATGCGCTCCAGGGGCGCGTCGGCCTCGTAGGCGATGCCGCCGCAGAGGCAGCTTCCCGTCAGCATGTTCCGATCTCCTCGCTGTGGCCTGCCGAAGATAGGTCCGGGCGATTGCGCCGATTAGAGCATGAATGATAAAGGCATAATTCCATATAATGGAAGAATGAAATGGATCGTCTGGACGAGCTCGGCATCTTCGTGCGCATCGTCGAGGAGGGCAGCCTGGTGCGCGCCGCCTCGAGGCTGCGCCGCTCGCCGCCCGCCGTGACCCGCGCCCTGGCCGCCCTGGAAGACCGCATCGGCGTGCGGCTGGTCGATCGCACGACGCGCCGCCTGGCACCCACCGAGGCCGGCCGCGCGCTCTACGACAAGGCGCGCAGCGTGGTGGCCGACTACGAGGCCGCGACCTCGGGCGCCCGCGACGCGCCGGTCCGTGGCCTGCTGCGCATCACCGCGCCGGTGCAGTTCGGCCGTCGCCACATCGCCCCGGTCGTCTCGAAGTTCCTCGATGCACACGACGGGGTCGAGGTCGAGCTGTTGCTGAACGATCGCAACATCGACCTGATCGACGAGGGCATCGACGTGGCGCTGCGCATCGGCATGCTCGCCGATTCGACGCTGACGGTGCGGCCGGTCGGCCATGTGCGCCGGCTGTGGGTAGCGAGCCCGGCCTATCTCAAGCGGCGCGGCACGCCGCGGGCGCCCGATGAACTCACCCAACACGAGGCCGTGCTCGGCACCTCGCGCGGCACGACCGACTGGGTCTTTGCCGGCGCGCGGCGCGGCGCGGCGATGCACATGACGGGGCGGCTGCGCGTCGATGACGTCGAGACGCGGCTGCGCGCGGCGCGCGACGGACGTGGCATCGCCCAGCTCCTGTCCTACCAGGTGGCAGACGACCTCGCGGCGGGCAAGCTGGTGCGGCTGCTGCAGGACTGGGAATTGCCGCCGCTGCCTGTGCAGCTCGTCACCAAGGGCCGCGCCCATCGCGCGCCCAAGATCGAGGCGTTCCTGCAATTCGCGGCCAAGCGCCTGCTGGCGCTCCCGGTGCTCGGGCCGGATTGACACGCCATGTGCAATTCCCCGATACTTAAATAATCAGTTAAGTATCAGGAGCGTGTGATGTCCTATGTCGATGGCTTTGTTCTGGTCGTGCCCAAGAAGAAGTTGGCGATCTACAAGAGCATGGCCCGCAAGGCCGGCAAGATCTGGCGCGAACACGGCGCGCTCGACTATCGCGAGTGCGTCGGCGACGACCTCAAGGTGAAGTTCGGCATGCCCTTCACCAAACTCGCCAAGACGAAGCCGAGCGAGACCGTCGTGTTCTCCTACATCGTCTACAAGTCGCGCGCGCACCGCGACAAGGTCAACGCCAAGGTGATGGCCGACAAGCGGCTGACGGGCCCCGGCATGCCGAAGGAGATGCCCTTCGACATGAAGCGCATGGCCTACGGCGGCTTCAAGACGTTGGTCGCGGCCTAGGCCGCACGCCTTTCCCGCGCTAGAAAGCGGCATGATCGAGATCTCGCCGCTTCGTCCCGAGGATCGTGCCGGCTGGCAGCCGCTCGCGGTCGGTTACAACGCCTTCTACGAGCGGGTGCTGCCCGACGCCGCCTACGACCGCGCTTTTGGCCGGCTGATGAAGGCCGAGGAACTGCACGGCCTCGCAGCACGACTCGACGGCCGCGTGGTCGGCATCGCGCACTATCTGTTCCATGCCAGCGTCTGGTTCGACGATGTCTGCTATCTCGCCGATCTCTTCGTCGACGAGCAGGTGCGCGGGCAGGGCGCGGCGCGGGCGCTGATCGAGGAAGTGGCGGCGGCGGCGCGCGCCCGCGGCTGCCCACGCTATTACTGGCTGACCCAGGTCGACAACATCCGCGCCCGCGGCCTCTACGACAAGGTGGCGCGGCACGTCGGTTTCATCCGCTACGACTACCCGATGATATGAGGCCCGGTGGCATGAGGCCCGATAGCATGAGGATGATGTGAGCATGAGCCTCTTCGACACCATGCCCGCGCCGCAGGGCTTCTCGCTGCCGATCGTCGATGCCCATCATCATCTCTGGGACCTGAAGGCCGGGCGCTATCCCACCAAGCAGGACCAATACGACAAGAATTTCTTCCTCGGCGATTATCGCAAGATCTGCCGCGATTACCTGCCGGCGGACTATGTCGGCGACCTCTCGGGCTACAAGGTCGTCGGCAGCGTCCATATCCAGGCCGGCCGTGCTCCGGATGAGCAAGTGGCCGAGACTGCGTGGCTGGAGACCGTGAACCGGCAGCACGGCCTGCCCATGGTGGCGGTCGGCCATGTCACCTTCACCCAGCCGGACTGCGCCGAGGTACTAGATGGCCATGCGCGCTCGCCGTTGATGCGCGGCATTCGTTCGCGGCCGGTGACATCGAAGGGACCGAATGAATCGATCGCCGGCGCGCCCGGCACCATGCAGGACGATCATTGGCGGCGGAACTTTGCGCTGCTGGAGAAGCACGGCATGTCGTGGGACATGCGCATTCCCTACTGGCACCTCGAGGAAGGCGCCGAGGTCGCGCGCAGCTTCCCGGGCATCCCCATGATCGTGAACCACACCGGCCTGCCGCTCGATCGCTCGGAAGACGGCCTCGTGATCTGGCGGCGCGGCCTTGTAGCGCTTGCCGACTGCCCGAATGTCATCATCAAGCTTTCGGAACTGGGCCTGCCGCACGGCAAATGGGACATCCCGAGCAACGTCCGGGTTGTGCGCGAAGCGGCGGCCATCTTCGGCGAGGATCGCATTATCTTCGGCAGCAACTTGCCGGTCTCGACGCTCAGCACGGATTTTCGCGGTATCATTGAGGTGATGCTGGAAGCGCTAAAGGGCCAATCGCCGGAAGCGCTGGCCAAGTTATTCGCGCACAACGCCATCCGCTTCTATCGCATCCCGATTCAACTGCCGTGAAATCCGGCCAATAAAGCCAAGCGAACTCTTGGCAAGCGAACTCCTGGGAGGACAAGCGATGCCGAACCGGCTGACGAGGCGAAAGCTGCTCGCGACAACGGGCAGCGGTGTCGTGGCGGCGAGCGTGCCGGGCGCCGGCGCACGCGCGGCCGATCCGTGGCCCACCAAGCCGATCCGCGTGATCATGCCGTTCGGCGCCGGCGGCTCCATGGACGTCCTGTCGCGGCTGCTCGCCCCGATCGTGTCGGAATCCCTGGGGCAGCCGGTCGTCGTCGAGAACCGGCCGGGCGCCACCGGCACGGTGACGATGGCGGCGGTGGCAGCGGCCCCGGCGGACGGCTACACGCTGATGTTCACGGGAAGCAGCTACTCGATCATCGCGCTCCTGATGCCCAATCTTCCCTTCAAGATGGACGCCTTCACGCCGCTATCGCGGCTCACCGTTGGGCCCACGCTCATGGCCGTGCCGAGCCAGCTCGGCCTAAAAACCATGGCCGAGTTCGTTGCCGCCGCGAAGGCGCAGCCGGGCAAATGGTCGTTCGGCAGCTCGGGCATCGGCACGTCGGTGCATCTGGGGGGTGAGCTCTTCAAGATGGCCGCCGGCGTCGACCTCGCCCACGTGCCCTATCGCGCGACGCCCGCGATCGTCGCCGACCTCCTGGAAAACCGCATCCAGATGGCCGTCCTGGGCGTGGCGGACTGCCGGCAGTACATCGTCTCGGGCCAACTGCGCGGCCTCGCCCTCAGCTACACCGAGCGGATGCCGGAATTTCCCGA
>CAMDOT010000196.1 GCA_945903635.1 Rhizobium sp. Q54 | reverse complement strand
AGGCCTTCAGCCGGTCCTTCAGCGCGAACAGCACCGGGTTGAGGAGGATCGAGAGGATGGAGGCGCCCAGGATGAGATCGCGGGCGCGGTCGTTCATCACGCCGAGGCCGACACCGAGATCGGCCAGGATGAAGGAGAACTCGCCGATTTGCGCCAGGCCAACGCCCACGGTGAGCGCGGTTTCCAGCGGATAGCGGAAGACACGCACGATCACGAAGGCGACGCTGGCGTTGCCGACCATCACCACGAGCAGCGTGCCCAAGAGCGGCAGCGGCTCGCGCACGATCACCATCGGGTCGAACAGCATGCCGACCGAGAGGAAGAACAGCGCCGCGAAGGCATCGCGCAGCGGCAGCGACTCCTCGGCAGCGCGCTGGCTCAGTTCGGAGCCGTTCAGGATCATGCCGGCGAAGAAGGCGCCGAGCGCGAACGACACGCTGAACAGCTCGGCCGCGGCGAAGGCCACGCCCAGCGCCACGGCGAGCACGGCGAGGCGAAAGAGTTCGCGTGAGCCCGTGTGGGCCACGTAATGCAGCAGCGCCGGGATCGCCCGCCGCCCGACCAGCAGCATGAGCGCGATGAACGCCGCCACCTTGGCGAAGGTAATGCCGATCGCCGTCGCCACGGCCTCGGCATTGAGCGACGGCGCCGGTCCGCCCGAGTCGGCGCGCAACAGGGAGGCGAACGTCGGCAACAGGATCAGGGCCAGCACCATCAGCAGGTCCTGCACCACCAGCCAGCCGGCGACGACGCGCCCGCGGTCGGTGTCGAGGATCCGCCGCTCCTGGAGCGCGCGCATCAACACCACGGTACTGGCGATCGAAAGCGCGAGGCCGAACATGAAACTGGCGCCCGGCGTCCAGCCCAGCAGCCAGCCGATGGCCATCCCGAGCAGTGTCGACGCAGCCGTCTGCAACAGCGCGCCGGGAACGGCGATGAGGCGCACCGCCAGCAGGTCCTTGGGAGAGAAATGCAGCCCGACGCCGAACATCAGCAGGATGACGCCGATCTCGGCCAGGTGCGAGGCGAGTTTCTGGTCGGCCACGAAGCCCGGCGTGAACGGTCCCACCACCACGCCGGCCACCAGGTAGCCGACCAGCAACGAGATCTTCAGCCGATTGGCGAGCGCGCCGAAAACGAACGCAAGGACGAGGCCGACGACGATCGTGGCGATGAACGAGGTTTCATGCAGCATCGCCGTCGAGCCTAGCGTTCATCTTCCCGCCCGACCATCCCTCGGCCGCGCAGGGCTCGGGAATCCCAGCCCCGCTAGATCATCTCGGTTTCAAGCCATGTTCCCCGGCCAGCCTTGTCAGCCGCGGCACGCCAGAGATCGAGGCGGCGGTGCGCCGATGGGCAATCCCAAGCTGCTGCTCGACGAGCCCTCGGAAGGGCTGGCGCCGCTGGTGGTCGAGAATATGCTGGAGCAGGTCGGCCGCCTCGAGGAGGAAGGCCTCACGGTGGACTGATCGCAGGTTCGAATTGGGAGGAAGACAAGATGCCGTTCGTCAACATCCAGATCCTCAAGGGTCATCCGCAGGCACGCAAGAATGAGATCGCCCGCCGAGTCACCGCCGCCATCAGCGAAGTCGCGGAACTTCCGCCGGAGGCGATCTGGGTCGTCTTCGAGGACGTGACCGGCGACGACTGGTTCGTCGGCGCCGAGCGGGTGAGCGAGCTCAAGAAGCGAGCGGCGACCAAATGAGCAGCCCCATCAAGAGCACTAGCGTCGAGATCCGCGATCCGCGCTTCACGTCGGTGGTCGGCAAGGACGTGACCTTCGAGAAGCTCGCGACCGGCTTTCTCTTCACCGAGGGGCCGCTGTGGCACGCCAAGGAGAAGTACCTCCTGTTCAGCGACATGCCGGGGGATCACCTTCGCAAGTGGAGCGCGGGCGAGGGCGTGACGACGTTCCGCAAGCCCTGCGCGCAGTCGAACGGTCTCGCCTGGGATATGCAGGGGCGACTGATCGTCTGCGAGCATGCCACCAGCCTGCTCACCCGGACGGAGCTCAACGGCGACACCACGGTGCTGGCCAGCCACCACGCGGGCAAGGAGCTGAACAGCCCGAACGACGTCGTGGTGAAGTCCGACGGCGCCATCTATTTCAGCGACCCGGTCTACGGACGGAAGGAGTACTACGGCAATCCGCGCCCGCTGCAGCTCGACTTCCGCGGCGTCTACCGCCTCGCCCCGGACGGCAAGGCGCTCGCCCTGATGGCCGGCGACTTCGGCCAGCCCAACGGGCTCTGCTTCTCGCTCGACGAGGGCCGGCTCTACATCAACGACACCGACCGCCAGCACATCCGCCTGTTCGACGTCCGCGCCGACGGCACGCTGGCAAACGGCCACATCTGGGCGGAGACCAAGGGCGAAGGCGCCGGCGCGCCCGACGGCATGAAGATCGACAGCGCAGGCAACGTCTATTGCTGCGGCCCCGGCGGCATCCACGTCTTCGCGCCCGACGCGACCTGCCTCGGGGTCGTGCGGGTGCCGGAATACACCGCCAATTTCTGCTTCGGCGACGACGACCTTCGGAGCCTCTACGTAACGGCCTCGACCTCGATCTACCGATTCCGGGTCAACCTGCCGGGCCCGTCGGTTCGCTCGGGGGCACGCTAGGCGGTACCTGGATCCGCTCGGCGATGAACTTGGTCAGCACCGGCGCCAGCAGCAGGACGGCGATCATGCGGACGGTCTGCATCGCCATCACGAAGGAGACGTCGCAGTTGGTCGAGGCCGCGATGATGGCGATCGAATCGGAGCCGCCGGGGCTGGTCGCGAGATAGGCGGTGAGCGGATCGACGCCGGCCACGACGACGAAGAGCGCCGCGATGCCGCCGCAGATCGCGATCAGCAGCAAGGTGCAGACAAGGATGCGCGGCAGGGCGATCGCGGCATGGACGAGCAGCGGTCGCGTGAAGCGGAGGCCCACGTTCCAGCCGACCAGCGCGTAGCTGGCGGCCAGCAGCCAGGTCGGCAGCTCGATCGTCATGAGATCGAAATGCGTGAGGCCGATGCCCACGACCAGCGGCACCAAGAAGGCGCCGGCGGGAATGTTGAGGGAGCGCGCCAGCAGTGGCCCCAGGATGGCGAGCGCCAGCGTCTCGCCCAGCGGCAGCCAGTGGACCTCGGGAAACCACATGATTGCCGCAGCACCATAGGAGGAACTCACGCCAAACATCCGCGCCACGAGGGCCGCGATCCCGGCCACCAGGAAGATGCGGAGATACTGCATCAGCGCCACCAGCCTGATGTCGGCGCCATAGGACTCCGCCATGAAGGTCATGACCGAGGCAGCGCCCGGGCTGATGCCCCACAGCGCCGTGGTGCCGGGCAGCATCTGCAGGCGCGTCATGGCCCAGCCGAGCCCGCAGCTCGCCACCAGCACCGAGACGACGCCCGTCGAGAACAGCACCCAGTGGCCCAGGATGTCGCCCACGATCGAGAGCGGCACCATGCGCGCGATCATGCAGCCGACGATGCCCTGGGCCACGGCGAAGATCGACACGGGAAACCGCACCTTGCCGCCCGCCGAGGCGAAGACGATGCCTGCCACCAGCGGCCCCAGCATCAGCGCCGCCGGCGCATGCAGCCACAACAGCAGCGCCGTCGCCGGCACGGTGAGCGCAATCAGGAGCGGCCAGGCCATGCGCGATCCTTCGCTCGTCTGTCTCTGTAGATGCCCTCTCCGCCCGCGTCATACGCGGGGGGAGAGGGAGGGGACCCGCGCGTCAGCGTGGGGAGGGAGAGGTGGGTCATCTGTCGCGCAAGACCCGCTCGATCTCTACCCAAAGGCCCTCGGGATTCGAGACTGCTTCGTTTGCCCAGAAGCGCAGCACTCGCCACCCCTTACTCTCCATTGCCTCCGTCCGTCGTGCATCGGCTTCGACCTGGAAGGCGTGATGATCGCCGTCGATCTCGATGATCAGCTTCTTCGAGACACAGGCAAAGTCCGCGAAGTACGGACCGATCGGATGCTGGCGACGGAACTTCACGCCGGCCATCCGTTTTGCCCGCAGTAGCTCCCAGCATACCTGTTCAGCGCGACTGCCCGTCCGACGAAGGTCTCTAGATCGCTCCGTCCGGTGCTCGGTCATCAGACCCACCTCTCCCTCCCCGCGCTGACGCGCGGGTCCCCTCCCTCTCCCCCCGCGTATGACGCGGGCGGAGAGGGCGAAGACTGCAATGAGGAAGGTGTGATCAGGCGACAAACTCCTCCGCCTCGCCGTTCATGCCGCGGATCGTGACCATGAGTTCGGCGGCGGCCACCGCCAGCCGTGCATCATCCGTGCCGCGCAGCACCAGCGAGACGCTGGGCTTGCCGTTGCGAAATGCAGGGTAGCTGCCGATGTCGAGATCCTCGTAGCGCTTCTGCAGCGCGCCCAGCGGCTCGGCGATGATGCCCTCGGGCAGGTTGGTGCGCACGGTGCGCGACAGCACCGGGTCGCCGCCGACCAGCCGGTGCTTCATCGACTGGAACATCGCCTCAGCGACCTTGGGGATGCCGGCGAAGGTGAAGACGTTCTCCATCTGGAAACCCGGCGCCACCGAAACCGGGTTGTCGACCAGGATGCCGCCGTGCGGGACGCGCGCCATGCGGCGGCGGGCCGGCGTGAACAGCGCCACGTCGCCGTAGTGCTTGGTCATGCGGGCGATCGCCTCGGGATGCTCGGAGATGCCGACGCCGAAGGCCTTGGCGATGCAGTCGGCGGTGATGTCGTCGTGGGTCGGGCCGATGCCGCCTGTCGTGAAGACATAGTCGAATTTCTTCCGCACCTCGTTCACGGTGGCCACCACGGTGGCCTCGATGTCGGGGACGACCCGGCACTCCCGGACCTGGACGCCGAGCTTGCCCAGTTCCAGGGCAAGGTACTGAATGTTCGAATCTCGGGTGCGGCCGCTCAGGATCTCGTTGCCGATGACCAGGATGCAGGCGGTGACGGTTCTATTTTCTGTCATGGTTCCAGTACCTTAGCATGGCCTTGTTAGCGCCGGTATCACATGCCAAATAGGGGCCATGAACGGCCCACGCGACTTCGTCGACGACAGCGACGACTACTGGCGGCGCGACGACCGCACCATCAAGCTTCACGGCCCCGAAGGCTTCGAGGGCATGCGCCGTGCTGGGCGCCTCGCCGCCGAGACGCTGGATTTCATCACGCCCCACGTCGTGCCGGGCGTGTCGACGGAAGAGCTGAACAAGCTCTGTCACGACTACATCCTGGATCACAAGGCGATCCCCGCCCCGCTCAACTACCGCGGCTTCCCCAAGTCGATCTGCACCTCGATCAACCATGTCGTCTGCCACGGCATCCCGTCGGACAAGCGGCTGCAGAACGGCGACATCGTCAACATCGACGTCACCGTCATCCTCGACGGCTGGTACGGCGACACCAGCCGCATGTTCTATTCGGGCGACGTCGGCGTAAAGGCGCGCCGGCTGTGCGACATCACCTACGAGGCGATGATGCGCGGCATCGCCGCCGCCAAGCCGGGCGGCCGCGTGGGCGACATCGGCCACGCCATCCAGAGCTTCGTCGAGGCCCAGCGCCTCTCGGTGGTGCGCGACTTCTCCGGCCACGGCCTCGGCCGCATCTTCCACGACGCGCCCAACATCCTGCACTACGGCAAGGCCGGCACCGGCCCGGTGCTGAAACCCGGCATGTTCTTCACCGTCGAGCCGATGGTGAACGCCGGCACCTGGCAGGTGAAGGTGCTGGGCGACGGCTGGACCGCCGTCACGCGCGACAAGCAGCTCTCGGCCCAGTTCGAGCATTCGGTCGGCATCACCGAAACCGGCGTCGAGTTCTTCACCGTGTCGCCCAAGGGGCTCTTGAAGCCGCCGTACGACCTCGCCATGACCGGCGAGAAGGAAAAGGCGACGGCCTGAGCGATACTGCCGATATCGAGACGACGCGGCTCATCCTGCGCCTTGTGCCACCTGAAACGGTGGGCGATCCCGTGATGTTGCGTTTTGCGCGCGCGGCCCTTGCTGCCGATCCCGACTATGCACCTTGGTCGGCGCGGGCGATGCTGCTCAAGCCCTCGCTCACCATGATCGGACACATCCGCTTCCATAGCCGTCCCGATGCTGAGTATCTCCACCCCTTCGCCCGCGATGCCGTGGAGTTCGGTTATGCCGTGCTCGAGCCATATCGGCGACAGGGCTACGCGACGGAAGCTGCAAGCGGGCTGATGTCCTGGGCCGAGGCGCGGCACGGCGTGCGGCGCTTCGTGGCCACGGTGGCGCCCGACAATCTTCCTTCGCTGGCGGTGGTGAAGAAGCTCAGTTTCAGGAAGGTCGGCGAGCAGGTCGACGATATCGACGGCGTCGAAGAAGTTTTCCTTCGCACCAGCCCGATCACTCCTCGACCGTAAGCGTCAGTTTCTGGATTCCGGGCTCGGCATCGGGCGACAGGATGATCGTGGCCTTCAGGCGGCCGTGCTCGCAGGCCAGCGTGAAGCAGCCACCGAGCGCATGGACGGGCTCGATCTTTTCCAGACGGCCCTCGCCCAGTTTCTCCTTCAGGGATGTGAGTTCGGCGTCGCGCAGGCGGGCCGGCATGTCGAGCAGGAAATTCACCGCGAAGAGATTTGCCGCCGTCTCGATGCGACCTGACGCATAGGCGGCAACCACCGCTTCGATCGCGCGCGCGAGTGCGGTCGATGGTTTCGCCGGTTCAGGCTGCGGCGCTGCGTCGTGCAGCAGCTCCGCGACACGGAGCGTGATGCGCGACATCTGGGCATAGGTGCGATTGCCGAAGGCCATGACGCCCCAGCCGCGATCGGGCAGCATCAGCACGTGCGAGCCGTAGCCCGGCAGGCCGCCGGAATGATGCAGGCGGCGGCCAAGCGGCGCATCGACCGACGTCATGAGGCCGTAGCCGTAGGCGCCGGGCGCCGGCACGCGACCCTCGACAGGGTCTGGCGGAAACGGCGGCGCATGCCAGAGGCCCATCTCGCGCACGCTCGAACGCCGCACCGGGCCGGTGTCAGGATCGTCGCGGGCAGGCCAAGCGCTCAGCAGGAAGGCGACGTAGCGCGCGTAGTCGGGCACGGTCGTGGCGAGGCCGCCCATGGCACCGACCTCGCCGTCGGGCTCGATGCGCTCGCGCGACCATTGCTCCTCGTCGAGGCGATAGCCCCAGGCATAGTCGCCGCGCGAGGCCTCGATGGCATCGAAGGTGGTACGCGTCATGCCGAGCGGTTTTAGGATCGTGCGGCGGATGAAGGACTGGTAGGGCTCGCCGCTCACGTTGGTCAGCACGCGGCCCAGCAGCGCATAGCCCAGGTTCGAGTATTCGAAGGCGAGGCCTGGCGGACGCGCGAACAGTTTTCCGCTGGCGATCAAAGCGTCGAGCTCAGGCGGCGTCATGCCCAGCACGCGATCGCCCCAGGGATCATCGGTGACGAAGCCCGCGACGTGCGTCAGCAGATGGCGCAGGCTGACCGGCGGGCTGTCGCGCGTAGCGAGCGCCACCGCCGCGAACTGCGGCACGTACTGGCTGAGCGGCGCGTCGAGCGCGAGCCGGCCTTGGTCGCGCAGCGCCAGGATGGCGAGCGCGGTCATGTTCTTGGTCATCGAGGCGATGCGGAAGGCGGTATCGGGCCCGACCTTGCGCGCACCCTCGATGTCGGCCAGGCCCACCGTCGTGGCATGGACGAGGCGGCCGCCCTGGACGATGCCGGCCGCGAGGCCCGGTATCTGCTGTTCCTGCGCGAAGGCCGCGAGGGCCGCGTCGACCGCGGCAAAGGGAGAGTTCATGTCGCTCAAGGCCGCGCCAGGAAATGCAGGACGTTCTCGTTGAACTGCCGGGGATCCTGCAGGAACGAGAAGTGGCTGACCTCGGGCTGGATCAGCAGCCCGGCGCCGGGAATCTCGGCCGCCATATATTCGATGTTCTCGCGCTTGATCGCCTCGTCGTGGTCGCCATCGACGATCCAGGTCGGCGTCGAAATACCCTTGAGTTGTGCCGCCGTGTAGTTCGGCTGGGTCGCCCACATCTTGCCGATCTGTTTCAGGAACGACTCGTACTGGCCCGGCGTCGGCGACAGCGCCTCGTATTCCTTCGCCGCGCGGGCGATGAAGGCAGAGAAGACCGGGCTCTTGTCGACGTCCTTCACCGCGCTCGGGTCGGAGTTGGCGGCGAAGGCGAACAGCTTCGTGAGCCGCGCCGGATGACGGATGGCGATCTCCAGACCCAGGATCGCGCCATCGCTCCAGCCGACCACGGCCGCCTTGGGGATCTTCAGGAAATCCATCAGGCCGAGCACATCGGACGCCATCAGCTCGTAGCCGTAGGGCCGCTCGTCGCGCGTGCTGCGGCCGTGGCCGCGGCTGTCCATGACGATCACGCGGTAGCGCTCGGCCAGCACCGGCACCTGGTGACCCCAGTAGTTCGCGTTGGCGAGGCCGCCGTGCAGCAGGATGACGGGATCGCCGTCACTTTTGCCGAAGGTGGCGTACCAGATCTTTATGCCGTTCACCGGTGCGAGCCCGCTCTCCTCGGCCTTGGGCAGCGCGGGCGTCGGCGGCAGGGTGAGCCACTGCGGCTGGGCGTGCGCCGTCGCCGCAAGAAGCGACACGAGCAGGCAGAGGGCAACGTTGAAAGCGCGCATCGCCGCATCTTCGAACAGAGCGCCTGACCCGTCCAGCGGCCTCAGCGCATCATGCCCGCCATCTGCGTCAATCCCAGCGCGACGGATAGCAGGTCCGAGCCGCGGGCCAGCCGGGCCGATGGCGCCGCCCGCCCAACCGCGGTGCGCACGGCCGGCACGCGGCTCGACCCGCCGGTGAGGAAGATCGTGTCGATGGCGGCAGGATCGAGGCCCGCCGCCGCGATGCAATCGCGCGCCGTCCTGTACAGCCGGTCCGTCCTGGCCTCGATGGCGTGGTCGAAATCGACGCGCGTCGCCGTGATCGCGAGGCCGGCCTCGAGAAAGCTCATTGGCACCTCGGCTCCTTCCCCAGCGCTCAGCGCAATCTTGGCGTCCTCCACGGCGAAGGCCAGGCGATGGCCGAGCCGCTGGCGCACCACGGCCAGGAGGCGCGCCACCTTCTCGGGCTCGCGGGCCAGCGAGAGCAGCTCGGCGAGCGCGCGCTCGTTCTTATAAGTGTACGCGAAGTTGATCGTCGGCCAGGTGGCGAGCTCGTGGTAGAGCGCGTTCGGCATCGGCAGATTCTTTTCGACGAGCTCGGTGCCGAGACCCAGGAGCGGCATCACCGCGGCGAGGCTGAGGGCGGTGTCGAAGTCGGTGCCGCCCACGCGCACGCCGGCGGTCGCGAGCACGTCGCGATTGCGGTCAGTACGCGCGCGATGCTGCGGGCCGACCCGGATGATGGAAAAGTCGCTGGTGCCGCCGCCGATGTCGGCGATCAGCGCCAGCTCTTCGCACTCCACCGTCTGTTCGTAATGGTGGGCGGCCGCGATGGGCTCATAGACGAACGCGACGTCGCGAAAGCCCGCCCGTCGCGCAATGGCTTCCAGCACCTCCTGCGCCCGCGCATCCGCCCGATCGTCGTCGTCGACGAAGCGCACCGGCCGGCCGTGCACGACGGAGGTGATCTCTTGGCCAGCGAAGGCTTCGGCCTTGTGCTTCAGATGCCGCACGAAGATCTCGACGACTTCCGTGAGCGGCACCTTGCGGCCGCCCAGGCTGGTCTCCTCATTGATCAAGGGAGAGCCCAGGATCGATTTCAGCGCCCGCATCAGCCGGCCTTCGGTCTGCCCGACATAGGCCGCGATGGCCTCGTTGCCGAACAGCACCCGGCCTCTGGTTTCGTAGTCGAAGAACACCGCGCTCGGCATCAGCGTGTTGGTCGCCTCGATGGGCGCGAGTGCCGCGGTGTTGTCGCGTGTGACGCCGATCGCCGAGTTCGACGTGCCGAAGTCCAGTCCGCAAGCGATCATCTCTGTCCCCATCAGGTGCGAAGGGGCTCTCATCTATACGAAGCACAGGAAGTTGCCAGACTGTTTCTTTTCCCGTAAACTCACCTCGATAGTGGGATGTCCGAGAAATCAGGCGTCCTTTTTTATTGGCCTGATTTTATTGGCCTGACAAGAGCGCCCTTTCAGACATTCCTTTGCCGTGTTTCCGCCGCGGTTTCGGTGGACCGTGGCAGCATGGGGAAGGCTAAGCGGGCAGCTCTCGATCCGGCGACAGGCGATGATGCTCTGGGGGACGATGCCCTGGTGGCATTGCTCGCGGCCGGCCTTCGTCTCCAGGCGGCGGACAATCTCTGGCGCGTGAGCGGCAACACCCTTCCCCACCGCGCCCTGTTACGCGAGGCGGGCGGCGCGTGGAACCGGCTCGACCAGTGCTGGGAGTTCACCGCCGAGGACCCGACAGCCAAGATCGTGGCGGCGCTCGAAGCCATGCCTGCGCAGAGTGGCCACAACAGCAACGACCCGGAACCACCGAAGCCACATTACTTCGGCCACCGTGCGCGGGTACGCGAGCGCGCGCTGAAGGCGGGCGTCGAGGTGCTGGCCGACTACGAGCTGCTCGAACTGCTGCTGTTCTATTCGATCGAGCGCATCGATACCAAGCCGCGGGCCAAGGCGCTGCTGGAACGCTTCGGTACGCTGGGCGACGTCTTCGCCGCCGAACCCGCGCAGCTGCGCGAGTTCGAGATCGACCAGCGGACGCTGGTGCATTTCAAGGCGATGCGCGAGGCGGGCCGCCGGCTGGCCGAGCGCAAGGTCAAGGACATGCCGGTGCTGACCAACTGGCAGCAGCTCATCGACTACTGCCACGCCGCACTCGCGCACGAGAAGACCGAGCAGTTCCGCAACCTCTTCCTCGACCGCAAGAACGTGCTGATCGCCGACGAGGTGCAGCAGCGCGGCACCATCGACCACACGCCGGTCTATCCGCGCGAGGTGGTGAAGCGCGCGCTGGCGCTGAACGCTGCCGCGCTGATCCTGGTGCACAATCATCCCAGTGGCGATCCCAAACCGTCGCGCGACGACATCGAGATGACGCGCGAGATCAAGACCGCGTCAGAGGCGCTGGGGATCTCGATCCATGATCATCTAGTCATCGGCCGCAAGGGCCATGCGAGCTTCAGGAGCCTAGGGCTGCTCTGACCTCACACTTTTACTCTGCGTATGACGGCCCGCACGCCTGCGTCATCGGCACAGCGC
>CAMDOT010000195.1 GCA_945903635.1 Rhizobium sp. Q54 | reverse complement strand
CCCTGCTGGTCAACCTGCCCGACGCCAAACCGCGGGTCGTGGTCTGCGCCACGCTGGCGGTGGCGGCCGAAATCGCGCCGGGACGGCTCTATGCCCCCAAGGCCTTCCTCGCCTTTGCCGCCGTCAATATCCTGTTGCTCGCGGCCGGCCTGGCGGTCCAAGGCAGCAATGTCGCGCTGGCCCAGTCCGAATCGGAGGGCACGCGCAACACCATGCAGGCGGTGCTCGACAACATGGGCGATGGTGCTGCGCTCTACGCCGAGGACGGCACCCTGCTGTTCCACAACGCCGCTTTCCGCCGCCTGCTCGATCTCGACGAGGCCATGCTCGACGCGCGGCCCAATGTCCGAGACCTCGTGCGCTTCCAGGTCGGCCGCGGCGATTTCGCGGTGAACCCCACGTTCGAGGCGGCGGCAAGGGAGAGCACGACGAACGTCATCGTTGCCGGCGACGGCAAGCCGTAACGACGGCGAGAGCGGTTCCGATAAGCTGTAGCATTTCTATCTCCAGGCGTGGCGGCGGGGGCCGCGCACCTCAGCGGGTCGTGGAGGCGAGAACGGTGCCAGTGCCGCCCGTGCCGTTGCCAGTCGTGACGTAGCTGCCGGCGTTGCTGGCGCCGGAGGTCAGCGAGGCATGGGCCGGCTGGCCACCGCCGAAAGCCCATACCAGGGCGAGGAGGGTGAAGGTCGAGGCGACTGTCTGGAACATTTCTATCTCCCGGTCTCTGGTCGGCTGGGCGGGGATGCCGTTGCCGTTGGAGCCTATGTACCGGGAGGCCGTGTCGTGGACGGGTCGTGGTCCGGGAGAATGGTGTCGTCTGTGTCGCGGCCGCGGGGGCTGCGAATCGGCGGTTTTGGGGCCTTTTACCTCGGCCCCAGGACGCCGGCGGCCTTCAGGGCGGCGATGCCGGCGGCATCGTAACCCGCTTCGGCCAGCACCTCGTCATTATGCTGGCCGATCTCCGGCGGGTCGCTGACCAGCGGCGGCCGCCAGCCGAACATCTGGAACGGCAGCAGCGGCAGGCGCGTCTTTACCCCGCCCGGCAGGGTCGTGGCCGCCAGCGACCCGTTGGCCAGCAGATGCGGATGATCGAACAGGTCCTGCGGCCGCGCGACGGGCGCGAAGGAGATGTCGGCGGCAAGCGCCAGGCGCTCGATCTCGGCCATGCTGTGGCGCTTGAAGATCTCGGCGACCTTGGGCACCAGCCACGGCCGGGCTTCGATACGGGCATTGTTGGTGGCAAGGCGCGGATCGGCCGCGAGTTCCGGCTGCCCGAAGACATCGCAGAAGCGCTTCCACTGGCCGTCGCTGGTGACGCCGATGAAAAGCTGCTGGCTGTCGGCGCTGGCGAAGATCTCGTAGATCGCCCACGAGCTCACCCGTTCGGGCATCGGCGGCGGCGGCGCGCCGTTCATCGCCGTGATGGCGAGATGCTGGCCCATCAGGAAGACGACCGACTCGAAGAGCGCGCTCTCGACCAGCCCGCCCTTGCCGGTGCGCTCGCGCGTCTTGAGCGCCAGCACGATGCCGAGCGCGCCGAACAGGCCGCCGACGATATCGACCACCGAGGTGCCGGCGCGCAACGGCCGTCCCGACGGTCCGGTCATGTAGGCGAGCCCGCCCATCATCTGCACGACCTCGTCGAGCGCCGGCCGCTTTTCATACGGGCCCGGCAGGAAGCCCTTGAGCGCGCAGTAGACCAGCCGCGGGTTGATCTGCTCCAGATGCTTCGGCCCAAGCCCGCGTTTGGCCATCGAGTCTGGCGCGAAATTCTCGATCAGCACGTCGGCCGACGGCAGCAGCTTTACCAGCACCTCGCGGCCGGTCTTGGAATCGGCGTCGAGAGCCAGGCTGCGCTTGTTGCGGTTGAAATAGCCGAAGAAGCCGCCGCCGAAGCCGCGCAGCTTGCGCGTGCGGTCGCCATCGACCGGCTCGACCTTGATAACTTCGGCACCGAGATCGGCCAGCACCATGCCGCAGGACGGCCCGAGGATCGTATGGGTGAGTTCGACGACGCGGACGCCTTTGAGAGGCGGCTCGACGGGGGCTAGAGCCAACTATCGATTTCCTTGATGAGCGGCAGGCTGGCGGCTTCGCCCAGGACACGATGGCCGATGCCCGAGCCGATCAGGAACACTTCCTGGTGCGCCACGACATTGGCCTTGAGCATGGCGCGCAAGGCCGCGGCATCGTGGCCCCAACCGATCGCCTCGACCTTGCCGTCGAAGGCGCGGTTGGCGAGCGCCAGAAAATCCGCGCGCTCGCTTTCGCTCAGCGCCGGCACGGCGTCGATGTCGCCCAGCAGGAACAACCGGCCGCCGAAACGCGCGACGCGATCGGCGATTGAATTGCGCGGCTCGATGATGACTTCGTACCCCGTCCCGCGGCGCACACGCGCTGCAAGCGACAGCGGCAGCACGGCGCTGCCGAGATGGCTGCCGGTGTCCATCAGGGCGGCGGTGAACTCGCGGTAGGTGATGCCGAGGCTTTCGGCGCGCTTGACGCGGCGCAGCGCGACCTCGGGCTTGGGCGTGGCCCAGGCCTTGGCGGTAGCGCGCCGCCACACCCAAGCCTCCCACGACATGTCGAAGGTCGGCCCGTTGTTGTGGCCAATGCCGGGGCGGCGCAGCAGGGCCTCGACATTGGCATGCCGGACGCCTAGACGGTCGAAACGATCACCCATGCCCTAATTTTGCTCCGAAGAAGCGTGCATTTAAAGGGTTTCGCAGGAGGTTTTCATGGCTCTTTTGACGCGCCGCCAGGGACTGGCTTTGGGCTCCGGAGCAATCCTCATACCGGGTGCCGTGCGCTCCCAGGCGGCCTGGCCGACCTCTCCCATCACCTTCGTCGTGGGTTATGCCGCCGGCGGCGGCGCCGACATCAACGCGCGCGAGCTGGCGCATCTGATCTCGCCGATCCTCGGCCAGCAGGTCATCGTCGACAACAAGGGCGGCGCCACGGGCAGCATCGGCGTGCGCAACGTCGCCAATGCCAGGCCCGACGGCTACTCGCTATTCTATGCCGTCGGAACCAACGTGGTGATCAATCCGCATGTCCAGAAGGGCATGATCGATACCATCGCGATGCTGGCGCCGATCTGCCAGACCACCGACTACCAGTACGTGCTGGCGGTGAACCCCAAGGTCCCGGCCAATACGGCGGCCGAGCTGGTGGCACTGGCCAAGAAGGATGCCGGCAAGCTCACCTTCTCGTCCTCCGGCGTCGGCGGCAACAACCACCTCGCTGGCGCGCTGTTCGCCCATGCCGCCGGCATCGAGCTGACGCATGTGCCCTACAAGGGCACCGGCCCCGCCCTGCTCGACGTCATTAACGGCATCATCACCATGAATTTCAGCTCGCTGCCGCCCGCCGTCACCCAGATCAAGGCCGGCCACCTCAAGGCGCTGGCGGTCACCGGCGAGAAGCGCATCAAGTCGATGCCCGACGTACCGACGCTCAAGGAACATGGCATCGACGTCGTCGTCAACGGCTGGCACGGCCTGTTCGCCCCGGCCAAGACGCCCGACGCCATCCTCGACAAGGTCGAGAAGGACGCCAAGACCGCGATGAAGGATCCCAAGTGGACCGAGGCGCTGGCCAAGGACGGCCTCGACCAACCACCCGAGCGCACGCGCGCGGAGTTCGCCAAGATGGTGCGCGACGAGCACGCCTTCTGGGGCAAGAAGCTCAAGGAACTGAAGATCGAGATGGAGTGAGGGGGCGCCGCTAGCCCTTCTTCTTCGCTCCCGCTGCCGGTATCACGCAGAAGCCTTGCGCCTCGATGCCGAGGGGCGGATTGAATTTGCTGCGGAAATTTTCCATGGCGATGGCGGCCGTCAGCTCGACGATCTGGCCTTCGGTGAAATGCTCCTTCACCCGGGCGAACAGGGCATCGTCGACCTTCTGATCGGTGTAGGTGATGCGCTCGGCATATTCGAGCGCCACGCGCTCAGCCTCGCTGAACAGCTTGCTGTCGCGCCAGTTCGTCACTTCTGCCAGCTTCTCCACGCCGCCTTCAGTTTCCATCACACGGACGGAATTGATATCCATTCAAAACGGGCAGCCGTTGATGGTCGCGACCCGCACATAGATCAGCGGCGGCAACGCCTTGGGCAGCAGGCCCGACTGCTCGATCGACGCACCGAGCAACCCGGCCGCCCGCAGGATCGGTGGGCAATGCGCGATCACCTTGGTCGAATTGAGCAGCCCGCCGAACGTCTCGCGCTGCTTTTCGAAGGCGGCCTTCAGTATGGGATCGCCGCCGTCGTCCTCGATTTCGCTTACACGAGCCATTGGCTTACCTCTTGGTTATCCGCCCGACTCTACGGCTGTCATGCCAAGTCGAGCGAATGAAATTCGCTCTGAAGCGAGGGACCTTCCCTCATGGTCACCTGAGCCAAGGTAAAGCGACTTAAAAACCCAACACCTTCGCCTGAACGACGCCCGGCACGCCGGCGATCTGGCCCATCAGCGCCGGCGAGATCGGCTGGTCGACCTGGACCAGTGCGATCGCCGAGCCGCCGGGCTTGTCCCGGCCGAGATGGAAGGTCGCGATATTGACCCGGTTCTCGCCCAGCATGGTGCCGAGGCGGCCGATGAAGCCCGGCTTGTCGTCGTTGGTGATGTAGAGCATGTGCGGGGCGAAGGCGGCGTCGATCTCGATGCCCTTGATGTCGACGATGCGCGGATGGCGGCCGCCGAACAGCGTGCCGGTCACCGAACGCGTGTACTGGTCGGTGGTCACCGAGATGCGGATCATCGAATGGTAGTCGCTGTCGCGCTCGTGCTTGACTTCGGCCACCTCGATGCCGCGCTCGCGGGCGATCACCGGTGCGTTCACCATGTTCACCGAGACGAGCTGCGGGCGCAGCACGCCCATCAGCGCCACCTGGGTCAGCGGCTTGATGTTGAGCGCCGCCACGGCGCCCTCGTACTCGATCGACACCGCCTTGATGTCGGTGTCGGTGAGCTGGCCGGCGAACGAGCCGAGCTTCTCGGCAAGGTCGAGGAAGGGCGCGAGCTTGGGCGCGTCCTCGGCCGAGACGTTGGGCATATTGAGCGAGTTGGTGATGGCGCCGGTCAGCAGGTAGTCGGCCATCTGCTCGGCGACCTGCAGCGCCACGTTCTCCTGCGCCTCGACGGTGGCGGCGCCGAGATGCGGCGTGCACACGAGATTGGGCGCGCCGAACAGCACGCTATCCTTGGCCGGCTCGACGGCGAACACGTCGAGCGCCGCTCCCGCGACCTGGCCGGCGACCAGCGCTGCATGCAGCGCATCTTCGACGATGAGCCCGCCGCGCGCGCAGTTGACGATGCGCACGCCCTTCTTGGTCTTGGCCAAGGCGTTGGCGTCCAGGATGTTGCGGGTTTGGTCGGTAAGCGGGGTGTGCAGGCTGATGAAGTCGGCGCGCGCCAGCAGTTCATCGAGCTCGACCCGCTCGACGCCGATCTCCTTGGCGCGATCGACCGACAGGAACGGATCGTACGCCAGCACGCGCATTTTCAGCCCCTGCGCGCGGTTGGCGACCACCGAGCCGATGTTGCCGCAGCCGATGAGTCCCAACGTCTTGTTGGCGACCTCGACGCCCATGAAGCGGTTCTTCTCCCACTTGCCGGCGCGCGTCGATGCATCGGCCTCGGGAATCTGCCGCGCCAGCGCCAGCATCATGGCGATCGCATGCTCCGCCGTGGTGATCGAATTGCCGAACGGTGTGTTCATCACCACGACGCCGCGCGCGGTCGCGGCCGGTACGTCGATGTTGTCGACGCCGATGCCGGCGCGGCCGACTACTTTCAGATTGCTCGCCGCCTCCAGCACCTCGGCGGTGATCTTGGTCGAGGAACGCACCGCAATGCCGTCGTAGCCGCCGACGATCTGCGCCAGCTCCTTGGGCGCCAGGCCGGGCCGCTCGTCCACGGTCAGGCCACGCTCGCGGAAGATTTCCGCCGCACGCGGGCTCATCGAGTCGGCGATCAGTATCTTCATTGGGCCGGTTCCTTGTCCATGATCTCGAGTTTCGCCGTGCCGAACGCCCAATCGAGCCACGGCAGCACCAATGCAATGTCTGTCGTCTCGATCGTGGCGCCGCCCCAGATGCGGAAGCCCGGCGGCGCATCGCGATAGGCGCCGATGTCGAAGGCAACGCCTTCCTTCTCCAGCAGCGCAACCGCGCGCTTGATCAACGCGGCTTGCGCCGCTGCATCGCGCGTCCCGAACCAGGGGTCGACGACCTTCAGACAAATCGAAGTGCACGAGCGCGTCTCAGGGCGCTCCGCCAGGAACGCCGCCCAGGGGGAGGCCGACACCCATTTGGCAACCTCGGCCAGATTGGCTTGGCTCCGCTGGATGGTGGCCGGCAGCCCGCCGATGTCCTTGACCCAGCGCAGGGCATCGAGCGCGTCTTCGACGCACAGCATCGACGGCGTATTGATCGTCTCGCCCTCGAAGATGCCGGCGACCAGCTTGCCGCCCTTGGTCATGCGGAACAGCTTGGGCATGGGCCAGACCGGCGTGTAACTCTCCAGCCGCGCCACAGCGCGTGGCGAAAGGATCAGCACGCCGTGCTGCGCCTCGCCGCCCAATACCTTCTGCCAGGAGAATGTCGCGACATCGACCTTCGCCCACGGCATGTCCATGGCGAACACGGCCGAGGTCGAGTCGGCGATGCTCAGGCCCTGGCGCGTATCGCTGATCCAATCGCCGTCCGGCACGCACACGCCCGAGGTCGTGCCGTTCCACGTGAAGACCACGTCCCGGTCCCACGAAGCTTGGGTAAGGTCGGGCAACGCACCATAGGGTGCTGTGAACGACCGCACGTCCTTGAGCTTCAGCTCCTTGAGGACGTCGTTGACCCAGTCGCTGCCGAAGCTCTCCCACGCCAGCACGTCGATGCCGCGCGCGCCCAGCAGCGACCACAGCGCCATCTCGACAGCGCCGGTGTCCGACGCCGGCACGATGCCGACGCGCCAACCCTGCGGCAGGCGCAACAGCTCGGCGGTGAGCTTGATGACCTCGGCGATGCGCGCCTTGCCCGCGGCGGAGCGGTGCGAGCGGCCGACCAGTGCTGTCTTGTAGATGTCCGGTGACCATCCCGGACGTTTGGCGCAGGGTCCCGAGGAAAACAGGGGACGCGCCGGTCGCGCGTTTGGCTTCACAGAACTCTCCCTTCCAGAAGAGCGGCGACCCGTTGGGGGGTCGTGGCCCGGGGCGGAGAATAGTGAGGCGCGCCCGAGAGTCAATCGGGAGAGGACCGCGCACACCCAACGTCGTCATGCGCAGACGACTCCCTCCCCCTGCAAAGGGGGAGGGTTGGGGGTGAGGGTCAAAAGGAATCGGCGAACGAGCCGACGGCGGGATTCGTTCCTGCCCCTTGTCCCCTTGTATCCGAGGCGGGGCGGGGGAGCCGCTACTCGTACTTGAGCAGCTTGGCCAACGCGTCGCGGCCCTGGTTGCCGCCGTCGCCCTCCATGTTGAGATCCATCGCCTGGACGAAGCGCACAGCCGCTTCGACGCTGTTGCCGGCAGCGGCAAGGCAGCGACCCTCGTCGACCGCCGCCATGGCCGCCCAGTTGCGCAGGCGCCCGGCTTCACCTTGCACCGAGCCGAGCGCGCTCAGCCGATTGATGGCGATGAGCTGCTCGGCCATCTTGGAGAGCAGGGTCGCGGCTGCCAGCGACTTGTTCTTGAAGTCGACGAGCAGGGGTAGCGCCTGCGCGCATTTGCTCGTGTCGATGGGCGTCAGGCCTTCGCCCGGCATGTACATCGGAATGAGCTTCTCGCCGAGGGCGTCGATCTCGGGGATCGTCCCCACGCCCCACGCGCGCAGGTCGCGTGCGAAATCGGGGCCGGCCGGCTCGAATGTATTTCCCTGCTGCGCCAGCGCGCCGCCGCTCATTCCCAGCGCCGCCACGACGACGGTCGCCCGCAATGTTCTCTGCAACATGCTCGCCCCCAAAAGCCGATTCTGGGCGGCATCATAGCCGAAAGGGGCTTAGTGCAAGACTCCGAGCGCCGTTAGCTCTCGGTGCAGGTCCGCGGCGGATCGGAACACGATGCCGTGCATGCCCAACGAGCGCGCGGTCACGATATTCGGTTCGCGGTCGTCGATGAAGATCAGGCTCTGCGGCGGCAACCCGATCTCGCCCAGCGCGATCTCGAAGAACCGCCGCCCTGGCTTGACGACGCCGTGGTGGGCGGAAAGGAAGATGCGCTCGAAGCGATCGAGCTCCGGGTAGTCACCACGCACCTGTGCGAACGTCTCCGCACTGAAGTTGGATAGCGCGAACAAGCGCGTGCCCTGCAGCGCCAGCTGCTCGACGATGGCCGCAGTGCCCGGTACCGGCCCGCCGATCATCTCGATCCAGCGCCCGTAGTAGGCGCGGATCTCGTTCGCCCAGTCCGGGAACAGGGCGACTCGTTCGGCCGTCGCCTCGGCGAGCGGGCGCCCCGCGTCCTGCAGTGCGTTCCATTCGCCGGTGCACACGTTGGCGAGGAACCAGTCCATGCGCGCTTCGTCGGCAAACAGCGTGCGGAACACCCGCCGCGGCTCCCAGTCGATCAGCACGCCGCCGATGTCGAAGACGACGGCGTCACACCTGCGGCGCGCGCCCTCACTTGCGGACAAGCGTATGCCCGTGGTTGAGCGGCCCGTGTCCGCTGCCGAACCCCGGCGCCGTGCGGATCGCTTCCATCAGGTATTCGCGCGCGCGCCGCACCGCTGCCTCCAGAGCCATCCCTTGCGCCAGGCCCGTCGCGATGCCGCTCGCCAGGGTGCAGCCCGTGCCGTGGGTGCTGGTGGAGGCGATGCGCGGGCTCTCCAGCCGGATGGCGCGTTTCTCGGTGACGAGCAGGTCGACGACCTTGGGTCCGTCCAGGTGCCCGCCCTTGATCAGAACCGCCTTCGGGCCAAACGCCAGCAGCGCGCGGCCGGCCTCCTGCGCGTCCTTGGCGCCCTGGATGGGCCGGCCGATGAGCAGCGCCGCCTCGGGGATGTTCGGCGTCACCACAGTTGCAAGCGGCAGCAGCTTGGAGCGGATGACGTCGATCGTTTCGGGCTGCACCAGCGCTGCGCCGCCCTTGGCCGCCATGACCGGATCGACGACCAGCGGCACGTCCGGCGCCAGTCGCGTCAGCACATCGACGATGGTCCACAGGATGGCCGGCGAATGCAGCATGCCGGTCTTGATGCAGTCCGCACCGATGTCGCCCAAAACGACTTCCATATGCTGGCCGACGAATGCCGGCGGCACCTCGTAGATGCCGTGCACCGTGTGGGTATCCTGGGCGGTGAGCGCCGTGATGGCCGTGGCGGCATAGCCGCCCAGCGCGGTCACGGTCTTGATGTCGGCCTGGATACCGGCGCCGCCGCCGGAGTCCGACCCGGCGACGATGAGGACGCGACCTTTCACCTAAGCCTTCACCCGCGACACTTCCACGACCGGCGTCGCGCGGGACACGCGCTCAACCGAAAGCGTGATGTCGTCGAGCAGCGCAGTGACGAGCGCCGCATCGTCGCCTTCGACCATGACGCGGATCAGCGGCTCCGTGCCCGACGGCCGCACCAGGACGCGCCCATTCTTGCCGAGCTTGGCGCGCGCGCCGGCGATCGCCCTCTGCACATCCTCGTGCTCGTGCAGGCGACCGCCCGAATGACGCACGTTGCGCATCTGCTGCGGCACCGAGGACCACACGCGGCCGGTCTTGCTCACCGGCTGCTGCTTCTCCACCAGCACGGCCAGGGTCTGCAGGGCAGCGATGAGCGCATCGCCGGTGGTGCTGTAGTCGGTCAGGATGATGTGCCCCGACTGCTCACCGCCGACGTTGAAGCCCTTGGCGCGCATATGTTCGACGACGTAGCGGTCGCCGACGGCCGTGCGCTCCAGCGTCAGCCCGAGCCCGCCGAGATAGCGCTCGAAGCCGAGGTTCGACATCACCGTCGAGACGACGCCGCCACCCGTGAGGCGGCCTTGGCGGTGCCAGCTTTCGGCGACAATGGTCATGAGCTGGTCGCCATCGATCATGGTGCCGGTCTCGTCGCACATCAGCAGGCGATCGGCGTCGCCATCGACGGCGATGCCGAGGTGCGCCTTGTTGCGCACGACTTCCTCGCGCATCAGCTCGGTGTCGGTGGAACCGCAACCCTTGTTGATGTTGAATCCATCCGGCTCGACGCCGAGCGGAATGACGTCCGCGCCAAGCTCGTAGAGCACCGTCGGCGCGACGCGGTAGGCGGCGCCATGGGCGCAATCGACGACGATCTTGAAGCCGTCGAGGGTGCGGCGATCGGGGAAGGTGCGCTTGACGTACTCGATGTAACGGCCGGGCGCGTCGTCCAGGCGCGACGCGCGGCCAAGGTTGCTGGGAGTGGCGCGCCCCTCGGCGAGGCCCCCATCGCCGGCGCCATTGTCCATGCGCGCCTCGATCTGCCGCTCGACCTCGTCCGACAGCTTGAACCCGTCCGGCCCGAACAGCTTGATGCCGTTGTCCTCGAACGGGTTGTGCGACGCCGAGATGACGACGCCGAGGTCGGCGCGAAGGGAGCGCGTCAGCATGGCGACCGCGGGCGTCGGCATCGGCCCGACCAGCACGACGTCCATGCCCACGGCGACGAAGCCGGCAGTGAGGGCGGGCTCGAGCAGATAGCCCGACAGGCGCGTGTCCTTGCCGATGACGACGCGGTGGCGATGGTCGCCGCGAATGAATTGGCGGCCGGCGGCCATGCCGACCTTGAGCGCGATCTCTGCGGTCATCGGCTCCGCGTTGGCGGTGCCGCGAATGCCGTCGGTGCCGAAGTACTTGCGGGACATCGTTCCTCGTTCTTCACCCCTGCGCCCCAAGGACTCAGCGCGGGTCCCAGACGTATAGACCGGCCTAGGCCGTCGCCGGAAGCAATCTCGGGTCGGCGGCGGTCGCCGCCACGGCTAGGGCTTGGCGGGTCTCGGCGACGTCGTGGACGCGCAGGATTTGTACACCTTGGGCTGCGCACCATTGTGCCGCCGCCAAGGACCCGGGCAGGCGCTGGTCGGCCGGCTCGCCGGCCGAGAACCGGGCGATGAAGCTCTTGCGCGACACACCCATCAGCACCGTGCAGCCGAGGCCGTGGAACAGCGTCAGCGCTTCCAAGACCGCTGCATTGTGGGCCGGCGTCTTGGCGAAGCCGATGCCGGGATCGACGATCAGCTTGTCGCGCGCGATGCCCGCCGCCTCGCAGCGCGCGACGCGTGCCTCCAGGTACGCGTACACGTCGAGCACCACATCGTCGTAGCGCGGGTTTTCCTGCAT
>CAMDOT010000194.1 GCA_945903635.1 Rhizobium sp. Q54 | reverse complement strand
GACCGGCGACTATTTCGAGAAGATCGACTACTCGATCATCGACGACGGCGTCGGCAAGGAATACCGCTTCGAGTACGGCCTCGAGATGCTGCTGTGGGCACAGGTGCTCGCCTATCGCGCCGATACCTTGAAGGGCGCCGTGCCCTCGGGCTGGGCGGATTTCTGGGACACCAAGAAGTTCCCCGGCGATCGCGCCATGTTCGGCACCGGCGGCGGCGGCTGGCCGGAGATGGAGTTCGCCCTGATGGCGGCGGGTGTGCCGGCCGACAAGCTCTACCCGCTCGACGTCGACAAGGCGCTGGCGAGCTACAGCAAGATCAAGAAGGACGTCTTCAAGTGGTGGGAGACCGGCGCCGTGCCGATCCAGCTTCTCACCGACCGCGAGGTCACCATGACCACCGTTTGGAACGGGCGCATGGCGGCGCTGCAGGCGGCCGGCGTGCCGGCGGCGATCAGCTGGAACCAGGGCCTCCTGAAGCGCGACGCCTGGGGCATCCCCAAGGGCGCCAAGAACAAGGTCAATGCCATGAAGTTCGTGGCCTTTTCGACCATGGCGATCCCGCAGGCGCGCGTGGCACTCGCCATTCCCTACGGCTCGGTCAACGCCAAGTCGGACGAGTACATTCCGGCCGCCCGACAGGAAGTGCTGCCGAGCGCCCCGGCGATCAAGAAGCAACTCGTCAGCTACAACTACGATTGGTGGATCGACAACCGCGAGGCCGTCATCCCCAAGTTCAACAAGTGGCTGCTGAGCTGAAGCCGATGGGCGAATCTGGCATGAACGGAGCCGGCCGGGGAGCATCGGTAACGCTCGCCGACCTCGTGAAGAAGTACGACCGCGTCAATGCGGTTGACGGTGTCTCGCTCGACATCCGTTCGGGTGAGTTCCTTACTCTCCTGGGGCCAAGCGGGTCGGGCAAGACCTCGACCCTGATGATGATTGCCGGCTTCGAGATGCCGACCGCCGGCGACATCTCGATCGACGGCCAATCCGTCGTCGCCATGCCGCCCTACCGCCGTAACATCGGCATGGTGTTCCAGAACTATGCGCTGTTCCCTCACCTCACCGTCGAGGAGAACATCGGCTTCCCGCTGAAGCAGCGCGGCCTTCCGAAGGCCGAGCGCGCCAGACTGGTGGCCGAGGCGCTCGACCTCGTGCACCTGCCGGGTTACGGCGCGCGCTATCCGCGCCAGCTCTCGGGCGGCCAGCAGCAGCGTGTCGCCGTCGCGCGCGCTGTCGTTTTCAAGCCGCGCCTCCTGTTGATGGACGAGCCGCTGGGCGCCCTCGACAAGCAGCTTCGCGAGAACCTGCAACTCGAGATGCGCCGCCTGCATGCCGATCTCGGCATCACCTTCATCTACGTGACGCACGACCAGGAAGAAGCGCTCACCATGTCCGACCGCATCGCCGTCATGAACGACGGCAAGGTGGCGCAGGTCGGATCGCCGGAGGATCTCTACGACCGTCCGACCGACCGCTTCGTCGCGGGCTTCATCGGCGAGTCGAACTTCCTGCCCGCGATCGTGCGCGGCATGGAAGACGACGTCGTTATCGCCGAATGCGACGGCGCCATCATCCGCGCCATGTGCCCGGGCCGGCCGGCCAGCGGCGACAAGGTCACTCTCACCACCCGGCCCGAGCGCCTGCGCTTCGCCGACAGCGCCTGGAACGCAACGACGCCGCAGAACCGCCTGAGCGTCACCGTCACCGAGGCGGTCTTCGCCGGCGAGCGCTGCCGCTACATGCTGCAGGCGGGCGACGGCACCTCGATGGTCCTGAAGGAGCCTTCGAGCGCCGCCATCCGGCGCCGCGCCATCGGCGAGCGGGCGGAAATCTCCTGGTCGGTCGCCGACACTATTCTCGTGTGAGGCAACCCTTGTCCGAGATCACGCAGCCCTCGCCCGTCGCCGTATCCCTCGGGGCCGTCCGGCCATTGCTGCTGAACTGGCGCCGACACGTGCCATTGCTGCTCGTGGCACCTCTGCTGATCTACATGCTGGTGCTCTACGCCTTGCCGGTGCTGGCCATGCTGCTGCGCAGCCTGAACGACCCGACCTGGACGCTCTCGCACTACGCCGCCCTGTTCGAGGACGTGGTGTTCGCAAAGACCTTCTGGATCACCTTCAACACCTCGATCACCGTCACCCTGGGCTGCCTGATCCTGGGCTATCCCGTCGCCATGGGACTGGTGCGCGCCAAGACGATGGCGCCGTTCATCCTGGTCATCATCCTGCTGCCCTTCTGGACCAGCGTCCTGGTCCGGAGCTACGCGTGGATGGTGCTGCTGGGCCGCCACGGCCTGGTCAACGAAGGCCTCATCGCCCTTGGCATGATCGACCGGCCGATCCGCATCCTGAACACGCCGCTCGCGACCCAGATCGCGATGATCCACATCCTGCTGCCCTACATGATCCTGCCGATCGCCAATGCGCTGCGGCAGATCGATCCGTCGCTGATCCGCGCCGCCTCAGGGCTCGGCGCCACGCCGTTCATGACTTTCCGTCAGGTCATCCTGCCGCTGTCGATGTCGGGTGTCGCGGCCGGCACGCTACTCACCTTCGTCCTGGCGCTGGGCTTCTACATCACGCCGGCGATGGTCGGGGGCCCGCGCGACATCACTCTCTCGATGCTGATCGCCCAGCAGGTCGACCAACTGAATTGGGGCTATGCCGCCACGCTCTCAGCCGTCCTGCTGGCGACGGCGCTCGCCATCCTCGCCGCCGCCCGCCACCTGCCGGGCGTCGGCAACGCCTTCAAGACGAGCATGCGATGATCCTGACCCGCCTGCTCGCGGCGAGCGTCGTCGGCCTGATCCTGTTCTTTCTCGCCTTTCCGATCGTCGTCGTGGCGATCGTCTCGTTCTCGGAGGCCACCTATCTCACCTTCCCGCCGCCCGCCTTCGGCCTGCGCTGGTACAAGGCCTACTTCAATAGTGAGGACTGGCTGAAGCCGACTTGGGTCAGCCTCTGGGTGGCGGCGTCCGTCGTCGTGCTGGCGACTTTCCTCGGCACCTTGGCGGCACTCGGAGTCTCACGCCTCTCCCGTCCGATGCGCATCTTCGCCACCGGCCTGATCCTGTCGCCGCTGATCGTGCCTGGAATCGTGGTGGCGATCGGCATCTACTATGCCTACGCGCGCTACGGGCTGGTCGGCATGCCGATCGCCATGGTGCTGGCCCATACCTGCCTCGCCGTCCCCTTCGTCGTCACCAGCGTGACGGCAAGTCTTGCGGGCCTCGATCCCCGTCTGGAGCAGGCCTCGCTCAGCCTCGGCGCAACGCCGGGTGCTACCTTCTGGCAGGTGACCCTGCCGCTGATCAGGCCGGGTGTTCTCGTCGGCGCGCTGTTCGCCTTCATCACGTCGTTCGACGAGTTGATCGTGGCGCTCTTCATCTCGGGAACGGGTGCCGTCACCCTGCCACGCCGCATGTGGGACGATCTCCGATTCCAGATCGATCCCACGATCGCCGCCGTGTCGACGCTGACGATCGTTCTGACGGCGGCCCTGATGGGCGCCGCGCACTACCTGCGCAAGCGCAACCAGGCCTAGCCTGCGTTCATGCCCTTCATGTAGGTCGACGGCACGACGGTCTTCGCCGATTGGGCACGCTTGGCGAGCCAATAGGCCTGCGGCGGCGGCACCGAACCGAATTGCTTGTCGACGCCCAGCTTCTGCGCGGCGTCCATCGGCCAATTGGGATTGTAGAGAAGCTCGCGGGCGAGCGCGATCAGGTCGGCTTGGCCGTCCTGCAGGATCTTCTCCGCCTGGTCGGCATGGACGATCAACCCGACCGCCATGCTCATGATGTCGGCGTCCTTCTTGAGACGCTCGGCGTAGGGCACCTGGTAGCCGTAGGTCACGGGACCGGCGCTCACCACGGGAGAGCCGCGCATGCCGCCCGAGCTGCAGTCGATCACGTCGACGCCCTTGGGTTTCAGGATCTTCGCGAGCGCCACGCTCTGGTCTGGTCCCCAGCCGGAATCGTCCTCGACCGAGAAGCGCACGAACAGCGGCTTCGACGCTGGCCAGTGGGCACGCACGCTCTCGACCACTTCGATGGCGAAGCGCGTGCGGTTCAGTTCGCTGCCGCCGTACTCGTCATTGCGCACATTGGAGAACGGCGAGAGGAACTGGTGGATCAGGTAGCCGTGCGCCATGTGCAGATCGAGCACCTCGAAGCCCGCCTCATGGGCACGCCGCGCGCCCTGCCCCCAGCGCTCCACGACTTCGGGGATCTCGGCACGTGTGAGCGCGCGGGGCGTCGGATCAGTGTCGGGCGAATTGATGCCGCTCGACGAGACCAGCTCCCAACCCTCCCAGTCCCAGATATCCGGCGACTGTTTCAGCGGGGCGCCACCTTCCCACGGCCGAAAGCGCCGCGCCTTGCGGCCGGAATGGCCAAGCTGGAGGCCGGGCACCGAATTGTGCAGGCGGATGAAGTCGACGCAGCGTTTCAGGCCGGGAATATGCGCGTCTTCCCAGATGCCGAGATCGCCCACCGTGCCGCAGCCGCGGCGCTCGACCTTGGTCGATTCCATGATGACGAGGCCCGCGCCGCCGGCGGCATAGCGGCCGGCGTTCATCAGGTGCCAGTCGGTGGCAAAGCCCTTTTCCGCCGAATACTGGTGCATCGGCGCCACGACGACGCGGTTCTTCAGGGTCACGTCGCGGATTGAAATCGGGTCGAACAGCATCGGCTGAGCCATGTATACTTCCCCCACCATGAACCACGACCGTTACGACGATCTGTATCTGCGCCGGATCCTGCGCGACACCAAGACCATCGCCATGGTCGGCGCTTCCGCCAACTGGAATCGTCCCAGCTATTTCGCCATGAAATACCTGCTCGACCGTGGCTACAAGGTCATCCCGGTCAACCCGGTCGCCGTCGGCCAGGAAATAATGGGCCAGAAGGTCCATGCCTCGCTCGACGAGTTGCCGGTGAAGGTCGACATGGTCGACATCTTCCGCAATTCCGAGGCCGCCGGCCCGATCACCGACGAGGCGATCAAGCACGGCGCCAAGGTGGTGTGGATGCAGCTTGGCGTGGTGAACCCCGATGCTGCCAAGCGCGCTGAGGCCGCCGGGCTGAAAGTCGTCATGAACCGCTGCCCGAAGATCGAGCATTCGCGGCTCGCCGGCACCATCGAGTGGCACGGCATCGCAAGCGGCGTCATCAGCAGCAAGAAGCGCGCACTCTAGGAGCACCACGCATGCCCGACCTCGGCACCCTCGCCCTCTTCGCCGCGGCTGCCCTGGCGCTCTGCGCCACGCCGGGCCCGGACATGCTGCTCATCGCCTCACGCAGCGTCAGCCAGGGCAAGGCCTCGGGCTTCGCCACGCTGGCCGGCATTCAGGTCGGCACCTATTGCCACGCGCTGGCCGCCGCACTCGGCCTCTCGCAGCTGTTCCTGATGGTGCCCGTCGCCTACGACGTCGTCCGATACGCCGGCGCCGCCTACCTTCTCTATCTCGCCTGGCAGGCTTTTCGTTCCTCGGGAGCGATACAGGCGCCGGTGGCCGGCACCCGCCGCTACCCGACCGGCGTTGTGTTCCGGCAAGGCCTGCTGACCAACCTGCTCAATCCGAAGATGGCGCTGTTCGTCCTGGCGCTGTTCCCGCAGTTCGTCGACCCGGCCGCCGGCTCCATCGCCCTGCAGATCATGCTGCTGGCGACCGTGATCAACCTGATCGGCATCGTGGTCAATGGCGCCGTCATCCTGACGGCGAGCGGCTTCGGCCGCGCGTTCTCCGCCTGCACCCGCTGGCGCCGCGCGCCTCAAATCCTGCTCGGCACTGTATTCGCCGGCCTCGCCGTCAGGCTCGCGCTCGACGATCGTCGCTGATGCCCGACTTCGCGGTCTTCACGGAGCTCTCGCCGGATTCGAAGCCGATGGTGCCAGGCTGGAACAGGCGCGTCTTCACGGATACCGATGCCCGGAAAGGCAACGCGATCCAGTGCGATTTCGCGACAGGGATCGTGACTCTCGCGCCGGGCACCTATCACATCACCGCACTGTCCATGGTGGCCTACACGACCGGAACAGAGCCCCCGGAAACCACCACGATCCGTTCACCCGCCTCGGCGGGTTATTGCCGGCTGCGCGTCTTCGATCCGGCTGCCGGGGTCGCGGACCCAGGCAGCCTGCGCGAGACCCCCAACGGAGACCCTGCCATCCTCTGCATCGGCAGCCCGAGCACCGCCAATCTCACGCCGAGCCTGCTAGAAACCTTCTACGAAACCGACAGGACGGCTCAGATACTATTGGAGCATCAGTCGGGCTCGAACCCGGACCAGATCTATCTGCGGGTCTTCGTCGGCAATTCCAAATGGCACGCCTTCGCCCGGATCAGCATCCGGGGACTCTGACTTGAATGGGCGCTCTCTAGAGAGCCGTCTCGACCAGCAGCAAGTCGGTGCCCGAGCGGGCGGCGATCTCGATCCGGTCCTCGCCTGTGAGCGCCATGCTGTCGCCCGAACCGAGGATGATATCGCCGATCCTGGCCTCGCCTTCGACGACGAAGGCGTAGACTCCGCGCGCCGGCGATGGCCGGTAGACCGGCGTGCTGTTACGCCCGGTCACCAGCCGTGTAACCTTGAGCGTCTGGCCGATCGGCAGCGCACCCGGTTCGTTGCCGATCAGGCAGGCAAAGCGATTGGCGTTTGCCTTGGCGTCGAAACGGCCGCGCAGGTAGGACGGCGGCGCCAGGAGCTGGCTCGGCAGGACCCAGAGATAGATGATCCTCGTGTCTTCCTGGCCAATGTTGAGCTCGGCGTGCTTGCCGCCGGCGCCGGCGGAGAAGACGTAATAGTCGCCGGCGCGCAATTCATCGACCTTGCCGATCGTATTGACGTGCGTCAGCGCGCCGCCCAGCACGAAGGCGCAAATGATGAAGTTGTGATGCGGGTGCATGTTGTAGCCGGTGCCGCCCGGGCTGAAGACTTCGTCGCCGAACACGCGGATGCTGCCGAAACCCGCGAGGCCCGACTGGTATTCATGGAAGTTGAAGCTCGAATGACGCGTGATCACGCCGTCGGGATGGCCGGCAACGTACGTCGCGTTGACGCCGGTCGAGACCAGCCGCGCGTAGCCACGCTCGCCCGCGCGCAAAACGAAACTGACGCTCATGTCCGGCTCCAGTACGGTATCTCGACCATCTCGAAGCCCGACTTGGGCGTCCCGCAATCGGGACAGATCCAATCGTCGGGAATGTCGGCCCACGGCGTGCCGGGCGTGATCCCGTGCTCGGGCAGGCCGCGGGCCTCGTCGTAGGAGAAGCCGCAGCCGAGACAGAGATACTTCTTCATGGTGCCGTTGTAGCATTCCGGAAAATCGGGGAAACACTCATGAAATTCGGCGTTTTCGACCACATGGACCGTGCCGGCGCCGACCTCGGCCGCCAGTTCGAGGACCGGCTACGGCTGATAGAACTCTACGAAGGCGCGGGCTTTCACGCCTATCACCTGGCCGAGCATCATGCGACGCCGCTCGGCATGGCGCCCTCGCCCAGCGTCTTCCTGGCCGCCGTCGCCCAGCGCACGACGACGCTGCGCTTCGGCCCTCTGGTCTACACGCTCAACCTCTATCATCCGCTGCGCCTGATCGACGAGATCTGCATGCTCGACCAGATGAGCGGCGGCCGGCTGGAACTCGGCGTTGGCCGCGGCATCTCGCCCTATGAGGTCGGCTACTACGGCGTCGATCCCGCGACCGGCCCGGAGCGCTTCGCCGAGGCGCTGCAAGTAATCTTGAAGGGCCTCACCGAGAAGCGGCTCACATACGACGGCAAATACTTCACCTACACGGACGTGCCGATGGAGATGCAGCCGGCGCAACGGCCGCACCCGCCCCTGTGGTACGGTGCCAATTCGCTGGAGAGCGCCGACCGGCTGGCCGAGCAGGGCCTGAACGTTGTGGTCGGCATGAAGGCCGAGGGCGTCGGCGCCTTCGCCGCGCGCTACCGCGCTGCCTGGGCGGCGCTCGGCCACGACGAGGCCTCCCTGCCCTTCATCGGACTCAGCCGCCATGTCGTCGTGGGCGACACGGATCGCGAGGCGCAGTCGGCGGCCAAGCGCGCCTACGCCCTCTGGTACGACGCCCTGATCCATCTGTGGCGCGCCCATGGCGTCGGCCTGCCCCGCCAGATGATCCCGGCCGATTTCGAGGGCGCGCTCGACGGCGGCTACATCGTAGCGGGATCGGCTGCGACGGTGCGCGAGCGGCTGAAGCGCGACAATGAAATTGCCGGCATCAACTACTGCATCTGCCGGCTCGCCTTCGGCGATCTGTCGTTCGAGGAATCGGCGCGCTCGGTCGAGCTGTTCGCCAGCGAGGTCATGCCAGCGCTCTGATGCCGGGGAGCTGACAAGGAAAAACCCGCGGTCCGAATACTCCCGGACCGCGGGCTCCCCCTCCGTGACACGCTGTTCGAGGTTGTTCGGCCCGATACAGCGCGCCTCCCTAAACTCAGGCCCACTCACTCAAGTCCAATCTCCGGATGCGACAAAGCCGGCGATGGTGGGGCCATCGCCGGCTCGTCGAGAGGTCCTTACTACGCCGCCCGGGGAGAGATAGCGACGAAGCGGGTCATGCCCTCACGATACACTTTCATCAGCACCGGCTTGCCGGTGGTCTTGGCTTCCTTGAGCTTCTCGGCGGCCATCTTCGGGCTGTCGATCGCATCGCGACCGACCTGCTGAAGGATGTCGCCAGCCTTCAGACCCTGGTCGTCGGCCGGGCTGCCCGGCTCGACCGCGGCCACCAGCACGCCCTTGACCTCGGCATCCAGCTTCATCTGCTGGCGAGCCTCCGGCGTGATCGGCGCCAGCGATACGCCGTAGGCCATCGGTTCCGGCTTGGCGGCCGGCTGGCCATCGGCCTTGGCCTTCACGATCGCGCTGTCTTCCTTCTGGTCGCCGACCTTGGCAGTGACGGTCATGTCCTTGCCGTCGCGCCAGAAGCCGAGCTTCACCGAGGTCCCCGGCTTCATCGACGAGATGGTACGGGTCAGCTCCTTGATGCCGTCGACCGCCTTGCCGTCGACGCTCATGATCACGTCACCCGACTTGATGCCGGCGGCGAGCGCGGGGCTGTCCGGCTGGACCATGGCCACCAGGGCGCCCTTCTCCGACTTCAGCGACAGGCTCTCGGCGATCTCCTTGGTCAGCGGCTGGATCTGGACGCCGAGCAATCCGCGCTCGACCCGGCCGTTGTCCTTGAGCTGCGCCACGATCGGCTGGGCAAGCGAGGACGGGATGGCGAAGCCAAGCCCGATGTTGCCGCCGCTCGGCGAGTAGATCGCCGTGTTGATGCCGATCACGTTGCCGTCCATGTCGAACAGCGGGCCGCCCGAGTTGCCGCGGTTGATGGCGGCGTCGGTCTGGATGTAGTCGTCGAACGGACCCGACTGGATGTCACGGCCGCGCGCCGACACGATGCCCGTGGTCACGGTGCCACCGAGGCCGAACGGATTGCCGACCGCCATGACGGCCTGGCCGACACGCACCTTGGAGGCGTCGCCGAAGGTCACGAACGGCAGGGCCTTGTCGCTTTCGACCTTGAGCACGGCGAGGTCGGTCTTCTCGTCGCCGCCCATCATCTTGGCCGGCAGCTTGGTGCCGTCCGACATGGTGACCGTGATCGAGTCGGCCTTCGACACGACGTGGTAGTTGGTGACGATCGTGCCCTTGGCGTCGACGATGAAGCCGGTGCCGACCGCCTGGCCCTTCTCACCCTGCGGACGCTGCTTGCCGTCCGGACGGCCCTGGGGCTTGCCCTGCTGGCCGAAGCGCTCGGCGAAGCGCTGCATGAACTCTTCCATCTGCTTGTCCTGCGGACCGGACGCGCGGACGTCGTCGCCATCGTCTTTGCCGGCCTTCATGGTCACGGCGACGTTCACGACCGCCGGGGTCACCTTGGCGGCGAGATCGGAGAAGTCCTGCACGACCTGCGGAGCGGCGATCGCTGCGGGGGCGGTGAACATCGGGGCGATGAGTGCGGGGGCGGTGAGCGCTGTGGTCAGCGCCAGGGCGGTCAGAATACGGCTCTTGGTCTTTGTCATTTGAACAACCTCCTTTGGGGGCCTCGGGAAGGAATATGGGGGGAGGCCGGTGGCGCCCGGATGGCCGCCGGATTGAATGTTTGTATAGTTGGGGACGATTGCATCCGGGCCTGGAATGGCGTCAAAGGCTGCACCCACATACCGATGCGACGGGCACCGACGCGACAGAAGAAGGCAGCCGTGAAAATCCTCCTCGTCGAAGATGACAAGCAGACCGCCGATTACATCGCCAAGGGCCTGCGCGAGCACAGCCACGTGGTCGACCGCGCCGACAACGGCCGCGACGGCCTCTATCTCGCCACCGGCGAGAAGTACGACGTGCTGATCGTCGACCGCATGCTGCCGGCCATGGACGGGCTGTCGCTGGTCAAGGCGGCCCGCACCTCGGGCGTGAAGACGCCGGTGCTGTTCCTCACCACCATGGGCGGCGTCGACGACCGCGTGGCCGGCCTCGAAGCCGGCGGCGACGATTATCTCGTAAAGCCGTTCGCCTTCGCCGAGCTGCTGGCCCGCGTGAGCGCGCTCGCGCGGCGGCCGCCGATCATGGCCGCGACCTCGCTCAGCGCCGGCGATCTAACAATGGACCTGCTCGCCCGCACCGTGACGCGCGCCGGCAAGCGCATCGAGTTGCTCGCCCAGGAATTCAAGATCCTCGAATACCTGCTGCGCCACGCCGGCGAGGTCGTGACCCGCACCATGCTGCTGGAGAAGGTCTGGGATTTCCATTTCGACCCCAAGACCAACATCGTCGAGACGCACATCAGCCGCCTGCGCTCGAAGATCGACAAGGGCTTCGACAAGCCCCTGCTCCACACCGTCCGCGGCGCCGGCTACGTCATCCGCTCACCCGAACAGTGAGCGGCCCGAATCGCGTTCTTTCAAAAATGGATCCCGAAAAAACGCCCGTAAACAAGGCCTTTCAGGCACGTCAAAAAGGACACCAAAGCGTCTTCGATTCTGTTCGTGTTCGTCGTGTTCGCCGCGATCAGACCTTGAGCATGTCGGCGTCCATGGCGACCGAGGCCAGGACGGCGCCGTCGCGGACCAGGTCGTAGAGGTCGTAGGCACCGGCGGGTGAACCATCCAGCCCGACATCGGCATTGACCAGCGTCCAGGCGGCCGCATTGACCCCGCCCGGGCCATCGGGGTCGTAGTCCTGCAGCACGAGGGTGTCGCCGGCATCGCCCATCACCACCAGGGCATGATGCGAGTTGGCCGCCGGGAAGATGAAGCTGTCGCCGTCGGTCATCACCGCCACGTCGGCGAAGCCCAGGATCAGGCTGTTGTCGCCGCCGACGGTGATGTCGATCGCCTCGATGCCGGTCACCTTGTTGTCGGCAAGGATCGTGAAGTCGAAGCTCACGCCCGGACCCGAGAGCACCAGCGTGTC
>CAMDOT010000193.1 GCA_945903635.1 Rhizobium sp. Q54 | reverse complement strand
GCCATCCAGGCCGCGATCGGCGGACGCGTGGTCGCGCGCGAGACCATCAGCCCGATGCGCAAGGACGTGCTCGCCAAGTGCTACGGCGGCGACATCAGCCGCAAGAAGAAGCTCCTGGAGAAGCAGAAGAAGGGCAAGAAGCGGATGCGGCAGATCGGCGAGGTCGAGATCCCGCAGTCGGCCTTCATCGCCGCCCTGAAGATGGACAACCGCTGACTAGCTGAGGGCGCTGATTAGCTGAGGGCGCTGACTAGCTGAGCCCGCGGCTGCGCCGGCGCCGGGGCGGGCGCGAGCCGATAAAAAAGGCGTGCTCGCGTGGACGGCCGCCGCGCTCGCCCAGCCAGAGGCAGATCAGGCCCACGACCAGGAAGGCCGGCAGTACCGGCACCCTGAGGAGGGGCCACGCTATCCACGTCCACAGGACCGCCGAGAGATGCCGCTGCGCGGCACCCTGGAATTGGGCCAGCGAACGGGCGTCCAGCTGCGACCACAGGTCACCGAACCTCAGCAGGTGGAAGGACCCTTCCGCCCACCAGGCAAGGCCGTCATGCACCACTGCCGCAACGGCCATCGCCAGCAACAGCCAACCCAATACGCGAAACACCACCATCGATCCCCCAAATGGCGGCCGGCACCCTAGCCAAGGCGACCGGCCGAGGGAAGATGCCGTTGCCCACGGCGGCGGTCGCGCTATAAGGGCGGCCGACCGCGCTTCCCGGACAGGTGGCCGAGCGGTTTAAGGCACACGCTTGGAAAGCGTGCGTGGTGTAACAGCCACCGCGGGTTCGAATCCCGCCCTGTCCGCCAGCGAGGGTAAATTCGGGGAATCCGAACCGATCTCTTCCTCAAAGGTCTGCGCAATGAAATCGAGCACCGTCATCATCGACCGGCATCCCGGCCGCTCCACGCAGACCATCGGGCTCGCACGCGCGATCGGCACCGAACCGGACCTGATCCACGAACCCTCCGTCGGCGTCGTCGGCACCAAGGGCGACAGCCAGTGCTACCTCGGCGTCATGTCGAAGGTCGATGCGATCCATGCCCAGCTCAAGCACCGCATCGGCAAGGGACCGGATCAGCTCAAGCTCCGGCTGGTCCAGCCCGAATACACGATCGCGACGTCCGACGGCATCCGCAACGGAACGCGCGAGATGCGCTACTCGCTGATCGGCCGCGAGGTGACGCACGACGCGCTGTGCGAGCATCTGAGCGCCACCGGCCTCGCCGGAACGATCGCCGTCGTCGCCTGCGACAAGCCGCCGGTCGGCACGCTGGCCGCACTGCTCGAGCACAACCAGCCCTCGATCATCATGTCGGACGGCCCGATCCACCCCGGCATCGATCCGAAGACCGGCGAGGCGCTCGATATCGTGAGCGCCTACCAGGTCGCGGGCCACCCTGACGCCGAGTATCGGCATCACATCGCCTGCCACGCCTGCCCCGGCATCGGCAGCTGCGGCGGCATGTTCACCTACAACACCATGCAGACGTTCATCGGCGTGGTCGGCATGCAGCCGCTGCACATGGTGGCGCCGCCGTCCGACGACCCGCGCCGGCTGAACGAGTTTCCTAAGGAGCTGGTCGGCCACCTGGCCAACCTGATCGCGAAGGACCTGAAGCCGCGCGACATCGTCGTCCGGGATTCGATCCGCAACGCGATGATCGTGGCCATGGCCATCGGTGGTTCGACCAACGTGACGCTGCACGGGCCGGAGATCGCGCGCGCGGCGGGTTTCGCCGATTTCTGGAAGGAGATCATGACGCCGGAGGAGTTCAACCACCTCTCGCAGCATGTCGTCCCCGTGCTCACGGACGCGCGTCCCTACGGCAAGTACTCCATGGTCGACATCGACGAGGTCGGCGGCGTGCAGGTGATCGTGCGCGAGCTTCTCGATGCCGGGCTTCTCAACGGTGACGTTCTCACCTGCACTGGCGAAACGCTCGGCGCCCAGGTCGAACGCCTCGGCGCCAAGCGCGCCGATGGCCGGGTGATCTATTCGGTCGAGAAGCCCTACAAGGTGAGCGGCGGCCTGCGCGTGCTGGGCGGCAACCTCTCGCCGGACTTTTCCGCGATCCTCAAGCTCGCCGGCGTGGAAGGCGGCCTCGAGAACAACATCTTCCGCGGCCGGGCCTGCGTCTTCGAAGGTGAGCAGGGACTGCTCGACGCCCTCGATACGACGCCGGAGCGTTTCCAGAATCACGACATGATCATCGTGCGCTACGAAGGTCCGAGCGGCGCGCCGGGCATGCCGGAGATGCTCGATTCGACCTCCCGCATCACGACGCTCTGCCGCGAGCGCAACATCGTCGTGGGGCTGATGACGGACGCGCGTTTCTCGGGCGGCTCGGTCGGTCTCGTCATCGGCCATGTCGGCCCTGAAGCCGCACTCGGCGGCCCGATCGGCCTCATCGAGGATGGCGACGAGATCGTCGCCGATCTGAACATCAACGAGCTCAACTGCACCGCCCTTGCCGACCCGGCTGTCTACGCAAAGCGCAAGGCGGCGTGGGAGAAGGTCGTCGCCGCCAACGGTGGTCTCCATCCCAACTGCGGTGTCGCCGATACGCGCCTGCTGCACCGTGCCCGCGCGACGGCGGTGCCCGCCACGCGCGGCGGCGGCCTGCACCCGAACCGCGAGGTCTGGGTCCGCGAACCGCGGCGCGCGGAGCAGTCCGGCTTCAAGCTGAAGAACAAGTACCGGCCCAACGTGAACAAGTCGTTCTGAGGCCCGGATCGACGGCGCCCGGCATCGACCGGGCACCGTCTCCGTCCTCAGCCCTGGATGAATGCGAGCAGGTCGGCGTTGATGGTCTCGGCTTCGGTCGTGGGCATACCGTGGGGAAAGCCCTTGTAGGTTTTCAGCGTGCCGTTTTTCAGCAGCTTCGCAGATAGCGGCGCCGAATCGGCATAGGGCACGATCTGGTCGTCGTCGCCATGCATCACCAGGACCGGCACGGTGATCTTCTTCAGGTCTTCGGTGAAGTCCGTCTGAGAGAAGGCGACGATACCGTCGTAGTGCGCCTTGGCGCCGCCCATCATGCCCTGGCGCCACCAGTTCCAGATCACGCCCTGGGCAGGCTTAGCGCCGGGCCGGTTGTAGCCATAGAACGGCCCGGCCGGAATGTCGTAGTAGAACTGGGCCCGGCTGGCGGCGAGTTGCGCCTGAAGGCCGTCGAAGACCTCCTTGGGCAGCCCACCGGGATTGGTCGCCGTCTTCACCATGAGCGGCGGCACGGCGCTGATGATCGCGGCTTTTGCCACCCGACTTTCACCATGACGCGCCAGGTAGTGCACTACTTCGCCGCCACCCGTTGAATGTCCGACATGCACCGCCCCCTTGAGGTCGAGATGTGCAGTCAGTGCCGCCAGGTCGTCGGCGTAGTGATCCATGTCGTGGCCGCCGCCGGTCTGGGTGGAGCGACCGTGGCCACGCCGGTCGTGGGCGATGACGCGGAAACCCTTGCCGAGGAAGTACAGCATCTGCGCGTCCCAGTCGTCGGCCGACAGCGGCCAGCCATGGCTGAAAACGATCGGCTGCCCCGTCCCCCAATCCTTGTAGAAGATTTCCGTGCCGTCCTTGGTGGTGATTGTAGACATGGCCCACTCCTTCGATGAGGAAGTCCGACGCTTCCGATAGGGTAAGCATATCAGCGCGGCAGGCTCATGTGAGCCGGGAGGAAGGAATGACCGGAGTACTCGACGACTATCTCGTGAACCCCGAGGTATCGCTCCTGGACAAGGTCCGGATGCAGGCCCAGGTCCTGGTGCCGGTGCTGCGCGCGTTGCGGACCGAGCTGGGCAAGGACAAGGCCGACGCCCTCGTGAAGCAGGCCCTGCGCGACTGGTCGAAGCAGCTGTTCGGAGCCATTGGCGATGGCATAGAAGGCAGCCCGCGGCGCAAATGGGCGGCCATCCAAAGCGTCTGGGGCGAGGTCTCCGGGAGAGAAGTCGAGATCGAGATTCTACGCCAGGACAAAGAGGCGATGGACATTGACGTCACGCGCTGCCGCTTCGCCGAATTCTTCCGCGCACTCGACGAACCCGAGTTGGGGGCGCTGCTGATATGCGAGGCCGATTTCGACATCGCCGCGGCCGGCGACGGCGAGGTGAGCCTGGAGCGCGCCCAGACGATCATGCAGGGCGCACCGACCTGTACCTTCCGCTACAAGTTCGCGCCGAGGTAACTTGCCGTCTCACCCCGGCGGCTTGCTGGTCCACCTGGGCGGCAAAAGCCGGGTATTGAGGATGAAGCGGGCACTGTTGTCGGTGATCCGGAAGCTGCCCAGCAGCGGCAGGTCGTACGTGCCACGGAAGTAGATTTCCGACCGCTGGGCGACGCCCGAATCGTCGTTGATCGGATGCCCGATCAGCGTCCGGAAGGGACAGGTGAAGGTGGCCGCTTCACCCGGCTCGAGGCCCGAGCCGCCACCTGCCGGGAAGCGCACGTCGGTGGCGCCGATCATGGTGGGCTCCATGCCGGAGGCGCGGACGTGCGCCACGACACAGCTTATTTTCAGGTTCGACAGCGCGAACCAGGGGCTCTTGTTCTCGACCCGGAACGTCACGTCGAAAGGCGAGCCTACCGTCACATCCCCTGACGCGTAGCTCGGCGTCGGTCGGAGCGACCATGCCCCAAACGCGACGCTGGCGATAAAGCCAATGACGAGAAGAACCAGCAACGCCTGCTGAACCGAGCGCGCGCCGCCGCGGGCAAGCAGCATCAGTTCCTGCCGAAGTGTCGGCGGCGGCGGCCTGGGTGCCCGGGCGCGGGATTGCCGTCGTGGTCCCGGCGTCGAGCGCGCGGCGCTGCTTTCCCCGGGCTTTCTTCTCGACTTCTGCTTGGCAGCCATTCCGCCGGCTACCTTCGTGCCAGCATCTCGGTCGCCAGAAGCTCCCATTCTTCCTCAAGCGACACTTTCGACGGTGTCGTGCCGGCGCGCCGATACCAATAACCGGCGTTCGCCAGGTCGCCCTCCTGGCGATGCAGGTGGGCGTGGACCCGATCGCAGTCGGGCTCGCCTTCGTGTTGCTGCACGCATTCATGGGCACGCGCCCAATCGCCACGCAGGAGCCACCACAGCGCCTGCAAGGAAGGCGTCATCCCGGAGGGATGCTGCTCCGCCGAGACGCTCTTCCGGAATGAATCGATCGATGTCATGGCCGAAGTATAGCTTGAATTTCAGCCGGCGAGGACTGGCTCGTTCCCCACGATGGTCGTCCGGTGCATCACCCGGCGTTCGGCAGGATCGTGCGGGGTGACGGCGTGGACGGTGCAACGGTTGTCCCACATCAGCACGTCGTCCGGCTCCCAGCTGTGCCGGTACATGTACTTCGGCTGGGAGGAGAATTCCGTCAGCTCCTCGATCAGCTTGGCCGCGGCGCTGTCGTCCAGGCCTTCGATGGCATCGTTGTAGATCGAGCTGATGTAGAGCGATTTGCGGCCCGTGACGGGATGGCGCCGCACCATCGGATGCCAGACCGGCGGCATTGCCGCCTGCTCTTCCGGCGTCGGCGGCGGCGAACCCACCAGCCTCGACAGCATGCTGAAATCGTGCCGCGCCTTGCGGCCTTCGACCTGCCGGCGCAGTCCCTCGGGCAGATCGTCGTAGACCATGTACATGTTGATGAACTGCGTGATGCCACCGGTCCGGCTGATCTCGATGCCGTGCAGCAGCGACCCCACGCTCGGTGTCGGCCGGTAGCTCGAATCGGTGTGCCACATGCGCGATGAGGACAGTTGCTTCTGCGACGGCTCGGAGGGCCGCATCACGCGGTTCTGGTCGTCGACGTTCGAGACCAGGAAAATCTCCTTCGCCCTCTCCGAGCGGAGGTGAAGGGAGGTCTGATGGAAAATCTCCGGGTCGCCGAAGTGGCGCGTGAAGGCCACATGCTCCTGGTCGGTGATGCGCTGATCGGGAAACACCACGACCAGATGCTTCATCCAGGCGTCGCTGACCGCTTGCACGGTCTCGGCGTCCATCGGCCGGCGCATATCGACGTCGCGGATTTCCGCGCCCAGGGCTGGATGTCTCGGTGTGACGGTGATGGTCATGACAGCTGCCGATGGTAGACTTCCTGAAATATTGGGCAAGGGAGCGGACAAGATGGATTTTACGGGAAAAGTTGCCCTGATCACGGGTGGCGGCAACGGCATCGGCCGCGCAACCGCGGAGGGTTTCGCCCAGCGAGGCGCCAAGGTCGTGGTGGTGGACCGCGACGGAGCGGCGGCGGAAGCCACCGCCGGCATCATCCGCCAGAAGGGCGGCGAGGCGATCGCCGTCACGGCCGACGTCACAAAGTCGGACGACGTGAAGGCCTATGTGAAGGCCACCCTCGACAAGTTCGGGCGGATCGACTGCTTCTTCAACAACGCCGGCATCGAGGGGAAATTGGCCCCGACGGCGGAATATGACGAGGCAATGTTCGATGCCGTGATCGGCGTCAATGTGAAGGGCGTGTTCCTGGGGCTGCGCCACGTCCTGCCGGAGATGATCCGCCAGGGCAGCGGCGCGGTGGTCAACACGGCCTCGGTCGCGGGCCTGGTCGGCTCGCCCGGCATGCCGGCCTATGTGGCGTCCAAGCACGCCGTGATCGGCCTCACCAAGGTCGCGGCGGGTGACGTCGGGCGCCAGGGCATACGGGTGAACGCGGTATGTCCCGGGCCGGTCGACACGCGCATGATCCATGATCTGGAGAAGCAGATCGATCCAGCAAACCCCGACGCAGTCGGCGCACGTTATCAGGCCGCGCTGCCGAGCGGGCGCTACACGACGGCGGAGGAAATCGCCAACATGGTCCTGTTCCTCTGCTCGGACCTCGCCGCCAACACGACAGGCGGCCAGTTCGTGGTCGACGGCGGGCGCACCGCGACAGGCGGCGCGGTGACCAACCCGACGACGCGCTGAAGGTCGGACGTCTTAGGTCCGGAGCCCCCGGACGACAAAGGCGTTGAGCCGCCGGGCGAAGGCCGAGGGATCCGACGGAACCTCGCCATCGAGAATGTGAGCCTGGTCGAGGAGCAGGCTGGCGAGGTCGGTGACGTCCTCCTGCCGGCCGGCAGTACGTGCCGCTCCCAGCGCCTGCACGAGATCGTGGCCCATGTTCAACTCGAGAATGGGCTTGACGCCGCTGCCACGATCCTGACGTGCCAGCAGGCGTTCCAGCTCGCGGTCGCGTCCCTGGGCGCCGGCCACGAGACAGGCAGCGCTTTCGGTCAGGCGCTGCGATGCCCGTACTTCCGAGACCTTGTCGCCGAGGGCTTCCTTCACAGCCGCGACAATGGTCTGCTCGTCCTCGGCCGTGGCCTTCGCGCCGGGCTTGTCCGCTGCATTGTCCAGCAGCGGGATCAGTCCGAAGTCCACGTCGCCCTGGCTCAGCGATTTGAGCGGCTTTCCGTCGAACTCCTGAGGCAGCGTCGTCCAGAAGGCATCGATCGGATCGGTCAGCAGCAGCACTTCTATGCCACGGGCGCGCGCGGCCTCGAGCTTGGGATTGGATTTCAGCCGCTCCATACCCTCGCCCACGAGATAGTAGATCTCCGTCTGGTTGGGCTTGAGATCCGCGACATAATCCTTGAGCGAGCGCAGGCCATCGCCGCCGGTCGTGGCGAAGCGCGCCAGCGACAACAACTGGCCGCGGCGCTCATGGTCCTCGTAGAGGCCTTCCTTGAGGACCGGACCGAACGCCGCCCAGATCTTGGCGTAGGTCTCGGTATCCTTGGTGGCTGCACTCTCGAGCTCACCGATCACGCGGGTGGTGAGGCCGCTGCGGATCTGCACCACCTGCGGATTGTTCTGCAGCATCTCGCGCGACAGGTTGAGCGGCAGGTCCTCGCTGTCAACGACGCCGCGCACGAACCGCAGATAGGCCGGCAGCAGTTCGGCATCGTCGGTGATGTAGACGCGGCGGACATAGAGCTTCACGCGGCCCTTGCGGCCGGGATCCGCGAGGTCGAACGGCGGGCTCGACGGCACGAAGAGCAGGACGGCGTAGGACTGACGCCCCTCCACCTTGTAGTGCAGCGTCAGCGCCGGTTCGTCGAAGGCCATCGCGATCGAGCGGTAGGCCTGCGTATAGTCTTCCGGCGTGACCTCGGACTTCGAGCGCTGCCACAGCGCGCTGGCGGCATTGACCTGGCGCGCCTCGCCCTTGTCGTCGACCAGCTCGATGGGAAACAGGATGTGGTCGGAATAGGTCCTGACGATGCGCTCGAGTTCGAACGGCTGAAGATACTTGGCGGCGTCGTCCTTGAGATGCAGGACGATCTCGGTGCCTCGCGGCACGCGCGCGGCCTGCTCGTCGCTGGCCGGCGCCATCTCGAAGCCGGCGCCCCCCGAAGAGGTCCAGACCCAGGCGTCCGGCGCGCCGGCCCGGCGGCTCGTCACGTCGATGCGATCGGCCACCATGAAGGCGGCATAGAAGCCGACGCCAAACTGGCCGATGAGGCCCAGGCCCTCCTTGGCGTCCTTGATCCCCTTCAGGAAGGCCTTCGTGCCCGAGCGCGCGACCGTGCCGAGATTGTCGATCAGCTCCTGGCGATCCATGCCGATGCCAGCGTCGGAGATCGTCAGCGTCTTGGCCGCAGCGTCGGGCTTGAGGCGAATGGCGAGCTTCTCATCGCCGGCCAGTAGCTCCGGCTTGGTGATCGCCTCGTAGCGGATCTTGTCCAGGGCGTCAGAGGCGTTTGATACCAGCTCTCTCACGAAAACATCGGTCTCGGAGTAGACCGAGTGGACCATCAGGTTCAGGAGTTCGGCGACCTCCGCCTGAAATTGATGCGCCTGAGCGCTACCGGCGTCGCCGTTCATTTTTGCCACCCGCAATGCGTGAATTGAGCCGGGGTTGGATATAGAACATCCGACAGCGGGGACAAGTGGCCCAGTAACGCCTACGGCCGCCTATCCGGCGCGCCGCCGCGCGGTGCCTTGGGGCGTCACGTTCTCGAAGCGGCGCTGGCGCATGGCGACCCGCGGATCGTCCATCTCCTCCGCAGCCGCCCCCGGAATGAAGGCATCGTAGCCCGGCGCATAGTTGCGGTTGGTCTGCTCGGCATTGCGATTGACCAGCGGCCGCGCATAGAGCGGGTGGCGCATGCTGCGCACCTCATGCTCGATCTGGATCAGCGGCTTGCCGTCCTTCAGATCGACGATGCTGTCGAAACGGTACTGGTGCTGGTTGCTCTCCTCGGTGATCAGGCCGCGCTCCAGCAGCTCGCGATGCGGGCCCGAGAAGTTCGCGACATAGACCTGGATGTGATGGCCGTCATAAGGCGCCAGCTTCGCCTTGGTCTCCTGGAAGACCAGCTCCTGCTCCATGCCGACCGACACCCGCGCTGTGGCGCCCTCGACCTTCGTCGCGGTGCCAAAGACGCGACTGTAGAAGTCCGCGACGCCCTTGGCCGCACCGACCGGAACGTCGAACTCGACATAGGGCATGCCGAGATTGATGCGGCCGAACCGCGGCGCCGGATCATGGCAAAGGAAGCGATTGCCCCACGGGCAGATCGCCTCGACATGGTCATTGTGCTCGGTGAAATCGAACTTCGTTCCCTTGAGCGGCTTGCGAAGATTTTCTAGACGCCGCAGCAGGCCTGCGCGATCCGGCACGACGAGACCGACCCGCCCACGCAGATGCTGCGGCGTTCCGGTGATGAGGTGGAACTGGCTACGCCCGACATTGACCCACATATTGTCGATGCTGGTCATCATGAAGGGATCGCGCGTCAAGCCGAGCCCACTGATGTAGAAGAGCGTGGCGAGGCCCTGGTCCTCGATCTGCAGATTGACGTGTTCCAGCCCCACGATATTGCCGAGATCCTCGGCGCCACGATCGTACTGCTTGTCCATCGCCTGCCTCCTTCGATCGCTCACGACTCCAGTGGTGCGTGAGCGTCCTGACCGAAATACGCCCGTTCCAGCCGGTTCGGCAAATCGTCTTCGCCGGTTGAAGCTTCCAGAACGATCGAGCCTCGCGCAAGGGCATAGACCCTATCGGCCGCCGCCAGCGCCTTCTCGATCAGCTGCTCGACCAGCAGGACCGCCGTGCCGCCTTCGCGCAGCCGCGCAACGGCGGCCAGCACGCGATCCACCAGCACGGGCGACAGCCCGGCGGACGGCTCGTCCAGCATCAGCAGGCGAGGCCGCCGCACCAGCCCCTGGGCAACGGCCAGCATCTGCTGCTGGCCGCCTGACAGCGTCACCGCGCGGTCGTTTCGTTTGGCGGCGATGTCGGGAAAATAGGCCAGCGCCTCTTCGACCTGCACCGCGCGCTGAGCGCTCGGCAGGCCGTAGCCGGCCAGCATGACGTTATCGATCACCGAGAGCTGCGTGAACACGCGATGGCCTTCGACCACATGCACCAGGCCCGCCCGGACCGTCTCGCCCGGGTCGGCCTTGCTCATGTCCTGGCCGCCGAAGGTGATTTTGCCGGTGCGCGGCAGCAGGCCGGAGATGGCCTTCAGCAACGTGCTCTTGCCGGCGCCGTTGGGGCCGAGCAGGGCCACGACCTCGCCGGCGCCGACGGTGAAATCGATGCCGTTCAGCACGCCGATCTTGCCGTAGCCGGCCGACAGGCCGCTCACCTGGAGCAGAGGTTCGTGTGTCCGGGATCTAGGCGCCAAGGTAGGCACTGACCACCTCCCGGTGCGAGCGGATCTCCGCCGGAGTCCCAGCTGCCAACGTCTTGCCGAGATTGAGCACGGTCACGCGATCGCAGATGTCGAAGATCAGGTCGGCATGGTGCTCGACCAGCAGGACACCCGTGCCCTCGCGGCTGATCGCCTTGATCAGCGCGCCCAACCGCCGGATCTCCTCCGCCGACAGGCCGGCCGCCGGCTCGTCGAGCAGCAGGAAGGCCGGACACAGCATCAGGGCGCGGGCGATCTCCATGAAGCGCAGCTCGCTGTGCTGCAGGCGGTCGGCGCGCGCACCGGCGAGCGATTCCAGACCGACGGTGGCGAGCACCTGCATCGCCGCGTCCTTGAGCTGCCTCTCGTCGCGATGGTGGCGCGGCAGCGACAGCATCGATTCGGCAAAGGTGCCGTGACCATGCACCGAGCCGCCGATCATGACGTTCTCCAGCACCGAGGCCGCGCCGACCAGACGCGGAGTCTGGAAGGTGCGGGCGATGCGGTAGCTGGCGCGGGCATGGGGCTTGTCGAACGGCAGATCGGCGCCGTCGAGCTTCAGCGATCCGGTCTTGGGCGTGTAGTAGCCTGAGATCACATTCAGCGTCGTCGTCTTGCCGCTGCCGTTGGGCCCGATCAGGCCGTGGACCTCTCCCGAGCGGATCTCGAGATCGAGACCGTCGATGGCGCGCACGCCACCGAAATGCAGCGCGATGTCCTTCAGGACGATCGCGCTCTTGCCGCCGGGCTTGTCGAGCACGCGGCTGAGCAGCTCCGCCCGCGGCACGATCTCGCGATGCTGCGTCAGCGGACGGCGGTTCTTGTAATCGAGAAGGTCGGCGATGCCGCCCGGGATCACCAGCACGATCATCAGCAGGAGAGCGGCGTAAAGGAACGTCGACCATTGCACCAGCGGCGCCGCGAACTCCGGCAGCACCGTCAGGATGATGGTGCCGAGCAAGGGCCCCAGGATCGAGCCGCGCCCGCCGATCAGGATGCCGATGAAGAACAGCACCGACATC
>CAMDOT010000192.1 GCA_945903635.1 Rhizobium sp. Q54 | reverse complement strand
ACAGACGACGCTGCCGCTTCACTGTTTTGCCCATCCCTCACTGTGCCAAATTACTGCGAGCCTCAAAGCGCAGAAAGACCGCTATCCACAAGCTTTTCGCGCCCTATGATCTCCCCAATCACCCACTCGATTCCCGGAAGACCCCAAATATTTTGGCAGAGTCGACGGCGGTCCGAAGTTCCTCATTGGCTCTCGCGTTACTTATGAGAGCAACAAAGGGCTCATGAACGTCTCCGGGACTTCGGCTCAGAAATACGACCGAGCCGCCTTCAGACCGACTTACGGCTTTTGGGCCGACTTCATCCATCCCACGGCGATGGCGGAAGGTGCGCTTTATCACACGCTGAATACCTACGACCGTGCGCGGTTTACCTTCACATTCCTCCAGTATGCAGCGCATGTGCCGAATGGTGACTTCGTTGTCTTTCTTCGCACGTTGTTGCAGCTGCCAGCAGCAGCCGAATACTTCCCCGACCTGAAGCTGGAACAAGGACGTATTTGCAAGATTGATACCGGCGGCCTGGTACCTCTTGAGAGCAGCAGCTCCACCGATTTGTTGATGGACTACTTCAATCCGTCGCCCACGGAAGTAGAGGACACCGAGGTCATCCAGGCGGCAAGGCTCATTCATTGGGCTCAGAACGATGTCGCCCATCGGGATGCACAGATCAAAGTCGGAATCGACCACTTCCAGTCAAAGATGAAAACCTACGCAAAATGGTATCCCACACTGAATGGGGCACCTCCCGAGATCTGCCTGATGATCGCCGATATACACCATCAAGGCCGTGCCAAGGTCAGTACAGTTCTTCTGGCTCTCCAGGGCGCGAATCCACTGATCGAATTGTTGAAGATCGGCCAGTCGCAGTATGCCGAGCGCATTGCGACATTGAACAAGGAGATCAAAGCGTTGACCGCCGACGGAACTTTCGGGAGTTTGAAGTACGACGCAGCGAGCAACGCATTCATCTAATTTTCACACCACGTTCAGCTCCCGGATAGGCCGCCCTGCAGATATGCGTTCATAACCAAACGGACTGAGATCGATCGTGCGATAGCTGCCATGCACGATCAACTCGGCAACCGCCCGGCCGACCGCCGGCGACTGCTGCATGCCGTGGCCGGAGAAGCCCGTGGCGAAGATCAGGCTGTCGATCTCCGGATGGCGGCCGACGATGCCGTTCTGGTCGAAGGTGTTGTATTCGTAGTAGCCCGCCCAGGAATTCATCACCTTGGCCGCCTCGAACGCGGGTACTCGCGCCGCCAGCACCGGCCAGACCATGTCATCCCATTCGGCGTACTGAACCTCGAGCGGCGCGCCGGCCGGATCATTGCCGGCCGCCGGCGTCGTGCCGGCAAGGTAGAAGCGCCCCTCCGGCCGGAACCAGACGCCCGACGGATCGATGGTCAGGGGAGTGGCGCCCGGCGGATTTCTAACATCGACGACGAACACCGAGCGCCGCCGCGGCTCGACCGGCAGCGCAATGCCCGCCGTCGCCGCCACCTCTCCCGACCACGCGCCGGCGGCCAACACGACCGTGCCGGCCTCGATCCGCCGGCCCGATCGCAGGGTGACGGCGCCGGGCGCCAACTCGACCACCTCGTCGGCGATATAGTCGGCACCAAGTTCGCGCGCCTTGCGGCGAAAGGCCTGCATCAGCGCCGGACCGTCGAACCAGCCCTCGTTGGCGGTACCGTGCGAGGCGAGCGCGATCCCGTCCGCCCTGATCCACGGGAACCGCGCCGCCAGCGCAGCGGGGCCGAGCAACTCGACGGCGCAGTCCTCACCCTTCTGGATTGCGTTGTTGGCCCGCAGCACGGCTTCGCCGGCCGCGCTGGCAAGAAACAGGTACCCCGGCTCCCGGAGGCCGAGATCGACGCCCAAAAGCTCCGGCGCGCGGCGCAGGAAGCCGATGCCATGGCGCGACAGCTGGATATTGAGCGGCGTGGAGAACTGCTGGCGGATCGAACTTGCCGACAGCGCCGAGGAGGCCCGCGCATAGGAGGGATCGCGCTCGACCACGGCGACGCTGCCGCTGAAGTTCGGATCGAATTTCAGATGATAGGCGATCGACGAACCCATCGCCCCGCCCCCGACGATGACGATATCGAATCGGTCAGGCACCGGGCACCCGCACCCAACCTTCCATCAGCCGGCGGGCGGAACGGCTCATCATCACCTTGCTCACCGTCCATTGCCCGCCCTGCTCGCGCGCTTCGGCGCCGACGCTGAGCGTTCCCGAGGGATGACCGAAGCACACGCGGCCGTCGGCCCCGGCCGGCGCCACGCGCGAAACGATCGTGCCGGAGATAGCGGCCGCCGCGGCAATGGCGACTGCGCCAGTCCCAGTCATGGCGTGGTGCAGCACGCCCATGGAGAAGATGCGCGCCAGCAGGTCGATCGATCCCACCTCGACCCGCTTGCCGTCCGACGCCGTGTAAGACGCTGGTTTGGCCACGAACGCGAGCTTTGGCGTGTGCGGCCGTTTCTGCGTCGCCTCTTCAGGCGTAGCGACGAGGCCCATGGCGACGGCGCCCAGCGCGCGCACGGCCTCGGCCCGCCCCAACATCGCCTTGTCGCCGTTGATGTCTCCTTGCAGCTCCGTGCCCTTGAGGCCGAGCTTTGAGGCATCGACGAAAATCGTCGGATTGCCGGCGTTGATCAGCGTCGCCTCGATCCTGCCGACACCCGGCACGTCGAGCGTGTCGATGCGGTGGCCGGTGGGAAACATCGCGCCACCGGCGCCCTCGCCCTCCTCGTCCGCCGCCGGATCGAGGAACTCGACCTTCACCTCGGCGGCCGGAAAGGCCACGCCATCCAGCTCGAAGCCGCCCAGTTCCTGGACCTCGCCGCCCTGCATGGGCACGTGGTTGACGATCTTCTTGCCGATATTGACCTGCCAGATGTTGACCGTCGCGGTGCCATCGGAGGGCCCCTCGACCAGGCCCGCGCTCAGCGCAAACGGCCCGACGGCGGCGCTCAGGTTACCGCAATTGCCCGACCAGTCGATCACCGGCGCGTCGATCGCCACCTGGCCGAAGCGGTAGTCGACATCGCAGCCTGCGCGCTCCGACCGCGAGATGATCACGACCTTGCTGGTGCTGGACGTGGCGCCGCCCATGCCGTCGGTGTGCTTGCCGTAGCGATCCGGGCTGCCGATCACCCGCAGCAGGATCCGGTCGCGCACCGCCAGATCGGACGGCAGGTCGTGGGCCAGGAAGAACACGCCCTTGCTGGTGCCGCCGCGCATATAGACGGCGGGAATACGAAGCTGCTTCATCGCGCTTACCTCACTGCCGGCGGCGCGCTTTGCAGCAGGTCGGCCAGGGGTTGCTTATAGAACTTGGCCATGCCGGTCGTGCCGTGGCCCCGCGTCTCGGCGCTGGCCAGGATCAGGTACAGGCGGCCCTTCTTCACCTGCTTCAGGGCCTCCTCCATCAGCCCGGTCTCCGGTGGATTGCGTTCATCGTCGGCGGCATTGATGGCGAGCAGCGTGGCCGTGATGCGCGCGAGCTCCGGGGACGCGTCATAGTCGCCCGATGCTTCCCACTGGTACAGGTAGTCGTTGGCATCGGCGGTGAAGGGCGCCGCCAGTCGTTCATCGAGCAGCTTGTCGGCCTTCTCGCGCGTCGGCGCCATCTTCTGGAAGGCGAGCGTGCCGCCATTGGTGGCGATATTGAAGAACACCGCCGCCGTCCTGAAGGCGCGCGGCTGGGTCGTGTAGTTGCCGTCCTTCCAGTCCGGATCGTTGCGGATCGAATCGATGATCAGCCGCCGCATCATCCAGTTGCGGCTCGACATGGCGGTCGGCTGGGATGCCATCGGGGCCAGGGCGTCCATGAAGTCGGGATATCTCCCGCCCCATACCCACGTCTGCATGCCGCCCATCGAATTGCCGATCACCAGGCGGAGGTGGGAGATGCCGAGCCCCTCCTTGAGCAGGCGGTACTGGGCATCCACCATGTCGGCATAATTGTACCTGGGAAATTTCGCGCGCAGCCCATCCGAGGGCTTCAATGATTTCCCGTGGCCGATCGCGTCGGGAAGGATGATGTAGTACTTGGCGACGTCGAGCGGCTGGCCAGCGCCGAAGAGCTCGCCTGCGAACGCGGGCGTCAACATGCTGCGCGCCGAGCCCGTGGTGCCGTGCAGGACCAGCACCGGCTGCCCCGAGGGCTCGCCGATCGTCGTGTAGTGAAGGCGAAGCTCGGGCATCACTTCGCCGGTATGGAACTTGAAATCCCGGGCGATCCACTCGCCCTGCTTCGGTGCCGGATAGTCGGCGGCCACAACCGGCGCCGCCACGAATAGCAAGGCAAGCGCCGCCGCCATATGGAAACGAGCCATTCCAATCCCCTTCGCTGCTTCAGTTCCGAAGCCTAGCGCAAGTTCACCCCGGGATCAGCGCAGTAGGATCAGCGCCTCCGCCAGGCCTGCAGGCGGCCGAGCAGGAAACGGTCCGCCAGGAGATGTAGCGCCTTCACGGCAGCTGACGTTATCACGATCACGAGACAGAGCGCGGCCGCAGCGGCGGTCGTGCCGGCCTCCTCGATGTTCACCGCCGCCACCGAAGCGAGCTTGGTGTCGGGCGCGTAGAGGAAGATCACCGACGACACCGTCGTCATCGCGTTGACGAACAGATAAATCGCGATGTCGAGGATGGCGGGCAGGCAGATCGGCGCCGTCACGCGGCCAAAGGTCTTCCAGATCGGCACCTTCAGCGAAGCCGAGACCGATTCGAATTCGGGGTGGATCTGCTTCAGTGCCGTCGTCGCCGTGAGATGGCCCACCGTATAGAAATGCGCCACCGTGTTGATCACCAGGATCCCTATCGTGGCATAGAGGAAGTTGAGCGGGTTGTTGGGCGCGTTGAAGAAGAAGATGTAGCCCAGGCCCAGCACGATGCCGGGGACGGCCATCGGCAGGAAGGCGAGCAGTTGCACGATGCCGCGGATCACGCCGAAACCGCGGGTCTTCTCGTTCAGCCAGGCGCCCACGAACATCAGCGCCGTGCCGATGATCGCCGTGCCCGCCGCCATGCGCAGCGAGTTGAAATAGGACTCCCAGCCGTTGGCGTCGAAGTTGGCGAACTCGTAGTTGGCGAGCGTCAGGCTGAGATTGTACGGCCAGTATTTGATCAGCGAGCCCCAGGCGGCCATGCCGAGGATGGCGAGGATGCCGGCCGACACCAGGGTGCAGAACGCGGTGAAGAAAAGATCGCGGCCGAACTTGGGCTTGGGGATCAGCGGCACGGCACGCGCGGTGAGCAAGGCCACCTGCTTGCGCTGAACCAGCCGGTCGACGAGGAAGGCGAGCGCCGCGGGCGCCAGCAGCACCATGCCGACCACGGCGCCCATCGAGAAGTTCTGCTGGCCGATCACCTGCTTATAGACGTCGGTCGCCAGCACGTTGAAGTTGCCGCCGATCACCTTGGCGATGCCGAAATCGGTGATCACCAGCGTGAACACCACCAGCGCGGCGCTGATCAGGCCGTATTTGGCACCGGGCAGCGTGACGGTGAAGAAGACTCGGATCTTGGAGGCACCCAGCGCGTCGGCGGCCTCGTAGAGCCGGGCATCGGCGGTCGCCAGCGCCGTCACCATGATCATGGTGGCGTGCGGGAAGCAGTAGAAGACCTGGGCGATCACGATGCCGTCGAAGCCGTAGATCGAGCCGCCGATCAGGCCCTTGAAGAAGCCCTGGTTGCCGAACAGGTAGACCAGCGCCAGGCCCGGCAGCAGCGAGGGCGCGAAGATCGGGATCAGCGAGATGCCCTGGAACAGCCATTTCCCCGGCAGCACGGTGCGGGTCAGCGCATAGGCATAAAGGAAGGACATCGGCACCACGATCACGGTGCAGACCGCCGCGACGTGGAAGCTGTTCAGCGCCGAGTTGAACAGCGCCGGCGTCGAGAAATACGAAATGTAATTGGCCAGCCCGACATAGCGGCCATCGCGATCCTCGAAGCCCTTGGCGAGCAGCGCCCAGAGCGGCAGGGCGACGATCAGCAGCAGCACGCCCACCAGTGCCACCAGCCCGACGCGCATCAGCAGGTCATCGCGCGACAGGCTTATGCGCAGGACGGTTTTCGGCGTGGGCGCGGCAAGGCTCACAGGGCCCGCCTCACGCCGCGTAGACCCTGACCCGGTCCGGCGGCAGGGCCACGTCGAGCCGGCTGCCGATATCGACGCCGAGGTCGCGGATCAGGTTACTCGAAAAATCCGCCACCAGGGCCACGTCGCCGTCGGTCCGCACCTTGAGCGAGGCACGGCAGAAGGCGCCGACGAAGTCGAGTTCGGCCACCTCGACGGGCACGCGGTTGGCGACGTCGGCCGGCAGGTCGCGGACGCGGACATCCTCGGGCCGGATGCTGAGGCGCACCTTGGTGCCGACCACGAGGCCGTCCTGCATCGGACAGGCGAAGACGAGTCCGCCGATCTTGACGCGTTCCGATGTCTCGAGCGTTCCAGCCAGAAAATTCATCGAGCCCACGAAGTCGGCCACGAAGGCCGTCGCCGGCCGCCGGTAGATCTCCTGCGGCGAGCCCACCTGCTCGATGGCGCCGTGGTTCATCACCACGATGCGGTCGGCCATGGTGAGCGCTTCTTCCTGATCGTGCGTCACCATGATGGTGGTGACGCCGAGCCGGCGCTGCAGCGCCTTGATCTCGTGGCGCAGCCGCAGCCGCACGCGGGCATCGAGCGCCGACAGCGGCTCGTCGAGCAGCAGCAGGCCGGGCGAAGTCGCAAGCGCGCGCGCCAGCGCCACGCGCTGTTGCTGGCCGCCCGAAAGCTGGGCGGGATATTTCGGCCCCGAATCGGGCAGGCCCACCATCGCCAGCAATTCTTCCACGCGCTTGGCGATCGCGCCGCGCGCCTGGCGCCGGCTCACCAACCCGTAGCCGACGTTGTCGGCCACCGTCAGGTTGGGAAACAGCGCATAGGACTGGAAGACGATCCCGAAGTCGCGCTGGGCCGGCGGCAGCGCGGACACGTCCCGCCCCTTCTGCCGGATCGTGCCCGAGGTCTGCGGATCGAGGCCGGCGATGGCGCGCAGCAGGGTGGTCTTGCCGCAACCCGAGGGCCCGAGGAAGCAGACGAACTCGCCCTCGGTAACGTCGAGCGAGACGTTGCCGAGCGCGGTGAAGTCGCCGAACCGCTTGGAGAGGTCGCGGACTTCGAGGTAGTTCGTCACTTACAGCGCCGCTTGCGGCGTCACTTGGCCTTCGGCGCGGACTTGCCGTCGTAGCGCTTGGTCCATTCCGCCAGGATGCGCTCGCGGTTCTTGGCCATCCATTCGACGTCGACCTTGGCCATCAGCTTCTCGCCGTCGGCCGGGTAGTTGGGTGGCATCGACTTGACGGCCGGGTTGGCGACGATGGCGTAGTACTTGCCGTAGAGCTCGTTGGCCTTGAGCGACGACGCCCAGTCGGCGAGCTTCTTGGCCGCCTCGAGGTTCTTCGTGCCCTTCATGATGGCGGTCGCTTCCATCTCCCAGCCGAGGCCTTCCTTGGGCACGATCAGGTCGATCGGCGCACCCTTGGTCTTTTCCGTGGCGCCGCGCATGTCGAAGCCGATACCGATGAGGCGCTCGCCCTTGGCGGCCTGCACGCAGGGCGCCGACCCGGAATGGAGGTACTGCGCCACGTTCTGGTGCAATGCGTCCATGAACTTCCAGCCCGCGTCCTCGCCCATGATGGTGAGCCAGCCAGCGACGGTGAGATAGCCAGTGCCCGACGAGGCCGGGTTCGGCATCACGATCGAGTCCTTGTACTCGGGCTTGGTGAGGTCGGCCCAGCTCGTGGGCTTGGCCTTCTTGCCCTTGTCGGCTTCGACGGTGTTGAAGCAGACGACCGCGAGGAAGGCGTCCATGCCGACCCAGGTGTCCGGCGTCTTGCCGCTCCGGAACATCGGCTTGAGTGCCGCGGCGCCTGCCGGCGTATAGGGTTCGATCATGCCCATGCTGGCGAAGAGTCCGACGCTCGAGGCCGCCAGGCCCCAGATCACGTCGGCGCGGGGATTGTCCTTCTCGGCGATCAGCTTGGCCGTCACCACGCCCGTCGAATCGCGCACCCAGGCGATCTCGATGGTGGGATTGTCGGCCTCGAACGCCTTCTTGAACGGGTCGAGCTGCTCGTTCTCGATGGCGGTGTAAACCGTGAGCTTGGTCTTTTGCGCCCAGGCGCTGGTGGCGAAACCGGTCGCCGCGAGAGCGGTCGCCCCCGCCAGCACCACACGCCGCAGAATTGTAGTCTTGCCCATTTATATCTCCCCGTCCGGCGACACCCGGTCGCCTTGGCTACACGCGCCGTATGACGCATCCGTGACAGCGCCTATCCCCAGAGCGCCGCCCTTCACAAAACCTTAACATGGCGATGAGGATGGGCAAGGCCGTCATGCTACGGTCCGCCCAAGCAAGAGGAGAGCCAAATGGACGGCACGGCGCTGTCGGCGCGTCATTCGTTGTCGCCGGAAATTGCCCAGCTCGTCGCCCGGCACAAGCCTGGCGGACCGCTGGAACGGGCGTTTTATACGGCCCCGGAGGTCTTTGCCGCCGACCTGGCGCGCGTCCAGCACCGCCATTGGCTGTTCGCCGGCTACGCCTTTCAGGTCCCCAAGCCGGGTGACTACTTCACCTACAAGGTGGGGACGGAATCGATCATCGTCGTGCGTGGCCGGGCGGGCGAGATCCGCGCCTTCCACAATGTGTGCCGCCATCGCGGCTCGCGGATCTGTGGCACCGAGACGGGACACGCCCACCGGCTGGTCTGCCCCTATCACCGCTGGACCTACGAACTCGACGGCGCGCTGGTGCTCGACACGCGCCGCGAGTTCGGTGTCGACAAGGAAAGCCTGTCGCTGAAACCGGTCGCGATCGAGAATGCCGGTGGCCTGCTGTTCGTCTCGCTGGCCGACCAGCCGCCGGATTTCTCCGCGGCGCTCGCTGCCATCCGCCACAAGATGAAGCCGCACGCCATCGAACGCGCAAAGATCGCCCACCAGGCCGACTACATCGTCAGGGCCAACTGGAAGATCATCTTCGAGAACAACCGCGAGTGCTATCACTGCCCACCCAACCACAAGGAATACAACACCGCCGCCTACGACGTGCAGCGTGACGCCGCGATGCTCGATCCGACGCTGCAGCCCGGCATGGACGCCATCGTGGCGCGCGCCAATGACCGTTTCCGCAGGCTCGGTCTCGATGAGGGCGATGCCATGTCGACCATGACCGGCGTCTCCTGGCGCTGCCATCGCACGCCGGTGGTGGAAGGCTTCGTCACCCAAAGCATGGACGGCAAGCCGCTGTCCTGCCTGATGGGCGACATCAAGGAGTGGGACTCGGGCACTCTGCGCACCACCGTGTTCCCCAATTTCTGGCAGCACACCAATTGCGACTACGCCGCCGCCGCGCGGCTGACGCCGATTGGGCCCGACGAGACCCACGTGCGCGGCTACTGGCTGGTCGACGAGAAGGCGGTCGAGGGCAAGGATTATACGCTCGAGCGCCTGCTGCCGATCTGGGACATCACCAACAAGCAGGACTGGACGATCTGCGAGGCCCAGCAGGCCGGCGTCAGTTCGCATGCCTACACGCCCGGCCCCTACTCACTCGTGCGTGAACGCAACGTGGCGCATTTCCTCGACTGGTACCTCGGAGAACTGCGCTAGTGGCCCTTCCTGCTCAAGGCCGCCTCCCCTCTCAAGCGCGTATCGTCATCATCGGCGGTGGCGCCGTTGGCTGCTCCATCGCCTACCACCTCGCCAAATTAGGCCAGCGCGACGTCGTCGTGCTGGAGAAGAGCGGGCTGACGCACGGCTCGACCTGGCACGCTGCCGGCTTGGTGGGGCAGCTCCGCAGCAAGCGCAACCTCACGCGCCTGATGCAGTACAGCGCCCAGCTCTACGGCCGGCTGGAAGCCGAAACCGGCCAGGCGACGGAATGGAAGCCGGTCGGCAGCCTGCGTCTCGCCTCTTCCGAGGAGCGCTGGAGCGAGCTCAAGCGCATGGCGACGACGGCGCGCAGCTTCGATTTCGAGCTGCACACGCTGTCACCCAAGGAAGCCCAGGAAAAATTCCCGCTGATCACGCTCGACGGCATCGTGGGCGCGGTGTTCGTGCCCAACGACGGCTCGGTCGAGCCCTCCAGCCTCACGATGGCGTACGCGAAAGGCGCGCGGGCCGGAGGCGTGCGCATCGTCGAGGGCGCGCTGGTGACCGGCTTCGAATTCGACCGGCGGCGCATCAAGCGCGTGCTCACCGACCAGGGCGCGATCGACTGCGAGATCGTGGTCAATGCCGCCGGCATCTGGGCGCGCGACGTGGCGAAGATGGCGGGCGTCGACGTCCCGGCCGGCGCCGTCGAGCACCAGTACATGATCACCGAGAAGAGCGACGCCATCCCCAAGGGACTGCCGACGCTGCGCGATCCCGACAGGATCTTCTATCTAAAACCCGAACCGGGAGCGCTGGCGGTCGGCGGCTGGGAACAGGGAACGCCGACCTTCGGCAGCAAAGGCGTGCCGTTCAGCTTCGGCCGCGAACTGTTCCAGGCCAACCAGGACCGGCTCGAAGCCTTCCTGCTGCCGGCGGCGGAGCGCCTGCCGATCCTGAACGAGCTCGGCATCCGCACCGTGATCAACGGCCCGATCCCGATCTCGCCCGACGGCGAGCCGATCATGGGGCTGGCGCCGGAGCGCGATAATTTCTACCTCGCCTGCGGCTTCACCTCGGGCATCGCGGCCTCGGGCGGCGCCGGCAAGGCGATGGCCGAATGGATCGTCGAGGGCGAGCCCGGCCTCGACCTCTGGGCCTTCGACGTGCGCCGCTTCGGCAGCCATCACATGAGCGCCCGCTATCTCGCCGAGCGCAGCGTCGACAGCTACTGGCGCTACTACCAGATCCACTATCCGATCGAGGAGCTCACCAGCGCGCGCGGCGGCCGGCGCTCGCCGCTCTACCCGCTGCTCGCGGCAAAGAACGCCGTGTTCGGCTCGCGCTTCGGCTGGGAGCGTCCCAATTGGTTCGCGCCGGCCGGCACCGAGCCGGTCGACAAGCCCTCCTTCGAGAGCCGGCCCAACTGGTTCGGCCCCGTGGCGGCGGAATGCAAGGCGGCACGCGAGCGCGCTGTGCTGATCGACCAGAGCTCGTTCTCGAAATACGAGATCACGGGGCCCGGCGCTTTTGCGGCGCTACAACGTCTCGCCGCCAACGACCTCGACAAGCCGGCCGGTTCGCTGATCTACACCCAGCTCTGCAACGAGCGCGGCGGCATCGAAGCCGACCTCACCTTCGTCCGCCTCGACGAGAACCGCTTCTACATGGTGACAGGCTCCGCCTTCGGCGTGCGCGACACCGGCTGGATCCGGAAGCACCTGCCGACCGACGGCTCGGTCACGCTGCAGGACCTCACCTCGGCCCGCGCCACCATCAACCTCGCGGGCCCACTCGCACGACAAGTCCTGGAGAAGGTGGCCGACGGCGTCGTCAGCAACGAGGGCTTCCCCTACATGACGGCGCGTACCTTGCGCATCGGCTACGCGCCGGTCCTGGCGCTTCGCGTCACCTATCTCGGCGAGCTGGGCTGGGAGCTGCACCTGCCGACCGAATATGCCGCCCATGTCTATGAACAGCTCTCGGCCGCCGGCCGCGAGGTCGGCCTCGCCGACGCCGGCTACCGCGCCATCGATTCGCTGCGGCTGGAGAAGCGCTATCTCTACTGGGGCTCGGACATCACGCCCGACTACACGCCCTACGAAG
>CAMDOT010000191.1 GCA_945903635.1 Rhizobium sp. Q54 | reverse complement strand
AGGCCCGCTCATGATCCTGAGCGGGGCTGGAGGCCCGCGGTCCGATGAAGAGGAAAGCCGCGAAGCGATAGGCGGTGGCGGCTGCGCCTTGTCGCTGCGGCGGGGCGGCGCTAGTCCACATCGGGACCGACACGGGAAGGAAAGACGATGATCAAGCGCAAGCAGCGCATTCCGATGCGCGACCTCGCCACCATGGCCACCGAGGATCGCGAGACCGTCGAGAAGAACGCGATGAACGGCCAGATCTTCAACATCTTCAAGGTACTGGCCCATCACCCCAAGCTGGTGAAGCGCTGGACGCCGTTTGCCGGCCATGTGCTGGGCAAGCAGACCCTGCCGTTTCGTGACCGCGAACTCCTGATCCTCAGGATCGGCTGGCTGAACCAGGCCGAGTACGAATTCGCCCAGCACGAGCTGATCGCCAAGAAGGGCGGCGTCACCGACGCCGACGTCGAGAGCATCAAGAAGGGCCCCACGGGCGCCTGGAGCGAGCACGAGGCGGCGCTGATGCAGGCGGCCGACGATCTCTATGAAAACTCCGTCGTCTCCGACGCCACCTGGGCGGTGCTCTCCAAGAAATACTCGACCGAGCAGCTCATGGACGTGGTCTTCACCATCGGCCAGTACAATCTCGTCTCGTGGGCGCTCAACAGCTTCGGCGTGCCGCTCGACGACTTCCTGCCGGGCGCGAAGAAGTAGGCTTCGGTCCCGTCAGACGAGGCGATAGCCGATTCCCGGTTCCGTGAGCACGTGGCGCGGAGCCGACGGATCGGCTTCGATCTTCTGGCGAAGCTGGCGCACATAGACCCTGAGGTATTGTGGGTCGACCGATTCGTTGCGCCAGACTTCGCGCAGCAGGTGCTTGTGCGTCAGCACCTTTCCGGCGTGGATCACGAGTTGCTCCAGGATGTCGTATTCCTTGGGCGAGAGTTTCACGTCCTCCGCGCCGCGCCGCACCAGCCGGCGCACCAAGTCGACGCTGAGGTCGTCGCTGGTGAAGCCGCGCTCGGCGCCCTGCTGCTGCAGGCGGTGGCGCAGCGCCGCGCGCAGCCGCGCCATCAGCTCGTCGGCGCCGAACGGCTTTGTGACGTAGTCGTCGGCGCCTGAATCGAGCGCCGTCACCTTCGCGGTCTCGTCGCCGCGGCTCGACAGCACCACGATGGGCACCGGTCCCTTGGCCCGGATCTGGCCGATCAGGGCCAGGCCATCGACATCGGGCAGGCCGAGATCGAGCAGCACGAGGTCGGGGCGGTGATGGCGCAACGCCGACAGTGCTTCGGCGCCGGTCGCGGCCTCCAGGGTGCGATAGTCGTGGGCGGCCAGCGTCGTGCGCAACAGCCGGCGAATCGGCGGTTCGTCCTCGACGATCAGGATCAGCGCGGCATCGCCCGTCATTTCAGGTGACAGGATAGCTCACGACGAACTCCGCGCCACTGCGGTCGCTTCGGTTGCGCGCCGCGATCGTACCGCCCTGGACTTCCACGAAGCCCCTGGCAATGGCGAGGCCGAGGCCAGTGCCGGCCAACCGCCGGTCGCCATCGTGGGCACGGTAGAACTTGTCGAAGATGCGATCGAGGTCGGCCGCCACGATTCCGGGCCCCTCGTCGCGCACGACGATTTCGACGCGGCCGCCCACCTGATGCGCCTCGACCTCGACCCGCCCGCCGGCCGGCGAGTACTTGGCGGCATTGTCCAGGAGGTTGAACAGGGCCTGTTCGGCCAGGACGAAATCGAGCGACAGGCTGGGCAGGCCGGGCGGGACCGACGAGCCCACCTGGCGGCCTTCGAGCAGCGGCACGGCGCGCCGCAACGTCGTCGACACGAGATCGCCGACCTCGACGGCCTCGCGATTTGGGGCGATCGCGCCGGCATCGAGGCGGGTCATAGCAAGCAGGTTGCCGACGAAGCGGTCGAGCCGCTCGGCCTCGCTCAAGGCGGTGTCCAGAAGCTCCGCCCGCGTCGCCTCGTCGTAGCGGTCGCGGTAGCTCTGGAGGCTCGAGAGCGCGCCGATGATCGAGGCAAGCGGCGTCCTGAGATCGTGCGATACCGAGGTCAGCATCGCTGAGCGCATGCGCTCCCGGTCCGCACCGAGCTGTGCCTGGTCGATGTCGGCCACCAGGGTCACGCGCTCGATGGCGACGGCCGCCTGGTTACCCACGGCGTCGAGCAGGCGCCGCTCGGCGGCGCTGAGGCCGCCGCTGTCCTTGAGCAGCAGCACGCCGATGACGCCGATCTCGGAGCGGCTGGTGCGGATGGGCACGAACAGCCACCGGCCACCCGGCAAGGTGTCGGTGCCCTTGCCGGTCGGCTGGTCGGCGTCCCACGACCAGCGCGCCGCCGCGAGATCGGCCTCGCTCAACTCGGTGCCCGGCGGGAAGGCGGCAGAGGCTTCGAGCCTGCCGTTTCCTGCGGCCGTCTTCTGTGGCATCAGGATCACGATCTCGGCGTTCAGCAGCCGGGCGAGATGCGTGGCCACGGTCCACAGCAGATCGTAGAGATCGATGACGCCCGCGATCTTGCGGCTGAAAGCGTAGAGATCGGCTGTCGTGCGGGCCTCGCGGCGCGCACTCACGGTCTGCGCGCGCGTGCGGGCGGCCAAAGCACTGGCCACGATCGCCACGAACATGAAGAGCACGAGCGCCACGATGTTGGCGGGATCGGAGATCGTGAATTCGTAGAGCGGCGCCAGGAAAAAGAAGTTGAAACAGAGCACGCTCAGTCCTGCGACCCAGAGCGACGGCACGAGACCGTGCCGGGCCGCAGCGATCAGGACCGGAACCACGAAGACCAGCGAAACATTGGGCACGTTGATGAGCTGGTCGATCAACTTGCCGGCGGCGGTGGCCAGTGCCGTGGTGATGACACCCTCGAAGTAGGGTCCGATGTGGCGCGGCGCGCCCATCAGCCAGTCGATCGGCTGCACCGGCACCGGCCCTTCGGCCGAGGGCGCCACCTCGACGGCAAGCCCCGAGCCGCTGCGCACCAGCTCGTCGACCACCGAGCCGTGGGTCAGTTCGAACCAGCGCGAGCGCCGCGACTTGCCGACCACGACGCGCGTGGCGTTGCGCGCGCGGGCGAAGGCCACCACCTCCTCGACCACCGAGCGGCCGGGCACGGTGGCGACTTCGGCGCCGAGCTGCGTGGCCAGCCGCATGGTCTCGGCCAGGCAGGTGTGCTCGGCGTCGCTCAGGCCGGCGTGGCGCTCGGTCTCGACATAGAGCGCGATCAGCTCGGCATCGAGACTGTCGGCGGTGCGCTTGGCGGCGCGCACGGCATTGGCGGCGCCCGGGCTGGGGTCGAGGCACACGATCACCCGCTCGCCGGCCGCCCACGGACCGGTGATGGCGTGCTCGCGCATATAGCTCAGCATCTGGTCGTCGACGCGCTCGGCGGTGCGCCTGAGGGCCAGCTCGCGCAGCGCCGTCAGGTTGCCCGGCGAGAAGTATCGCCGCACGGCGCGCTGGGCCTGCTCGCGGACGTATACCTTGCCCTCGCCCAGCCGCGCGATCAGGTCGGCGGGCGTGAGGTCGATCAGCTCGACCTCGTCGGCGGTGTCGACGATGCGGTCGGGGACGGTCTCGCGGACGCGGATGCGGGTGATGCGTGCCACCACGTCGTTCAGGCTCTCGATATGCTGCACGTTGAGCGTCGAATAGACGTCGATACCGGCCGCCAGCAGTTCCTCGACATCGAGATAGCGCTTGGGATGGCGGCTGCCCTCGGCATTGGTATGCGCAAGCTCGTCGACCAGCACCAGCGCCGGCCGCCGCGCCAGGATGGCGTCGAGATCCATCTCCTCGAGCACGCGGCCTTTGTACTCCACGCGCCGGCGCCGCACGATTTCCAGGCCCGCCAGTTGCGCCTCGGTTTCGGCGCGGCCGTGCGTTTCGACGATCCCCGCGACCACGTCGACGCCCTCGAGCTTGCGCCGCCGGGCGGTCGACAGCATTTCGTAGGTCTTGCCGACGCCGGGGGCAGCGCCGAGGAAGATCTTGTGCTTGCCGCGGCCCTCCTTCTCCGCCGCCCTCAACAGGGCGTCGGGCGAGGGGCGGGTTTCTTCACCGACGCCGGCCATGGGGCACGATCATTGTCACCGCTTGGGTAGCGCGTCGAGGGCCAGATTGAGCTTGAGCACATTGACCCTGGACTCGCCCAGGACGCCCAGCTCGCGGCCCATCGTGTGCTGCGCCACCAGCTTCTGCACCTCGGCCTCCGGCAGGTTGCGCGCCTTGGCAACCCGCGCCACCTGCCATGCCGCGGCGGCCGGCGAGATGTGCGGGTCGAGGCCGCTGCCCGAGGTCGTGACCAGGTCGCCCGGCACGGGCTTGTTCGCGGCCCCGCCCAGCCTCTCGACATCCTCCTTGACGCGGTCGACCAGCGCCTTGGAGGTCGGGCCGAGATTGGAGCCGGCCGAGTTGGCGGCATTGTAGGGCGCCGGCACGGTCTTGGTCGGGTCCTTGGGATCGGTGTCGGTCGTCGCCGACGGGCGGCCCTGGAAGTAGCGGTCGTCGGCGAAGTTCTGCCCGATCAGCGCCGAGCCCACGACCTTGCCGTCGCGCTCGATCAGAGATCCCGCGGCCTGGGCGGGGAAGAGGGCACGCGCCGCACCGGTCATGGCCAGCGGATAGGCGAGACCCAGGAGAACCGTCATCAGCAGCAGGATGACGAACGAAGCTCTGAAATGGCGAAGCATGACTTAAGTACCTCGACTGTTGCCCATCCTTCGAGACGGCCGCTTCGCGGCCTCCTCAGGATGAGGTCTCTTTGGCTGAAACAACACACACCTCATGCTGAGGAGCGCGCGCAGTGCGCGTCTCGAAGCATGGGCAACGGGCAGGACCTCAGCCATCACGCGAGCCCCGTAGCAGCGACGATGACGTCGATCAGCTTGATGCCGACGAAAGGTACGATCAGGCCGCCGACGCCGTAGATCAGCAGGTTACGGCGCAGGAGTGCTGCAGCGCTGCTCGGCCGGTATTGGACGCCGCGCAGCGCCAGCGGAATCAGCGCCACGATGATCAGGGCGTTGAAGATGATGGCCGACAGGATGGCGCTCTGCGGCGTGGCGAGCTGCATGACGTTCAGCACGCCGATCTGCGGATAGAAGGCGATGAACATGGCCGGGATGATGGCGAAGTACTTCGCCACGTCGTTGGCGACCGAGAAGGTCGTGAGCGCGCCGCGGGTCATCAGCAGCTGTTTGCCGATGCCCACGATCTCGATCAGCTTGGTCGGGTCGCTGTCGAGATCGACCATGTTGCCGGCTTCTCGCGCGGCGTTCGTGCCCGTCTGCATGGCGACGCCGACATCGGCCTGGGCGAGCGCCGGCGCGTCGTTGGTGCCGTCGCCGCACATCGCCACCAGCCTGCCGCCGCTCTGCTCTTCGCGGATCAGGCGCAGCTTGGCTTCCGGCGTGGCTTGCGCCAGGAAATCGTCGACGCCCGCTTCGGCGGCAATGGCGGCGGCGGTCTGCGGATTGTCGCCCGTGATCATCACGGTGCGGATGCCCATGCGGCGGAGTTCCGCGAAGCGTTCGCGGATGCCGCCCTTCACCACGTCCTTCAGGTAGACGATGCCCAGCACCTGGCCGTTGCGCGACACCGCGAGCGGCGTGCCGCCCTCTTTGGAGATATAGCTCGCGATGCGATCGATCTCCGCCATCGGTGGCGTAGCGCCCAATGAGCGCGCATGCGCCACGACGGCGTCGACGGCGCCCTTGCGGATCACCGCGCCCTCATGGTCGACGCCACTCATGCGGGTCTGTGCCGTGAAGGGAATGAAGTGACCCTTGAGCTCGGCGACGTCGACACCGCGCAGTCCGTACTTGTCCTTCGCCAGCACGACGATCGAGCGGCCCTCGGGCGTTTCGTCCGACAGGCTGGCGAGCTGGGCCACCCGCGCCACTTCGTTCTCGTCGATGCCCTGGACCGGGATGAACTGCGTGGCATGCCGGTTGCCGAGGGTGATGGTGCCGGTCTTGTCGAGCAGCAGCGTGTCGACATCGCCCGCCGCCTCGACGGCGCGGCCGGAGGTCGCCAGCACATTGAAGCGCACCAGGCGGTTCATGCCGGCAATGCCGATGGCCGACAGCAGCGCGCCGATCGTGGTCGGGATCAAGGTCACGAACAGCGCGATCAGCACGATCACCGAGACCGAACCGCCGGCATAGGCGGCAAAGCTCGGGATGGTGACGACGGCGAACACGAAGATGAGAGTGAGGCCAGCCAGCAGCACGTTCAGCGCCAGCTCGTTGGGCGTCTTCTGGCGCGACGCGCCCTCGACCAGCGCGATCATGCGGTCGAGGAAGCTCGACCCTTCCTCCGCCGTGATTCGCACTTTGATGCGGTCCGACAGCACCTTGGTGCCACCAGTGACGGCCGAGCGGTCGCCACCGGCCTCGCGGATCACGGGAGCGGACTCGCCGGTGATCGCCGATTCGTCGATGGTGGCCACGCCTTCGACGATCTCGCCGTCACCCGGCACGATGTCGCCGGCCTCGACCAGCACCACTTGGCCCACTTTCAGCGCATGGGCGCGGACCGGCTCGAAGATGTCGCTCACGCCCACCAGCACCTTGGCGATGGTTTCGCTCCTCATGCGGCGCAGCGATTCCGCCTGGGCCTTGCCGCGGCCCTCGGCCACCGCCTCGGCGAAGGTGGCGAACAGCAGCGTCACCCACAGCCAGGCCACGATCTGGATCTCAAAGCCGAGGCCCGGCGCGCCCACGACGATGTCGCGCACCATCAGCACGGTGGCGACCACGGCCACCAGCTCGACGGTGAACATCACCGGGTTCTTCATCAGGTCGCGGGGATGCAGCTTGGCGATGCTCGCCACCAGGGCGGGCTTCAGGATCGCCGCGTCGAACAGCGACGGTGACTTGTCACGTGTGCTCATGGTGATGCCTCTTAGAACAGCGTGCCGGCCAGCATCGCGAAATGTTCCGCGATGGGTCCGAGGGCGAGGGCGGGCAGGAAGGTGAGACCGCCCACGATCAGGATGGCGCCGACCAGCAGGCCCACGAACAGCGGGCCGTCGGTCGGGAAGGTGCCGAGCGAAACGGCTGATTTGCGCTTGGCCGCCAGCGAGCCGGCAACCGCCAGCATCGGCACGATGATGGCGACGCGGCCGACGATCATCGTGACGCCGAGCGTCGTGTTGTAGAAGATCGTGTTGGCCGTGAGACCGCCGAAGGCGCTGCCGTTGTTGGCGGCCGCCGACGTGAAGGCATAGAAGATCTCGCTGAAGCCGTGCGGCCCCGCATTGGCCGGTCCGGCAAGACCGGCCGGCAGCACCACGGCCAGCGCCGTGAAGCCCAGGATGGCCAGCGGCAGGCAGAGGATCGCCAGCATGGTGAACTTGACGTCGCGCGCCTCGATCTTCTTGCCGACGTATTCCGGCGTGCGTCCGACCATGAGGCCGGCCAGGAAGATCGCCAGGATGGCGAACAGCAGGATGCCGTAGAAGCCGGCGCCGACGCCGCCGATGATGATCTCGCCCAGCAGCATGTTGACCAGCGGCACCATGCCGCCGAGCGGCATGAAGCTGTCGAGCATGGCATTGACGGCGCCGCACGAGGCCGCCGTGGTGATCACGGCGAAGAGCGCCGACAGGGACACGCCGAAGCGCACCTCCTTGCCCTCCATGTTGCCCAGGGCATTGTCCATGCCGACCGCGGCCAGCGCCGGGTTGCCGCCGGCCTCGGCCCAGTAGGCGACGACGACGCCGGCCATGAACAGCACGCTCATGGCGGCCAGGATCGCCCAGCCCTGGCGTTCGGCGCCGATGGCGCGACCGAACACGTTGGTCATGGCAGCACCGATCACGAAGATCGACAGCATCTGGACCAGGTTGGAAAGCGCCGTCGGGTTCTCGTAGGGATGCGCCGAGTTGGCGTTGAAGAAGCCGCCGCCGTTGGTGCCCAGCATCTTGATCGAGAGCTGCGAGGCCACCGGCCCCTGGGCGATGGTCTGCTTGGCGCCTTCCAGTGTCGTTGCCTCGACATAGGCACCGAGGTTCTGCGGCACGCCCTGCCAGACATAGAACAGGGTGAGCACGATGCAGAACGGCAGCAGCACATAGAGGGTGATGCGCACGAGGTCGGCCCAGAAGTTGCCGATTCCCTTGGCGTTGGCGCGGGCGAAGCCGCGGATCAGCGCCATGGCGAGCGCGATGCCGGTGGCGGCGCTCAGGAAGTTCTGAACCGCGAGGCCTGTCATCTGTGACAGGTAGCTCATGGTCGACTCGCCGCCGTAGGACTGCCAGTTGGTGTTGGTGAGGAAGCTGATGGCCGTGTTGAAGGATAGGTCAGGGGATACTGCCGCCATGTCCTGCGGATTGAACGGCAGAATGTTCTGCAGGCGCAGCAGCAGGTAGAGGAACACGTACGCCACGACATGGAAGACCAGCATGGCGCGGCAATAGACCCACCAGCTCTGGTCTTCGTTGGGATCGACCCCGGCCAGGCGATAGAAGCCGCGTTCGACCGGCACCAGGACGGGCGACAGCAGCGTGCGCTCGCCTCCCAGGACGCGGCTGAGATAGCCGCCGAGAGGTCGCGTGAGCACCAGCAACACCGCGACGAAGAGGGCGATCTGCACCCAGCCGTTGAAAGTCATGGCAACCTCGGAATTCCCTTAGAATTTTTCCGGGCGCGCCAGCGCGACCGTGAGATAGACGAGCAGGACCGCGACCAGCGCGCCGCCCAGGACGTAATCGAGACTCATTGGAACCTCACAGCCTGTTGCACAGGCGTTCGTAGGCGATCAGCAGGCAGAACAGGACGACACCGGCGCCGAGAAAAATCAGGTCGAGCATGGAACTCTCCTTTGCCGGGCATAGAAGGTCCCTAGGGCATAGGAAATCGAGCCGGCCGGCGGCGCAGCGTCATATGAATTTCATAGGAATTTTGCATGGATCACCGCCGGCGTTCTCTGGTCATTGACCGACCCGGAGTGCAAAGTCATACACGCCGCTCTTTTCAGAGGTTCGGTTTTCAGAATGTCCAGTAACGGCTCGGCGTCGCCGAAGAGCGGCAGAATGGCACCACTCACGCTGGCGGCCCTCGGGGTGGTCTACGGCGATATCGGCACCAGCCCCCTCTACACCGTGAAGGAGTGCTTCAGCGAGTTCACCGGCATCCAGCCGACGCCTGAGAACATCCTCGGTATCCTGTCCCTGATCACCTGGGCGCTGATCATCGTGGTCACGCTGAAGTACGTGCTGGTCGTGATGCGGGCCGACAACCGCGGCGAGGGCGGCGTGCTCGCCCTGATGGCGCTGGTGACACGCCGTGCCGAGCTGACGCGCCGGCAGCGCATGTTCTACATGATGCTGGGTATGGCGGGCGCCGCTCTGTTCTACGGTGACTGCCTGCTTACTCCCGCCATCTCGGTGCTGAGCGCCGTCGAGGGGCTGAATGTCGCCACGCCTGCCTTCGAGCCCCTGGTCGTGCCCATCGCGATCGGCATCATCGTCGGGCTGTTCGCCGTCCAGCGCTTCGGGACGGAGGGCATCGGCCGCCTGTTCGGTCCGATCATGCTGGTCTGGTTCACGCTCCTCTTCGTGCTGGGCGCGAACCAAATCGCCGCGACGCCGCAGGTGCTGGCCGCTCTGTCGCCGCTGATGGCCATCGAATTCGCCATGCATCATGGGATCGCGGCCTTCGTCGTCCTGGGGGCGGTGACGCTTGCCATCACCGGTGCCGAGGCGCTCTACGCCGATATGGGCCATTTTGGCCGCACACCCATCCGGATCGTCTGGTACGGGCTCGTGCTCCCGTCGCTGCTGGTGAACTACTACGGACAGGGCGCGCTCCTGCTGGTCGATCCGTCGGCGCTGGAACACCCGTTCTTTCATCTGGCACCATCGTGGGCGCTGATACCCATGGTGATCCTGGCGACGGTCGCCACCGTGATCGCCTCGCAGGCGACGATCTCCGGCGCCTTTTCCATGGCCCAGCAGGCCACCCTCCTGGGTCTCACCCCGCGCATGCGTATCCTGCACACCTCGGCCAGCGAGCACGGCCAGATCTACGTGCCGGCCATCAACTGGCTGCAGCTCGTGGGCGTCGTCCTACTGGTCGTGAACTTTCGGTCCTCCACCAACCTCGCCGCGGCCTACGGCATCGCCGTCACCGGCACGATGCTGATCACGACCGTGCTCGTCATGGCGCTCGCCATCAAGGTGTGGAAGTGGAACCCGGTCGTGTCCGCCCTCGTGTTCGGCGGGTTCCTGCTGGTCGACGCGGCGCTGTTCTCCGCCAATACCCTGAAACTCCTGCAGGGCGGCTGGGTGCCGCTCGTCCTCGCCGTCGTGATCTATGCCGGCATGTCGACCTGGCTGAAGGGACGGCTCGCGGTCGCGGCGCGCGAGAGCGAGGACGCGCTGTCGGTCGAAACCTTGCTCGCCTCGATCAGCCCGGGCCGGCTGCATCGGCCGCAGGGCGTCGCCGTCTACATGAGTCCATTCCCGGGCAACGTGCCCAGCAGCCTGCTGCACAATCTCAAGCACAACGAGGTGCTGCACGAGCATGTCGTTCTGCTCACCGTCGAGGTGCCCGACGAACCCTTCGTGTCGAAGAACGATCGCGCCCAGGTCGAGCATCTCGGCAAGGGCGTGCATCGCGTCGTGCTGCGCTATGGTTTCATGGACTCGCCGGATGTGCCGCGCGACCTCGCCCCGCTCATCGACCGTGGCATCCCCTTCGAGCCGATGCGGACGTCGTATTTCATCGGCCGCAACACCTACGTGGCATCGAGCGTGCCGCTGCTGCCGCGCTGGCAGGAGAAGCTCTTCATCGCGCTCGCCCGTTTTGCCTCGAGCGCCGGCGACTTCTTCGGCCTGCCGTCCAACCGGGTCGTCGAGATGGGCAGCCGGATCGAGGTCTAGCCCCTCGGCATTTATGGAATTCCTATGCGCGGCGGCATTGGCCCCCATGGATTTCCTAAAGCGGGAGGGCGTTCCCTGTGACCTCGTTCAGGGGAGTTTTGTTATGAGCGGAGTGATGATGAAAGCTGCCGGCCTGGTGCTGTGCGCGGCATTTGGTGCAGTCGGTATCGCGAATGCGCAGGACACGGAGCTCCAGGCGCAGGCGCCGCTTTCAACCTCAACGCCCGAGACGGCCCCGGCGCCGCCGCCGGAGAAGGAGACCTGGAAGGCGCCGTTCGGCGGCACCTTCACCGCCACCATTGCGGCGTTGAACGACTACTCCTATCGCGGCATCTCGCAGACCCAGCGCCAGTTCGCCTTTCAGGCCTCGGCGGCCTACGAGACCCCGACCTTCAGCGAGCAACTGCCGATCACCGCCTATGCCGGCGCCTGGGGCAGCAACGTCAACTTCCCCAACACCGGCGCCGCCGCCGAAATCGACATCAACGCCGGCTTCAGACTCAAGACTCTCTCCGACAAGCTCAGCTTCGACCTCGGCTACACCCGATACAACTACCCGGGCGCGCCCGACAGCCTGATGTTCGGCCTCAACGAGTTCAGCTTCGTCGCCGGCTACGACTTCGGGCCCGTCGCCATCACCGGCGCCGTCCGCTACAGCCCCAACTTCTTCGCCAACTCCGGCATCGCCTGGTACAAGTGGGGCCAGATCGCCGTGCCGCTGCCCTTCATCAAGGTCAACGAGAACGTCTCGTTCAAGGCCTTCGGCACGCTCGGCAACCAGTATGTCGAGCGCTTCACCAACTACGGCATTCCCAACAACAACTACTGGGACTGGCAGGCCGGCTTCATCGTCACCGTCTACGGCGTCGACCTCACCGCCG
>CAMDOT010000190.1 GCA_945903635.1 Rhizobium sp. Q54 | reverse complement strand
CCCGCGGTCCAATGACGGCTGACTCTAGGCGACTGCGCGTTTCAGCGCCGCCCGCGCCAGCAGGCGTGTGGAGTCGAGTGTCGGCAGAGGTGAGTTCGCGTCGCTCAGGATCAACGGAATCTCGGTGCAGCCCAGTACGACGGCGTCGCAGCCCTGATCCTTCATGCGCCCGATCACCTGCTGGAAGTAGGCGACCGACTCTGGTTTGAAAGTGCTGCAGACCAGCTCGTCCATGATGATGCGGTTGCATTCGTCACGCTCGGCGGTACTGGGACGCACGAATTTCAGCCCGCGCGCGGCAAGCTTCTCCGGATAGACCTCGCTGTCGACCAGCCAGCGCGTCCCGGTGATTCCGATGGTACGGAAGCCGCGCTCGACGGCGTGCTGGGCGGCGACTTCGGCGATGTGCAGCCACGGGAGCGGCGAGCGCGGCACGACATGGGGCAGGGCCTGGTGGATGGTGTTGTCGGGGCAGATCAGGAAGTCGGCGCCCGCGCGGGCGAGCTTGTCGGCCGAAGCCAGCATCAGGTCGCCTACACTCTGCCAGTCGTCGCGATAGATGTGGGCCATGTAGTCGGCGAGCGACGGCGTGTGCATGGAAACTTCGGGATGCGCATGCGGCCCGAGCAGTCCGGCCCCTTCGACACAAATCGTGCGATAGCAGAGGGCCGCACCCTCTGCGGAACAGGCCACGATGCCGATGTGCTTTGGCAGGCGCGCCTCCATCACGTCTTCAGGCGCATCCGGCCCAGGAAGTCGCGCTTCCCAAGAGGCACGCCCTTCGAGCGCAGGATGTCGTAGGCGGTGGTGGCATGAAAATAGAAGTTCGGCAGCGAGAACGACTGGACGAAGCCCTCCGCCGTGAACGGTATCTTGGTGTCGCGGGTCTGGAAGGTGACGTCCTTGCCTTCGAGCGCGTTCACGTCGGCGGGGGCGAGCTGCTGCAACGCCTCGCGCGCTTCGGTCACCGCCTTCTGCAGGCCGGCATAGTCGAGCGGCGGCAACTGGGCCGGCGGCGTGAACAGGCCCGCCTTGACGCCTCGCATCGCGCCGATCGAATGGTGCGCGACGGCCAGGACCTGGAAGCGGAACGGCAGCATGTCGGGATAGAGGCGCGTCTCGACGATCTCGTTGGGGTCGACCTTGTTTTCCTGGAAGTGGGCGAGGCCGCGGCCTAGGAAGCCCTCCATGCCACCCAGTGTCTGCAGGTAGTTGGTCACGCTCAGATCGTAGAGTGAAGTGGCCATGATTGAAGTCCTCCCCTGGCGCGCATTTCCGCCGCGAATATTCTCATCGGCACCCGTGGCGAAACAACCATTTCCTCATGAGGGCATTAGCGCTTCCGCGTTTCGGGCGGAGCGCCGGATGGTCTAGTCTTGGCACCAATTCACATTCCCTCCAGGAGACACTTCATGATCGACCTTCACTATTGGCCGACGCCGAATGGCTGGAAGATTTCCATCATGCTCGAGGAATGCGGCCTGCCCTACAGACTGGTGCCCGTGAACATCGGCACGGGCGAGCAGTTCAAGCCCGAGTTCCTGGCGATCAGCCCCAACAACCGCATGCCTGCGATCGTCGATCATGAACCGGCGGGTGGCGGCGCTGCCGTCGCGGTCTTCGAGTCTGGTGCGATCCTGCAGTATCTGGCCGAGAAGGCGGGCAAGTTTCTTCCGAAGGACCTGCGCGGCAAGTACGAGGTGCTGCAGTGGGTCAACTGGCAGATGGGCGGCTTGGGTCCGATGGCGGGCCAGGCGAACCACTTCAATATGTATGCGCCGCAGTTCAATCCGCCGGAGCAGCTCAGCTACGGCCAGGCGCGCTACAGCAACGAGGTCAATCGCCTGTTCGGCGTGCTGAACAAGCGGCTGGTCGACCGGTCGTTCGTGGCCGGCGACTACTCGATCGCCGACATGGCGATCTGGCCGTGGGTCGTGGGCTTCAAGAACTTCGGCCAGAAGCTCGAAGACTTCCCACACCTCCAGACGTGGTTCGAGGAAATGGGCAAGCGTCCGGCCGTGGTCAAGGGCAAGGCCACCGGCGCCGAGCTGCGCCCGGCGCCGGGCATCAACACCGAGGAACAGCGCAAGATCCTGTTCGGCCAGACGGCCTCCGTCGTCCGCTAGGCGTAAAGACGCACGATCTCCCGCGCCGCCTTCGCCAGGCGGCGCCGGAGCGTCGCCGGCTTCAGCACTTCCGCGTCGGTGCCCAGCCGCAGGAGATCGACGGCCGCCTGGTCGATCGACTCGATCGGGATGGTGACGCGCACCCAGCCGTTCTTCTCCGGGGGCCCGGCGCTCTCGCGGGCCGCCTGCTGCACGGCGGTGCCCAGCCCTTCGAGCTTCGCGAGACCTTGCGGCGAGAGCCGAAGGACAGCGTCGGCGCGATAGAGGCCGATCTCGTAGGCGCGCGTGGACGTGGTCCAGAAGCGCACCAGGTCGAAATCCTTGGGCCGCTCGAAGCGCTGGTCGGTCGCGGCGAGGTCGAGAATGTTGGCGACGCGATAGGTGCGGGTCTGCTCGCCGACCCGGGCGATGGCGTACCAGGTGCCGGCCTTCAGCACGAGCCCGAGCGGGCTCAGGCGGCGGGCGACCGCGCCGGTGCCGCGCTTGTAACGGATGTCGACGCAGGTCTCGTTCCACACCGCCTGGGCGATCGCCGGCAACAGGCGTGCGGCATCGGTGCTGCGGAACCAGTCGACCGGATCGAGATGGAAGCGCGCCGCTACCTTCTGCGCGCTCCCTCGCGCGCGCTCCGGCAGCGCCGCCGTCAGCTTGAGCTGCGCCGTCGCGAGCAGGTCGGCAAGGCCGAGTTCGGCGGCGGGGCCGGGGAGACCCGCCAGGAACAGAGTCTCCGCCTCGGCGGGCGACAGTCCGGTGAGCCGGGTACGGTAGCCGTCGAGCAGCTGAAAGCCGCCGCCCGGCCCGCGGTCGGCATAGACCGGCACGTCCGCCGCGCTCAGCGCATCGATGTCGCGATAGATCGTGCGCACCGAGACCTCGAAGGCCTCGGCCAGCACCTCGGCCGTCACGCGACCGCGGGTTTGCAGCATCATCAGGATCGACAACAGCCGGCTCGCACGCATGTAGAAAAGATAGCACTAATTCCTGACGGAAACTGTCAGGTATGGCCACTTATAAGCAGGCAGTACTTCCACTGTGCAAGGAGACCGCCATGCCGACCTCAATGCCAATCTCACAGCCAATCTCGCGGGCGGAGCCCAGCGCCGACTTCGATTTCTTCATCGGGGACTGGACCTGCCGTCATCGCTATCTCACGAAGCGCCTGGCCAGCGGGGCGGACTGGATCGAATTTACCGGCACCTGCACGACACAGAAGATCCTCGGTGGCTGGGGCAACTTCGATCAGAACGAGATCGAGCTGCCGGGCGACCGCTACGCGGGGGCGAGCCTGCGCCTCTACGATCCGGCAGTGGACCGCTGGTCGATCCGTTGGCTCGACAGCCGCCGGCCCGGCGAGTTGACGCCGCCCGTCATCGGCCGCTTCGACAATGGCATCGGCATCTTCTACGGCGACGACAGGTTCGGCGAAAAGCCGATCCGCGTCCGCTTCATCTGGTCCCGCATCACGCGCGGCGCGGCGCGCTGGGAGCAGGCCTTCTCGGCGGACGAGGGCACAAGCTGGGAGACCAACTGGACCATGGATTTCACACGGCTGTAGGAGTCGACATGCCAATTTACGATCAGGTCTTTGTCGAGAAATTTCTCGAGCCGTGGAACGCACACGATGTCGAGGGTGCGATGGCCCTGCTGACCGATGACTGCCTCTGGGAGATCACCAGAGGCGGCGAGCCGTATGGCAAGCGCCTCGAAGGATCGAAGGCGGTTCGCGCGGCGATCGCCGATGCCTTCCGGGCGATTCCGGACATCCACTATGAACCGGTCCACTGCAGCTTCGGTCAGGATCTCGTGGTGGTCGAACTGTTGGTGACCGGGACGCTCGCCGACGGCAGGCGGGCGATGTTTCAGGCCTGTGACGTCATGACCGTCAAAGACGGCAAGGTCTCTGCGAAGCGGTCATACCGAAAATTGGTCGAATAAAACTGCTCAAATAACGACGTGCCTCAGCGGCCCTTGACGCTCCGCCGACGGACAACCACGTTGGCGGAGCCCCCAAGATGCGGCTTCGCGCAGGGAGGGGCGGGAGGACTGTCATGCAAGCACAGGAACGCGACCTTATTACGGGCCTGTTCGGACGACTCCAGCAATTCGAGGCGCAGCCGCGCGATCCCGAAGCCGAGGCCCTGATTTCGGGTTCGGTCGTGCGCCAGCCGGCGGCGCCCTATCTGATGGTGCAGACCGTTCTGGTCCAGGAACAGGCCTTGAAGGCAGCACAGGAGCGCATTGCCGAGCTCGAGGCCAAGGTGAATGCAGCACCAGCTGCGCCGACGAGCTTCCTGGGCAGTGCGCCGAAGGTGAGCCCATGGGGATCGCAAGCGGCGGGCCCGCAAGCGGCGGGTTCACAGTCCGGGGCCGCACAGGGCGCACAGCAGGCGCCTGTGCCCTCGACCCGATCGCCATTGCAGGCGGCGGTGGCACCTGCGGCGGCCCCTGCGGGTGGCAGCTTCCTGCGCACCGCGATGATGACGGCGGCCGGCGTGGCCGGCGGCGCCCTGCTGTTCCAGGGCATCAGCTCCATGATGGGCAGCAATCCGTTCGGCCAGCAGCAGGCCGCAGCCCAGCCGTCCGCCGTTCCCGACGCGCAGCAGCAGGCGATGGCGCAGGACGACAGCCGGACGGCGGAAGGTGCTGCGTCCGAGGATTACGACACCGCGTCATACGATCAGGGCATGGATAGCGGGATGGGCGGCGGAGACGACGACAGCTTCGCCTGATCTGATTTGTAAGATTTTCGCAATGAACGGGGAAATACCGAGATGATCGAACTTCACACCTGGGGCACGCCCAACGGCCGCAAGATCTCCATCATGCTCGAGGAGTGCGGGCTGCCCTACAGCGTGCACAAGGTCGACATTTCCAAGGGCGAGCAGTTCAAGCCCGAATTCCTGCGCATCAGCCCCAACAACCGCATTCCCGCGATCGTCGATCCCGACGGCCCCGGTGGCAAGTCGTACAGCCTGTTCGAGTCGGGGGCGATCCTGATCTACCTCGCCGACAAGACGCAGAAGTTCATGCCGGCCGACCCCGCCAAGCGCTACGACGCGCTGCAGTGGCTGATGTGGCAGATGGGCGGCTTCGGCCCTATGCTGGGCCAGGCGCACCATTTCCTGCGCGCCGCGCCGACCAAGATCGAGTACGGCATGAAGCGCTACGTCGACGAGGCCAAGCGCCTCTACGGTGTGCTCGACAAGCAGCTCGCGGGCAACGCCTTCGTCGCCGGCGAGGACTACACGATCGCCGACATGTCGATCTTTCCGTGGGCGGCGCGTCACGAGTGGCACACCGTGAACCTGGCCGACTTCCCCAACGTCAAGCGCTGGTACGACATCGTCAATGCCCGCCCCGCCGTGACCAAGGGCATGTCGGTTCCGTATCTGAACTGATGATTTCCGTACTGTTGTCGTCCCGAGCCAGAGGCGGGGGACCTTTATCTCGGCGTCGCGAAAGATCCCTCGCTGCGCTCGGGGTGGCAATATTCGCACTGCTGCTCACCGCCGGCGCCCAAGCCAATGCGCAGTCGTCGCCGCCGGCGGCCGTCTGCGCGGCACCGCTCAAGCCCGCGCTCGAGCTCAACCTCTATTTCGGGCGCGACATCGAGGGTGGCGGCGAGGTGAGCGAGGACCAGTGGGCCGAGTTCGTGGCGGCCGAAGTGACGCCGCGCTTTCCCGACGGGCTGAGCGTCCTCAACGTCGCCGGACAGTCGCGTAACTCCAAGAACCAGACGCTGCGGGAGCGGACCAAGCTGCTGGTTGTCGTCGTGTTCGATGCACCTGGGCACCGGGCCAAGATCTAGGCGATCGTCGACGCCTACAACAAGCGCTTCGGTCAGCACAGTGTCTTTCGCACCGAACAGACGGTCTGCGCCGGGGTCTAATCAGAGCCCTGCATCGGCCAGAATCCAGCGGAGTTCGTCCAGATGGAACGGCTTCTGCAGGGTCGGCGTACCGGTGTAGGGCGGCACCGTGGCACTGATCGCGGGCTTCGCGCTTTCCGCCTAGGCCATTGCCCTAGGTCATTGCTGGCCGGAAGCGCCTGAGTGCCAGGATGGTCAGGCCGACGATGACCACCAGAACGACGCCTTGTGCCAGCAGGAACGGCGGCTCGGATTGGGTCGGCGCGAGCGGCTTCAGGAAGGCGAGCTTCTGGAAGGCCTGGACGACGCCGACGACAGAATTGAGATAGAGCGCGAAGGCGGCGCCGGTGATGTAGATCCAGCGCCACGGCCCGGCCAGATGGTAGCGATAGAGCGCCAGCAGGACGGGCGTCAGTACGGCGAGGGACACGACGCCGAAGATGACCGGCGGCCCGATCTTGAGATTGGGAAAGAAGAAGCCGGTCACGCTCGTGGCCACCGTGGTCAGCAGGAATGTTGCCGTCAATCCAGTGGGCAGCCGTGAGCCCACCATGGCCAACAGGCAGACGACGCCCGTTGCGATGCCGATCAGGCTGATGACGACGTGCAAGGTCGTGAAAGTCGACAGCGACATTCCCAGGATCATGACAAACTCCCTCTCAACTCCGCTTTACCATCGTCGGCGTGAGATGTTTTAGCGTCGGCGCGCCGAGCTGTAGCATGGCGGCGCGAGTTTCCTGCAGCAACAACCCCAGCACGCGCTCGACACCCGGCTGCCCGAAGGCGCCGAGCCCCCAAAGATAAGGACGACCGATGCAGACACCGCGCGCGCCCATCGCCAGCGCCTTCGCAATGTCCGTGCCACGCCGGAAGCCCGAATCGATCAGCACGGGAATGCGGCCGTCGACCACCTCGAGGATCTCGGGCAGGACTTCGATCGTGGAACTGCCGTTGTCCTCGGCACGGCCGCCGTGGTTCGACACCACGATGCCATCGAGGCCGTTGTCGACCGCGAGCAGGGCGTCCTCGGGCGTCAGCAGGCCTTTGACGACGATCCGCGTCTTCACGATGTCGCGCAGGCGCTTCAGGTATTCCCAGGTGAGGTTGGTGGCGCCGGTGTTGTTGATGCCGGAAATGTCGAGCCCGCTGAAGTTGGGCTTGCGCTCGACGAAGCTTTTCAGCCCCAGCCCATGGCACGAGCCGCAATTGCGCGTATCGGTGCGCCACAGCCGGGAGAGCGTCTCCCAGTTCTGTCGCGCCAGCACGTCGACCGTCACCACGATGGTCTCGACTCCGGCTTTCTCGGCGCGGCGGGCGAGCGTGTCGCCCAGTTCCCAGTTGTTGGTGGGGTAGAGCTGGAACCAGACCGGCTGGCCGCGCGCCGCAATCGCGTCCTCGATCGAGGTGGTGGCCACCGTCGACAGCATCTGCAGATGGTTGCCGGTGCGCGCGGCACGGGCGACGGCGAGCTCACCGTCCTCGTGGAAGGCGCGGTTCGATCCGGTCGGTGCGATCACGATTGGGTTGGCATAGGTGCGGCCGAACAGTTCCATGCGCAGGTCGAGCTTGCTCACGTCGATGAGACGGCGGGGCCGGAGCTGGAACTTCTGGAAGCCCTCGCGGTTGGCGCGCAGCGTCGCCTCGCCGTCGATGCCGGTCGCCATGTAGCCGTAGTGCGCCGCCGGCACGGTCTTCTGCATCGCCGCTTCGAAGTCGAAGACGTTCAGCGCTTCTTGCGGCGAGGAGATCACCTTGTCGGGGAGGGGCGTGGCCTGTGCCAACGCCTCGCTGGCGGCCAGCAGCGGACTGGCGGCCAGAAATTGCAGGAGACGCCGGCGACTGGCGTGACGGAGGCGAGCGAGCGGGGCGGTCATGCAGACGGATCGGGCGGCATGCCGGGTCCGGCGTCAAGCTTGACCAACCGATCGGCTTGGGATAGGAAACACACGAGAGAAAAGACTAGGAGGAAGCCCTTATTCTCTTGTCTTTTGGTGTTCAATAGGAAAAGGAGGAAAACGCGGTCACGGAATGTCGTCGTTCGTCGGACACACCGAGTCCGACGCCAGCGGCGATTAGACGAGGCTAATCAAGGCGTTGCCTGTCCTATTCCGAGTCGCCGAACGACCGAACTTCAGAACGCGCCGAGTCCGATGCGTCACTGGCGCGTCACTGGCGCTCGGCCCAGCCGATCATCTTGCCGATGAAGGCATCGCAGGCATCCATCTGCGATTTGGCGACGAACTCGTTGGGCTGATGCGCCTGCGAGATGTCACCGGGGCCGCAGATCACGGTCGGGATGCCGTGGCCGCGGAAGATGCCGGCCTCGGTGCCGTAGGGCACGGCGTAGGTGCGGTTGCCGCCGGTCCATTGCAGGGCGAGCTTGGCGGCTTCCTCGTTCTCCTCGGGTTTCAGGCCGGGCACGAAGGAGCGGCGCTCCAGGGTGATGTTGGCGTCGGGGTGTTTGGCCTTCATCTTGGGCAATAGAAGTTCGGCCACGTATTGCTCGGCGCGGCGCTGCACTTCCCAGGCATCGTCGCCGGGCAAGGTGCGGTAGCCCCAGCGCAGCGTGCACTCGCGGGCCAGGATATTGCCCGCGGTGCCGCCGCCGACGATGCCGACGTTGATCGTGGTGTGGCCGGGGATGGTGTCGATGTCGGCGCGCTGGCGGAGCGCCAGCTCGACCTGCAGCTCGTTCAGCCAATGGATGAAGTCGCCGGCGAAATGGATGGCGCTGACGCCAAGGTGGGTCATCGAGGAATGGGCTTCGACGCCGGTGAAGGTGGCGACGTGGCCGCCGCCGGCATTCTGGGCGTTGACGACACCCATCATGGTGGGTTCGCCCACGATCACCGCCTGCGGGCGCGGCACGTTGCCCATCAGCTTCTCGGCCAGCGAGTGGGCGCCGAGGCAGCCGATCTCCTCGTCGTAGCTGAAGGCGAAATGCATCGGCACTTTCAGGCGCGCACGCTGGAACGCGGGGACATGGGACAGGCAGGTGGCGATGAACCCCTTCATGTCGCAGGTACCGCGGCCGTAGAGATTGCCGTCGGGCTTTTCGCTCAGTGTCCACGGATCGGTGACCCAGGCCTGGCCGTCGACCGGCACCACGTCGGTGTGGCCCGACAGCACGATGCCGCCTTCGGCCTCGGGCCCGATCGAGGCGTAGAGGTTGGCCTTTGTGCCGTCCTCGTTGGGGACCAGGGTGCTTTTGACCCCGTGCTCATCGAGGTAGCCCTGGATGTACTGGATCAGCTCCAGGTTGGAGTTGCGCGAGGTGGTGTCGAACGCCACCAGGCGCTGGAGCATGTCGATCGAGCTGGGGGCCGAGCTGGAGGCGGAACTGGGGGCGGGTGAACTCATGGCGGCAGCGTCGCACGTCGCGTGCCGGCCCGCCAAGGGCCTGATATCGCTTGCGAAATTCGGGGGTTGTTTGACACCCCCCGAACCCCCGGCTAGAACCCCCTCGCATCCGTCGTGGTTATGGTCGCCGGGGTCTAAACGGGCTGCGGAGGGGTGGCCGAGTGGCCGAAGGCGGCGGTTTGCTAAACCGTTATAGGGGGTAAACCCCTATCGTGGGTTCGAATCCCATCCCCTCCGCCATTACCTCCCGGGACAACGGTCTCCGGGCCCGGTCGAGGGCGCTGAAACGCCCAGGGTTTGTGGGCTTTTCCACACAACGCTCCTGACCGCCGATCGCCGCCTCAGGGCCGAGTTGGTCTCTCTCTACCCCGAAGTCTCGAAAGCTCCTGACTTTGCGATTTTAGTACGGAACTTTAAGTGCCTGATATTGCATGGTTATTCGGCACACGAAATCCGTACCTTTCGAATCCCCCATCGATGTGCGGAGAGATCTGAAATCGAACCGCACCATGGAAATTGCTGAGCTTTTTCGGATCTTCAGTACAGTATCGATTCTGGCCGCGCGGGATCGGGCCCATAGATGAAAAATGCCGAAGATCGATCGTGGTGTCGACGTTAAATCAACGACGAGAATAAGAATGGGAGGCGTCGTGGATGGCGGGCATACAACCCTCGTCGCATGAGGCTAGTTGCCGGATGGCGCGCATTCGACAGAAGGGCACGCGAGCTGAGCTAGATCTGCGCAAAGCGCTGCATGGCCGAGGGCTTCGCTATCGCATACAGGTGCCGCTTCTGGCCAAGCCGCGGCGCGTCGCAGACATCGCTTTTCCAAAGATTTACCTGGCAATATTCGTCGACGGTTGCTTCTGGCATGGCTGTCCTGAGCATGCCTCTTGGCCAAAGAGTAACGCGGCCTTCTGGCGTGACAAGATCGAGACAAACCGGGCGCGCGACGCCGATACCAACCTGCGACTGGAAGCCTTAGGTTGGAAGGTCATTCGAGTTTGGGCACACGAAGCTGCCACCGTTGCCGCAGATCGCATCGCAGGATGCGTCGAGGCGCGAAAGCGAGCGGGGATTGGCAAATGACATTGGTTGCAAGCGAGGTGGCTACTCTGGTGGCTCACGGAACCACTCCGGAGCCGGGTCAGCTGGTGGAAGCCCGCCGTCGCCAATGGATCGTTTCCGATGTCGACGGCGCATCGGCGAGCCCGGGCGCCCCCGAGAGCAATCTCGTTCGGCTCGTATCGATCGACGAAGACGCCCTGGGCGAGGAACTCGAAGTCGTGTGGGAGCTCGAACCAGGCGCCCATGTCATCGAGCGTGCCGGCCTCCCCAGAATGACGGGCTTGGATGCGCCAGAGACGCTCGAATCCTTTCTCGACGCAGTACGTTGGGGGGCTTCGACAAACGCAGACCGCGGCTACCTTCAGGCACCATTCCGCAGTGGCGTCAGCATCGAGGACTACCAGCTGGATCCGCTCGTCCGCGCGGTCGACATGGCGCGTACCAATCTGCTGATCGCCGACGACGTCGGCCTCGGGAAAACCATAGAAGCCGGGCTCGTCATCCAAGAGATGCTTCTGCGGCACCGTGCTCGCACAGTTCTCGTACTCTGCCCGGCCTCTTTGCAGGAAAAGTGGCGTGTCGAGATGCAGGAGAAGTTCGGGCTAGAGTTCCGCATCGTCGATACTGAATACGTAAAGCGTCTGCGCCGGGAGCGAGGCCTGCATGCCAACCCGTGGACGTCCTTTCCCCGGCTGATTACGTCGATGGACTGGGCCAAGCAGGGCGAAGGCCTGCGTCTCCTGCGGGATGCATTGCCCCCGCACGTCAGTCACCCCAGAAGGTTCGACCTGCTGATCATCGACGAGGCTCACAATGTTGCCCCGACCGTCGGCCGCTACGCTGTCGAAAGCCTCAGGACGCGACTGGTTCGGCTGGCCGCGCCACACTTCCAGCACAAGCTGTTTCTCACCGCCACGCCGCACGACGGATACACCGAATCCTTCACAGCCCTGCTCGAACTTCTCGATGATCAGCGTTTCGCGAGAAACGTCCTCCCAAGTGACCCGCAGCTCGCCCGGGTCATGATCCGTCGACTGAAGAGCGATCTGGTCGATGCGAATGGAAAGCGCATTTATCCCGAGAGGCGACTTGAAGCGCTGCCGGCAGAGTATACGGAAGATGAAAGGGACGCTCGGCGGCAGTTGGACGCCTACATCAAGAGTCGCGAAAGCGTTCCTGACGGCGGGCGTGCCGTCGATCACTTCGTGCACCAATTGCTGCGCAAGCGCCTGTCATCGTCGCCCGCGGCATTCGCAGCCACGCTGGAGCGGCATATCGCGACGATCGAAGGCCGGGCGTCGAGCGAGCGCAGCCAGAAGAAATTCGATGATCGTATCCTCCGGCGGGCGATAGCGAAGACCGACG
>CAMDOT010000189.1 GCA_945903635.1 Rhizobium sp. Q54 | reverse complement strand
CAGGATGGCGCCATAGGTCCCAAGCGCAGAGAACCCGTTGGTCACGGCGCCGGGCTGGGTGGCATTCTGCTGGTAGTCGGTCGCCATCACGCCAGCGAATACGCCGACCCCGCGCCCGGACAGCGACGACGGCTTCAGGCCGGCATCCTCCAGGCAGTGCCAGGTCTCCTCCAGCAGCATGCGCTGCTGCGGGTCCATGGCGCGGGCTTCGCGCGGCGAGATGGCGAAGAAGCGTTCATCGAATTCGTCGATGCGGTCGAGAAAGCCACCTCGCCGCATCACCGTTCGTCCGGACGTGCCGTGCACCGGATGATGAAGGCTGTCCACGGGCCAGCGATCGGCCGGAATCGGCCGGATGGCAGAGCCGCCGGCGGCGAGCAATTGCCACAAAGATTGTTCGCAATCAGCACCCGGCAGCCGGCAGGCCAACCCGATGATCGCGACCGCTTCGGCCATGCGATTTTTCCTCGACTCGGTGCCCGCGCCAGTCAACCTTGACGCTAGCCGAGCAAGGTGGCCCGGGCAACCAATAACACCCGATAAAACAAGGATCTCCGCATTGGTGACAGCGTCGCGGAATTGGCCAATGATGCCCTGTATCGTCCCCCCTCAACCGTTGGCGATGGCCGGCGGGAAAGTGTGATTTCCGTGTCGCCAACGCCCATGCCGATCCGACCGGATGCGCTCGGCAGCCCTGCATTTCTAAACGATCACGGCGTGCGTCTGGCCTATGCGGCGGGCGGCATGGTCAAGGCCATCGCCTCGGCCCCCATGGTGGAACGCCTGGCCAGGGCCGGGCTGCTCGGCTTTCTCGGCACCGGCGGCGTGGCGGCGGCGCAGATCGCCGACGACGTCGCCGTCCTGGCACGGTCGCTCGGGCCGGATTTGCCGTGGGGCGTCAATTTCCTGCACAACTTCGTGCTGCCCGAAGCCGAGGAGCGGGTGCTCGACATCCTGCTCGCCCACGACGTCCGGCGCCTCGAGGCCTCGGCCTTCATCGTGCCGACGCCAGCCTTGGTACGCTATCGGCTGACCGGCCTCGCCACCGGACCGGACGGCGCGCCGACCACGCGCCATCTCATCATGGCCAAGGTGTCGCGCCCGGAGGTGGCGCGGCGATTTCTGGCACCGGCCGAACCGGAGATCGTCCAGGCCCTGCTCGCCCGCGGCCAGGTGACGGCGGAGCAGGCCGCGCTGGCTGCCCGCATCCCGCTCGCCGACGACCTCTGCATCGAAGCGGATTCCGGCGGCCACACCGACAAGCAGGTGGCGCTTGCGCTGCTGCCGAGCATGATCCGGCTCCGCAGCGAGATCGCGCGCGGCTTCCCGCCGGCGGCACGCGTGCGTGTAGGCGCCGCCGGCGGCATCGGCGCGCCCGAGGCGGTGGCCGCCGCCTTCGTGCTGGGTGCCGACTTCGTGCTCACCGGCTCAGTCAACCAGTGCACGGTCGAAGCGGCGACAAGCGACCTTGCCAAGGACATGCTGGCGGCGGCCGGACCGCAGGACTTCGACATGGCGCCCGCGGGCGACATGTTCGAGATCGGCGCCCGCGTCCAGGTGCTCAAGCGCGGCACCATGTTCGCCGCCCGCGCCAGCCGGCTCTACGAGCTGTACCGGACCCACCGATCGCTTGACGACATCGCGCCGGCGGTGCTGCGCGAGATCGAGGAACGCTATTTCGGCCGCAGCGTCGCCGAGGTCTGGGCGGAGACGGCGGGCCACTATGCGGCGGCGGCACCGGGAGAACTGGCCGAAGCCGAGGCCAACCCGCACAAGAAGCTGGCGATGGTCTTTCGTTGGTACTTCATCCACACCGCGCGGCTTGCGCTCGACGGCACGATCGCGGCGCGCAGCAATTTCCAGATCCACGCCGGCCCGGCGATGGCGGCATGCAACGCGTGGCTGGCCGGAACCGCATTGGCGGACTGGCGCCGCCGTCACGTCGACGATCTCGGCATCCGGCTGATGACCGAGGCCGCGGGCCATCTGGAGCGGCAGTTCTCCGCCTGGATCCAGGCGTCAGCCGAAGCGCGGCCACGCCCTGTTTCTCGAACGGGAACCGACCGATGAACCATGGCTTGCCGCCAGGCCCAACCTTCGCGCTGGCGTCCCGATTGAACTACGTCAGGAACCCCTACGAGCTGTTCGCCGAGTGCCGGCGGAAATACGGCGATCCGTTCACCGTGACGACCTCGATGAAGACGGTGATCACCGGCGATCCCGCCGCGGTGAAGCAGATCTTCACCGCACCGACCGAGCATTTCAAAGCGCTGCAGAGCGAGGCGCAAAGACGCGTGATCGGCGACTCCTTCACCTCGATGTCCGGGCCGCCGCACCGGGCGCAGCGCGAGATCGTTACGCCGGGACTGAGAGCCGATGGACTGCGCAGCCTGGCTCCGATGATGGTCGACGCCGTGGTGGCGCAGATGGAGAGCTGGCATCCCGGACGCACGCTCGACATGGTCGAGGAGGGCGTGACCATCGCGCTGGAGATCATCGTCAGGACCATCTTCAGCGTCGAGGATCCCGCCGCCATCGCCGAGCGGCGCACCGCGATCCGTGATTTCGGCGACCGGCTGAGCAACAAGACCTTCCTGATCCTCTCGGTGCTCGGGTTCCTCAACGAAAGCCTGCCGCCGAACGCAAGGTTCCGCGCCGCCCAGATGCGCCTGAGGCAGCTTCTCCACGAGACCATCGACCAGATCCGCGCCGCCCCGGAGCAACGGCGCGGCCTGCTCTCCCGCATCGTCGGCACGCGGACCCCGGACGGCGCGCCGGCGATGGCGGATTCGGTGATCGTCGACAACATGGTCACCATGCTGATCGCCGGCCACGAGACCTCGGCAATGTCGATCGGCTGGGCCATGTTCTGGGCGCATTCCAATCCCGAGATCTACCGGAAGCTCATGGAGGAGCTGGCCGATGTCGACGTCGAGGGCGACCCGAACGCGACCCAGACGCTGCCCTATCTGAACGCCTTCGTGCGCGAGATGATGCGTTTCTTCCCGCCGGTTCCGGACATCATCCGTGTCATCGGCGAGACGCCGCTCGAGGTGAAGGGCTACCGGCTGACCGAGAACACGCAGGTCGCGGCCTGCGTGTTCCTCACGCATTTCGATCCCGACATCTACCCGGAGCCGGACGTGTTCCGCCCGGAGCGCCACCTCGAGCGACGCTACTCCGCCTTCGAATACTATCCGTTCGGCGGCGGCGAGCGGATCTGCGTCGGCAACACCTTTGCTCCGATGGAGATCAAGATCGCGCTCGCCGTGCTGTTGAAGCGCGGCCGCTTCACGCTGCTCAACACGAAGCGGCCCCACGTCGCCCGCACGCGCTTCCTGATGGGCCCGAAGGAGCCGATCATGTGCCGCTATGAGGGGCCGCTGTGACGGCCGGCGCATGAGCCGCTCCGCGACCCTGCCGCCGGGCCCGCGCGGCACCCTCGCCTCGCTGGCGCGCTTCGCGCGAGATCCCGTCGCCACCCATGCCGATTGGGCGGCACGCTACGGCGACCCGTTCACGCAGCCGATGCCGGGCTTCCCCATGGTCGTAACCGGCCGACCCGATGTCATACGCCGGGTGCTGACGCTGCCGCCGGAGGCCTTCGGCGTCATCGATGCCGGCACCGAAGTGATGGGGCGCTTCTCTCTGATCCGCCTCGATGGCGCCCAGCACCAGGCGGTGCGCCGACAGGTCGGCCCGCTGGTGATGGACCCATTGCGCCACGGCAACGGCCAGGCGATCCAGGAGATCGCCCGGCGCCACTTCGCCGCTGCTGCCGGACAGCCGTCCGCGCCGGCGATCGGGCTGACCAAGCGGCTGACCCTGGAGGTCATCCTGCGCAGCGTGCTCGCTTTGGCGGACGCCGCCACCCTGGACCGCTTCGCCGCCGCGTATGGCGCCTTGCAGTCGAAAGCGAGCTTCCTGCTGCATTTCGTGCCGGCGCTGCAGATCGATCTCGGGCCGTGGAGTCCGTGGGGCCGCATCAAACGGGCGCGACAGCAGGTCGACACGATCATCGCCGCAGCGATCGAGGCCGCCGGGGCCGCGACGGACCCGTCCGGCCCGCTTGCTCCGATCGCCCGGGCCGCGGCCGAGGCATCCGACCCGGTTCTCGGCATCGAGTCTCTCCGCCACCAGGTGTTCACCCTGCTGTCGGCCGGCCATGCCTCGACGGCGCAGGCGCTCGCCTGGGCGGTGCATCATGGCTGGAGCGACGGCACCATCCTGGCGCGGCTGCGGGCCGAGCTGGATCCGATGACACCGAACTTGGACCCGGGTCAGGTGATCCGCCTCCCCTATCTCGATGCCTTCTGCCGCGAGGTGCTTCGCCTCCGTCCGATCGGCCCGATGATCGGGCGCAAGCTGAACCAGCCGATCGAGATCGGCGGATGGTCGCTTCCGGCCGGGACCGTGATCGGCCTCTCCGTCACCCTGGCGCACCGCGCTCCAACGGGATTCGCCGAACCCGACGCCTTCCGGCCCGAGCGCTTCCTCGAAGGCCGCGAAGCCCAGGCCCACGCCATCCCGTTCGGCGGTGGCGTGCGCCACTGCCTCGGCGCCAACCTGGCTCTCACCGAGATGAAGCTGGCCCTGGCCGAGCTGATCGCCGGTTACGACGTGACCCTGCTCGACCGCCGCCCGCCCCAGCATCGCCTGATCGACGCCGTAGCCGGCCCGGCCGGCGGCGTGATGGCACGCATCACGCCGCGGAAAGCCGCTTAAGCCTCCATCGGCAGGATTCGGCGGAGGCCATAGTCGACCGCTCGTGTCCGCGCCGCCCTCTCGCGCGGATAGCCCAGCGACACTTCCTGGAACCGCACGCCGTCATAGGTCTCGCTCACCGGGATGTGCAGATGGCCATAGACGGCACACACCGCCCGATAGCGTCGATGCCAGTCCGCCGTATGGCGAGTGCCGCACCAGAGGCTGAATTCCTGATACCACAGGCGGCCGACCGGGCCGGGATGCAAGGGCCAGTGCGAGATCAGGACGGTCCGCGTTCCATCCGGCAAGGCGACCAGGCGGCCAACGCTGTACTCGAGGCGCGCCGCGCACCAGGACTCCCGGTTGGGATAGGGATCAGCGGGCAGCAACGTCTCGTCGCTGCACATCACCCGCGAGGCGGCCATGGCCTGGTCCTTCGTCAACCCTTCCGGCCGCATCGTGTAATCGTAGAGAAGGAACAACGGCGCGACGGCGATGTCTCCCGCCGGGTCCCGCCACAGCGGATAGGGATCTTCCGGAGTCAGCACGTCGATCTCGCGGCAACGTTCGACCAGGTGGAGATACCGGTCCTGGCCGCGTCGCTCGCTCTCTCCCGTGTGCCAGAGGTCGTGATTGCCCGGCGCGAACATCACCTTGGCGAAGCGGTCCCGCATCCGGCCGAGGAAGCCGATGATGTCGTCTTGCCGATGCGCGACATCGCCGGCAACAGCCAGCCAATCTTCCGGGCCGTCGGGCTGGAACGCGTCGGCGATCTCGCGATTCTCACGGTAGTTCAGATGCACGTCGCTGATCGCGAAAAGCCTGGGACCGAACTCCACGTCTTGCGTCTCCGATCGTTCGCCGTCAATCCTCCAGGTGCCCTTTCAGCAGAGCCAGAAGATCGCCAACCGTCCTCACCTTTTCCATGGCGACGCCGCTCAGCTTCACGCCCCAGGTATCGGCGACCGCGCCGCGGAACTCGGAGCTGGCCAGCGAATCCCACTCGCCCAGTCCGATCAGGACCTGATCGTCCGTCGTCGTGCCCGGCTCGAGGCGCGCCAGGTCTTCGACGATGGCCAGGATCTCTTTGCGTTTCATTGTCCGCTCCCCTCAGATCTCGATGCCGTCGACAATCGCCGCAAGAAAGCGCTCAACGTCAACGGCGGGATAATCGTCGATGTAGTACGACATCGTCAGCGTCACGGCCCGGCCATACTCAGATGCAACCACCAGCACCAAGGGCAGCGACAGCGGCATCGCGCAGAGCGTCACGGCGCTCGGGGACGATTCCGCGAAGCGGACGCGCCGCTCCGAGACATGCCCGACATTGGTGAAAGTCGGCGGGGCCGGTTTGTTCAACCCCTTTTCCATCAGGCGATCGAGAGTCCGGCGCTTGCGCGCATAGGTCATCGCAGAAAACATCTTGGCGGCGAACGGATTGGCCGCCCCCATGAAGGATCCGCGATGACGCGCCATCTCGCGCGAGACGCGGTCGAGCGTGTCGCTGAAGCGCTCGCCGAGGTCCGGCTCGACATAGACATTGGCGATGCCGCCGAGATTGCAGATCGCCGGCCGACTCTCCACCTCCGCATAGCGGCGCATGTTGATCGGCATGACAATTTGCAACGGCCGGCCCGGGTCGCCGCGACAGAACGCCATGAAGGCCCGCGCATATCCGGCGAGCAGCATGTCGTTGCGCGACAGCCCGCGTATCCTGGCGGCAGCATCGATCTCGGCCAGACGCTCGGCCGGGATCATCACTCTTGCAACGGCGGGTCGCGTGCGCGCCGCTGCGGCGAATGCAGAACGACTCCGCAGGAAGCCTTCGTGACGGCGCAGCATGCGCGGCAACTCGCCGAGGTCACGCAACAGCACCTTAAGCTTGTCCTTCAGGCTGAAATCGGCAAGCCAGCGGAAGCTGTCGCGCGAGGCAGTGTTGGTCGGCAGCCGAAAATCCGGGTCCGCGGCAATGCCGCTGTACAACGCCGCGAAACGCTCCAACGCCAGGATCAGGGCGCCGCCGTCCGCCACGACATGGGAAACTCCCAGGATCAGCCGGTCGCCGCCGCGATGGCGCAACAGTTGCACCGTCACGTTGCGGCTGCGCACGGCGTCGAACGCCGCACCGACCATCTTCGTGGTTTCGCCCTCGACGTCCTCGACATCGTCGAGCATGACGAAGCCTGGAACGTCATCGAGGTCGTCGCGGCGGCGCCACACCGGCACCGCGCCGCTGTCGTCGAATCGGCAGCCGAGCACGGGCTCGGCATCGAGTAATCGCCGTGTCGCCTGCCGGACGACGCTCGCGTCCAGGGGTGAGACGAAGTCGAGTACCATGTAGACATAGCTGGTGGTGTCGTAGCTGGCGAAGATCTGCACCATCTGGTCCTGGAACTCGGCGGCGATGGTATCGGGTTCTGTGGCCGTCATCGATTGCCCCATCGGTCGCGGATGCGTGCCTGCACATCGGCATCTGCGAAGGTCACATCATGCATCGCCACCTCGGCTTCGACCGCGGCCGGCAGCCGCTCCTTCAGCCCGCGAGTCAGCTGCGCCTTCAACAGCCGCAACGCCGCCGCCGGCTTGTCGGCCAGCTCCCGAGCGAGTCCGAGGGCCGCATCGACCACACCGTCGCGCGGCACCACCGGGAAGGGCAGCCCGCGCTTCTCCAGCGCGCCGCCGTGATAGCTCCTGGCGCTCATCAGCATCTCCGATGCCAGCGCCGGCCCGAGCTTCTCCGGCAATAGCAGCGTCGAGCCCATTCCAGGGGTGAAACCGTACTTCATGAAGTTGGCGGAATAGAGCGCCTCGCGAGCCAGAACCACCATATCAGCGTAGAGCCCGAACACCAGCCCGCCGCCCAGTGCGTGCCCCTGCATGGCGCTGATCACCGGCACCGGGCAGTCCAGCAACAGGCGATAGAAGCCCGCCTCGTCGAAGCGCGTGCGGCGTTCGGCGATTCCGATCAATTCTTCGATCGTGCCGCCGGCCAGGAAGATGCTGTCGAAGCCGTGCAGAACCACGGCGCGGGCCTCGGCGTCGGCGGCGATCTCAGCCATGGCATCGAACAGGCCGCCGACGAGCGCGCGCGTGAAGGTATTGCGGCCTTCGCGGTCCTCCATGGCCACGACCCAGATGCCGTCGGCCTGTCGCGTGCGTCTTACGACTTCCGCCACGGCAACCCTCCTCCCTCGAGGAAGCGGCGGATACCTGTCATCACGCCTGGATCGGCGATGCGGGCGCAGATGAGATCGAGCGCACGTCGTTCCATCCCGGCATCGATCGGCGCCAGGTCGCGGAAATAGGCCTTGGCCGCAGCCACCGCACCGGGATCCATGCGATCGACCTTGATCAGCACGCGGCGAAGCGCGTCGTCCAGGTCCGGGGCAACCTCGTCGACCAAGCCGATCGCGCGCGCCTCGGTGGCGTCGATGCGCTGGGCGGTCAGCGTCAGCCGCCACGCCGCCTGCCAGCCGGTACGACGGATCAGGAAGGGCGCGATCGTCGCCGGCACCAGACCGAACAGCAGCTCGGTCAGGATGAAGCCAGTGCGCGGGGTGGCGAAGACCAGATCGCACGCCGCCGCCAGGCCGAGGCCGCCGGCGCTGACCCGGCCGTCGACCGCGGCGATCACCGTCTTGTCCACCTGCCCGAGCCGCACCAGCAGCCGCCAGAACGGTGCGATGCGGTCCTCGAGGTTGCGGGGCGCGGAGACCTCGGTGGCCATCGCCTCGACGAAATCCATGCCGTCGCAGAACACGCCGTCGCTGCCGCGGATCACCAGGATGCGCAGACCGTCATCTGCTTCCAACGTATCGAGGGCCGCATCCAGCGCGGCGATCAACCCCGCGTTCAGCGTGTTGCCGGCGGCCGGGCGCGACAGCTCCGCGGTCAGCAGCGAGCCGCGGCGCGACAGGATGACGGGCGGGTTCAGCTCCATCGATACCGCCGCTGCCAGCCGTCGATGCGGTCCAGAACCAGGTAGCCACGGCCGGCGAAGAAGTCGTCATAGATGTCGGCGGCGGCGGCGACACCGATCGCCGCGTCGCGAACTCCGGCCAAGCTTCGGTGGTCGTCGAGTAATGCGTCGTAGCGCGCGACCGGCACACGCGCGCGGCCGGCAAGCGCATCGGCGACGCCGGACTCGGCCATTGCTTTCCCGGCCCCGGCCGGCGCCATGCCGCTGTAGAACTCCGAGCAGCAGCCCGAGCCATACGAGAACAGGCCGATGCGTCGCGCCGCCGTGTCCTCGCCATGGTCGACGGCGCCGGCGAGCGCCAGGAAGATCGTGCCGGAATAGATGTTGCCGACCTCGCGGCAATAGGTGAGCGAGGGCGCCATGCGCTGCCGGAAATCCGCTTCGATAGCATCGGGCGCGGCTGAAGAAAGTTTCCGCATCAGCGTGCGGTGCGCGCCCTTGACCATGCCGCCGAACGGCGTGTGGAAGGCGAGCAGGTTGAAATGCCGGACGAAGTCGATCGCTCCCATCGCCTCGCGATAAGCGGCGAAGGACTGCTCGCAGCAGGTGAGATAGCTGAGCAGCGACAGGTCGGCGTCACCGGTCTCCATGTCCGCGGTTGGCCGACATGCATCGGCCACCTCGTAGCTGTGGATGCCCGAGGCACCGGGCTCCAGCGCCAGAATGTCCGGCTGGCGCCCGACCAGCAGCGCGACTGCGGCCGAACCCTGGCTCGGCTCGGCATAGGAGTGCCGCACCGGACGACCGATGTCGGTACAGACCACGAGGGCGCGGGCACCGCCGCCGTCGGCTGCCGTCCAGGCCGCCGCCATGCGCAGCGCCGCGGTGCCGCCATAGCAGGCCTGCTTGATCTCGAACTGCCGGCAGCGCGGATCGAGGCCGAGATGCTTATGGACGTAGGCGCCCATCGACTTCCCGTGGTCGATGCCGGACTCGCTGGCGACGATCAGCAGGCGGATCTCGAAGCGCTCGGAGTCGGAGAGGCCGTCGACCACCGGCTTCGCCGCATTGACCGCGAAGCTGACCGCATCCTCGAACGGCAGGGCGAGGCTCTTTCGGCGCATCAGCAGATTCTCGAAGCGGCGCTGGTCGAGGCCGCGCGCCAGCGCCAGCTCGCCGACATCGAGATAGGCCCGCCCGCCATAGAAGCCCATACGCTCGATGCCGGTGATCATGCCGCCTCCAGGATCAACGCGGCATTGAAGCCGCCGAAGCCGAAGGCCGTCTTCATCGCACGACGCACCGGGCGCCGGATGGCCTTGGGCCCGGCATAGGGCAGCGGGCGCACCGGGTCGGACAGCCCTGCATTGGGATGGACAAAACCGTCACGCATCTGGATCAGGACGGCAACGGTCTCGATCAACCCAGCAGCGTTGACCGCATGCCCGAGCAACCCCTTGGCGGCGTTCACCACGATGCCGGGCGCGTCTGAGAAGACCGCGGCGATCGCGTCGGCCTCGACCTTGTCGCCGAGCGGCGTCGAGGTCGCGTGCGCGCTGATGAGATCGACGTCGGCCGGCGCCATCCCGGCAGCGGCGAGCACACGGCGCATCACCCTGATCTCGCCATCCAGGCACGGGCTCGGCAGGTGAGTGCCGTCGAGCAGCAACTCGGCAGCGGCGATCCGCGCCAAGCGCGCCGCCCGGCTGGTGCGTTCCAGCAGAAGCGCCGCGGCGGCTTCGCCGGGAACGAAGCCGGAAGCGGTTGCGTCGAAGGGCCGGCTGGCCGGGCCGTCGCCGATACGCCGGTCGTCGGCCAGCCCGCCGATCAGGTCGAGCCCGGCCCATTCGGCGCGCCCGAAGTCGACCGGCAGGCCGACGACGAGGCAAGAGGTGGCGCGGCCGGCCGCCAGCATGTCGACGGCGGCGACCACGGCGGCAAGACCGCTCGCCGACGCCGCCCCCACTGTCATCCCCGGACCGCGGCACCCGAACACGGCAGAAAGAACACCGACAGCGTAGCTGTCAAGCATCTCGAAGCCGTAGCGTGCGTCGGGCCGCGCTGTGGTATCGGAAAGCCGAACCGCCATGGTCGCGGCATAGCCTGCGAACAGATTGCTGCCGGCAACGACGAGACCGAGCTGCTCGTCATCGGCGGCACCGGTGCGACCGGACATCGCGAGCGCTTCGGCAGCCGCCAGCACACCGAGGCCGAGGCTTCGGCGCCCGCCGCGCAATACCTTGCGGGCGCGATCGGCGACTAGCGGCAGGAGCGCCGTCAGTCGAGAGTTCACGTCGCCGCCGTTCAGTTCGGGCGCCGGTGCCGCCCAGCGCGGCGCGGCGAGGTCCGGCCACTCGCCGGGCTGCAGTCGGCGCACGCCGACGCGGCCCTGCGCAAGCCCCTCGGCAAAGGCCGCGACGCCGAAGCCGAGCGAGGAGACCGCTCCCATGCCGGTGATCGTGGTCGTCATTCCATCCGCTCGCGTTAATGTCCGCCCGCGTGCCGATGCAGCACGTCGATCAGCGCATCGATGGTGGCGAGACCGACGAGATCGCGCGGCGGGATGTCGACGCCCAGCAATGCCATCGCGGCCAAGGTCACCTCGACCCGGTCGATCGAGTTGGCGCCGAGCTCGGTCATACTGCGCTCCGGGCGGATCTCGGCCGGCGGCACTTCGGGCAAACCTTGCCGTACCTGCTCCAACACCACCCGGGCGACATGCGCGCGCGAGCCCGCCGCCGGATCATCCGCCAGCATCGTGCGGATACCGGCGGCAAGCAGGCTGGCATGCGGCTCCAGCACCAGGGAGAAATGGTCGCACTCGATCGTGTGGACCTCGAGCAGACCGCCGACCAGCGCGTCCCAGCCGGCACGATAGTCGCCGTCGATGAGGACGGCTGGGAGATCGAGCGGATTGTCCGCCGGCGCCATGCCTTGGGTGCAGCGGAACAGCACGGTGCGGATCGACGGCTTGATCGGCACGGCGCGGTAATCGGCGAGCGCCCGGCCGATGACGCGCGCCACCCGATCCATCCCGCCGATCAGCCGGCTTGCCTCTTCGCGCGGCATCGGCGGCGGCGCCCCGGCATAGAGATGGTCGAGCACGCGCGCCGCGCGTTGCGCATCGTCGAGCGCGGCGAGCGCGTCGGGCGCCAGCATCGGCCGGCCCCAGCGCTTCGCCAGCCAGTTGCCGGCGAGCCGGTAGAT
>CAMDOT010000188.1 GCA_945903635.1 Rhizobium sp. Q54 | reverse complement strand
GAGGGACTCAACAACAAGATCCGCGTCCTGCAGCGACGAGCCTACGGATTGCGTAACGAAGAATATCTCCGTCTCAAGGTCCTCACCTGCATGCTGCCCGCCCTATGATCCCCCAAAATCACCCACTCGATTCCCGGACGAGCCAATATTTGTTTCCCTGTTCAAGGGAAAAGGAAATGACTTTCATCGCCGGCATGCCTCCCGTGATTGCATATGGTTTTATTCGCACACGCAACGCATAGCGGTGTCAATGTGATTTTCGAGCGACGGCCCGGCGGATCTCAGTCCTTTCGGTTATGAACGCATATCTTCAGGACGGCCTATCCGGGAGCTGAACGTGGTGTGATACTCTCGGCCTTTAGCGAAGGAGAGTGTGACGTGCCCGATCAAGCCTTGGTCAATTCGGATCTGCAGTCCGCGCTCGTCGAGGCGCGCCAGGCTTACGCCGATGCCAACCCCAAGAGCCTCGGCCGCCACCACGAGGCGTGCGAGGCGATGCCGGGCGGCAACACCCGTACGACGCTGCACAATTCGCCGTTTCCGCTCACCGTGGTGCGCGGCGAGGGCTGCCGCCTGTGGGACGCCGACGGCCACGAGTACATCGACGTGCTGGGTGAATACACCGCCGGCATCTACGGCCACTCGCATCCGGTGATCCGAGCGGCCATCGACAAGGCGCTGAACCATGGTTGGAACTATGGCGGCCGCAACGCCAATGAAGCCAGGCTCGCCAAGCTGGTGGCCGACCGCATGCCCTCGATCGACCTGGTGCGCTTCACCAACTCGGGCACCGAGGGCAACGTCATGGCGCTGGCCGGCGCGCGCGTCTACGCTCAGCGCAAGGGCCGCGCCAAGGCGACCCAGGTCATGGTGTTCCACGGCGGGTATCACGGCGGCGTGCTCTATTTCGTGAGCGGCGGCAGCCCGGTGAACATCCCCTACGAATACGTGGTGGCGCCCTACAACGACATCGAGGGCACGCGGGCCTTGCTGGCCAAGCATGGCGAAGAACTGTTCGCCGTCCTGCTCGAGCCGATGCAGGGCAGCCACGGCTGCCTGCCGGGCGACGTCGACTTCCTCAAGATGGTTCGCGAGGAGACCCGCGCACGGGGAATCACGATGATCTTCGACGAGGTCATGACCTCGCGGCTCTCGCCGGGCGGCCTGCAGGAGAAGCACGGCGTCATTCCCGACATGACGACGCTCGGCAAGTATATCGGCGGCGGCATGTCGTTCGGCGCCTTCGGCGGCCGGCGCGACATCATGGAGCTGTTCGATCCGACCAAGCCCGATCATCTGCCGCATGCCGGCACCTTCAACAACAATGCGCTGACCATGGCGGCCGGCGTCGCGGGCTACGGCGAAGTCTATACGCCCGCAGCGGCTGCCGAGCTGAACGCCCGGGGTGAGAAGATCCGCGAGCGGCTGAACGCGATCTGCAAGAAGAACAACGTCGCCTTCCAGTTCTCCGGTATCGGCTCGATGATGACGGCGCACGCCACGGCGCGACCGATCAGGACGGCGGCCGACATCGCCAGCAGCAACCAGGACGCCAAGGAGCTGTTTTTCTTCGACATGATGGCGGCGGGCATCTGGATCGCGCGGCGCGGCTTCGTGGCGCTCAACATCATGATCGGCGAGGCCGAGGGCGACCGGTTCGTGGCGGCCGTCGAGGAATTCGTGATGGCACGCAAGGCTCTACTGCAACCCAAGTGAGTACCCATATAGGGGCATGACCGACACCAAGGACTTCCCCCAGCCGGTTTCCGGCACGGTGGTGCCGCGCTTCGGCGACATTGCCACCTTCATGCGGCTGCCGCTGTTCCGCGATCCTGCCGAGGTCGAGATCGGGATGGTCGGCGTGCCGTGGGACGGCGGCACCACCAATCGTCCGGGCGCCCGCCACGGCCCGCGCCAGATGCGCGATCTTTCCACCATGATGCGCCGCGTCCATCACGTGACCGGCGTGGCGCCTTATGAGCTGGCCAAGTGCGGCGACATCGGCGACGCGCCGGTCAATCCGGCCAGCCTCGACGATTCGTTGGAACGGATCGAGAAGCATTTCGCCAAGATCCATGCCGCTGGCACCGTGCCGCTGTCGGCGGGCGGCGATCATCTCATCACACTGCCGATCATGCGCGCCATCGCCGGCATCGGAAGCAAGAACCGGCCGCTCGGCATGGTGCATTTCGATGCCCATAGCGACACCTGGGACACCTATTTCGGCGGCTACAAATACACCCACGGCACGCCGTTCCGCCGGGCTGTCGAGGAGGGGCTTTTGGACCCCAAGCGCGTGGTGCAGATCGGCATCCGCGGCTCGATGTACAAGCGCGACGACAACCAGTGGGCGGTCGACCAGGGCATGCGGGTGATCACCATCGAGGAATATTTCGACCTCGGCGTCGAAAAGGTGATCGCCGAAGCCCGCCGGGTTGTAGGCAGTGGACCGACATACGTCAGCTTTGATGTCGACGGCCTCGATCCCGCCTTCGCGCCGGGCACCGGCACGCCCGAGATCGGCGGCTACACGCCGCACGAGGCGCAGCGCATGCTGCGCGGCCTGCGCGGTCTCGACCTGGTCGGCGGCGACGTGGTCGAGGTCTCGCCACCCTTCGACATGAGCGGCAACACCGCCCTCGTCGGTGTCACCATGATGTGGGAGATCCTCTGCCTGCTGGCCGAATCGGTGGCCAAGCGGAAGGGGCGCCTCAAGGGTTAGGGGACGATCCCGAGCTCCCGCGCTTTGATCTGCAGCGCGAGCACCTTCGAGAAGATGCGGCATTGCGCCAACCCGCCGGCCAGGAACCACAGGCCGGGCTGGCCGGTCGGCCGCCACATGCCCTTCAGCTCGCCTTCCTCGTCGAAGCCCCAGACGGGGCCGATGCGGTCGGTGATCTCGTCGCCGAGCAGAGGGCGCACCGATTCCTTTTGGCCGAGATAGCCGGTGGCGAGCACGATCAGGTCGGCCTCGCGCACCGTGCCGTCCTTCATCTTCGCGCCCTCGGCGCAGAAGCGTTCGATGTCGTCGAACTGGATCAGCCCGACCTTGCCGTCGACGATCATCTGTGAGCAGCCGGCGTCGAAATAGTAACCGCCGCCGCGGCGGCCGTACATGATCTGCCAGCCGTCGGCCTCCGGCCCGGAGGTCAGCTTGAAGCCGCGCGCCTCCAGCGCGCCGAGCAGCTCCTTGTCGTTTTCCGCGTTCATCCTGGTGATGCGCTGATGCGAGCGTTGATAGATGGGGAAAGGGAAGGAGGCCGCGATCAGGTCCTTGTCCTCGAACGAGATGTCCTCGTCGTAGAGCGCGTAGGGCGCCTGCGCTTCCTTGAGGCTCACGATCAGGGTCGGGCCGTTTTGGATGATCGAGACCTCGGCCGCGCCGGACACCGCGAGATCCTGAGCCACGTCGTGGCCAGACGTGCCGGTGCCCAGCACCAGCGCCTTCTTGTCCTTCCAGTCGAGGCCGCTGCCGTACTTGCCCGAATGGCGCACGGTGCCGCGGAAGTCTTTCAGGCCGGGAAGATCGGGCGATTTGGGGATGGTGCTGACGCCGTTGCAGAACACGACGTGGCGCGGATGCATGACCCGCTCGGTGCCGTCGCCGCGCTTCAGCGTCACATCCCAGCGCTTCGCCGCCTCGTCGTAGCGCGCGTGCGTGAGCTCCGTCGCCGTCCAGACGTTCAGTTCCATCGCCTCGGCATAGAGCTCGAACCAGTTGCCGAGCATGTCCTTGGGGATGAACACTGGCCAGGAGCGGGGGAAGGGCATGTAGGGGAGGTGGTTCACGCGTGTCTCGTTGTGCAGCGTGAGTGCGTGGTAGCGGCGGCGCCAGGAATCGCCCAGCCGCTGCTCGCGATCGATGGTGAGGGTGTCGACGCCCAGCACGGAAAGCCGCGCCGCAATCATCAGTCCGGCTTGCGCCGCGCCGACCACCAGCACCGCCGGGTCGCGATCGGCGTAGGCAATGGCCTTCTTGCGCCGGTCGGCCCAGTTCTCGCCGCCGAAATTGCGCTTCCAGTCGACGTTCTGCCAGCGCTTGCCGTTGGCAGGATCCTCGTGGCCGCGAATCTCGGCCAGGATCGTAGCGAGCGTCCAGGCGCGGTAGGTGCCGCCTTCCGACACGAGGCGCACGACGCCGTCGCAAGGACCGACGGCACTTTCGAACGTGAACATGACCTCGATCGTGTCGGTGCCGGCCCGCATCACCGGGCGCGGCGGCGCGCGATCCTTGGCGAGCTGGAAATCGCGCGGCACGGTCTTCGCGATCAACGGTACCATGCGCTCCGTGACCGCCTTCGCGCCCGTCATCATGCGCAGGTCCCAGTCAAAGGCCAGGATATCGCGCCAGAAGCACTCCTCGGCGAACAATCCAGCAATACGCGTGGGATCGCGCGCCTCCAGCGCCGATGCAAAATCGGCGATCCAGCGCTGCGCTGCAGTCTTGGCGGAAGTATCGGTGATGAGGGTGTCCATTACGCCGCCAACTCCAGAATTTCCTTAACCTGCGCAGGCCCGTCGATCTTGCGCGGGTTGCGCGGCACCCAGGGCGTGCCCATCGCCTGGGTGGCGATGCGGTCGAAATGCTCGCGCCCCACCTTAACTTCGCCGAGGCTCCGCGGCATGCCGAGGCCGCGGATGAACTGGTCGAGTACGTCGCCCGCGTCCTTGCCGGGATGGCCCATGGCGTTGGCGATCAGGGCCTGGCTTTCGGCGTTGGCCGACTTGTTCCAGCGCATGACCGAGGGCAGCATGATGCAGGAGGTGTGGCCGTGCGGCACGTCGAACACGGCGCCCAGCACGTAGCCGATGCCATGGCTTGCGCCCATCGGCACGCCGGCCGCCAGGCCGCCCATCGAGAGCCATGAGCCGATCTGGCAGTCGAGCCGGGCCTTCATATCGGTCGGGTCGGCTTTTACGCGCGGCAGGCCGCGGGCCAGCAACGACAAGCCATGCAGGCCCGAGGCGTTGGTGAACTCCGTCGATTCCTTGGAGCACACACCCTCGACGCAATGATCGACGGCGCGAATGCCGGTCGACAGGAACAGCCACATCGGCGTGTGGCGCGTCACCTCGGGGTCGAGGATCACGGCCTGCGGAATGGTGAGCGGATGGCGGAACAGCTCCTTCACCCTGGTCGCCTCGTTAGTGACGCCGGAGATGCCGGAGAACTCGCCGGCCGACAGCGTGGTTGGGATCGAGACCTGGCGCACCGTCGGCGGTTTCACATCGGTGGCTCGGATCCTGTCCATCTCCTCGACGGTCCTGATGTCGTTGGCGAGGCAGAGCTGGACCGCCTTGGCACCGTCGGTGATCGAGCCGCCGCCCAGGGTCACGATAAGATCGGCGCGCGCCTCGCGGGCCTGGGCGGTCGCGGCGATGATGGCCGAGCGCGGCGAATGGGCCGGCATCCTGTCGAAGGTGCCGACGCACTTGTTGCCGAGCGCCAGGCGGACCTTCTCGACCTCGTCGGTCTCCCGGTTGAGCGTGCCGCTCACCATCAGGAACACGCGCTCCGCGCCATGCGCCTTCACCAGCTCGGCGACCGATAGCGCCGCCGGCTTGCCGTAATGGACTTGCTCCATGTCGGTGAAAACGACGCGGCCCGATGTCAGCATTGTGTCCTCCCTTGAGGCCGTATTTTGCTATCTTGCCGGCCTGACGACCAAGGAAATCATATGACCGGCACGCGGAACGGCGCCATTGGGCGCGCAGAGCAGTATTTCGACGATGGTGGCTTTCTCGAGGAGCTGCAGCGGCGGGTGGCGATCCCGACCACCAGCCAGGAGGCCGACTCCATGCCGGCCCTGCAGGAGTATGTCTCGGGCGAGATGACCGAATCGCTCACCAAGCTCGGCTACGAGTGCGATGTGCAGCCCAATCCGCGCGCCGAATACGGCCCGTTCCTGATTGCCCGCCGGGTCGAGGACCAGGCCCTGCCGACCGTCCTGACCTATGGCCACGGCGACGTGATCCGCGGCCAGGACGAGCAGTGGCGGGCGGGTCTGTCCCCCTGGAAGATCGTGATCGAGGGTGACCGCATGTACGGCCGCGGCACGGCTGACAACAAGGGACAGCATACGATCAACATCGCAGCCCTTGCCTGCGTGCTGCAGGAGCGCGGCTCGCTGGGCTTCAATTCGACCATCCTGATCGAGACCGGCGAGGAGACCGGATCGCCGGGCCTCGCCGATTTCTGCAAGGCCAACAAGGCGGCGTTGAAGGCGGATGCCCTGATCGGCTCGGACGGGCCCCGGCTCGATCATCGCCGGCCGACCATCTTCGGCGGCACGCGGGGCACGATGAACTTCAATCTCAAGCTCGTGATGCGCGAAGGCGGCCACCATTCGGGCAACTGGGGTGGGCTTTTGGCCAACCCAGGCATCATCATGGCGCATGCGCTGGCCACCATCACCGACGAGCGTGGCCAGATCAAAGTGCCGGAGTGGCGGCCCACGACGCTCACCAACTCGGTGCGGGCGGCGCTGGCCGACGCTGTTGTCGACGCGGGCGAAGGCGCGCCCGAGATCAATGAGGATTGGGGCGAGAAGTCGCTGACGCCGGTCGAGCGCGTGTTCGGCTGGAACAGCTTCGAGGTGCTGGCTTTCAAGACCGGCAATCCCGACCGGCCAGTCAACGCCATCCCGCCCAGCGCCATCGCCTACTGCCAGCTCCGCTTCGTCGTCGGCACCAATCCGCACGACATCATCCCGGCGCTGAAGCGTCATCTCGACAAGCACGGCTTTGGCCAGATCGAGATCGAACAGGCGCGCGACGTGATCATGAATGCGACGCGGCTCGACCCGGAGAACCCGTGGGCGAAGTTCGCGGCCGCCTCGATCGAGAAGACAGGCGGCCAGAAGCCCAACATGCTGCCCAATCTCGGCGGCTCGCTGCCCAACGAGGTCTTTACCGACATCCTGGGCCTGCCGACGGTCTGGGTGCCGCATTCCTACGCCGCCTGTTCCCAGCACGCGCCCAACGAGCATCTGCTGGCGCCTGTCGCGCGCGACGGGTTGCGGCTCATGACCGGTATTTTCTGGGATCTCGGCGCGCAGGGCCGCCCGGGATAGGCTGTCGGAATGCTGTCCGCTGACGAGGCTGCCGACCTGATCGAGGCCATCGCGTCCCGTCAGGACCGTGCGGCCTTCGCCAGCCTGTTCCGGCATTTCGCGCCCCGGGTAAAAGCTTTCATCATGCGCGGCGGCACGGATGCAGAGGCCGCGCAGGAAGTGGCGCAGGAAGCCCTGATCATGGTGTGGCGAAAGGCCGCCAGCTTCGACCGGACCCGGGCCTCGGCCGCCACCTGGATCTACACCATCGCCCGCAACAAGCGGATCGACCTCTTGCGCCGCAGCGCCCGGCCGATCGATACCGAAGACTGGCTGGTCGTCTATGCGCCGGAAGGCGAGGAGGCCGACAAATCCGTCCTGGTGGGACAAACGTATACGCGGGTGAAGGAACTGCTGGGCGGCCTGTCCGAGGACCAGCTTGTGGTGATCCGGAAGGCGTTTTTCGAGGACAAGACCCATACGGTGATCGCCGAGGAACTGAAGCTTCCCCTGGGAACGGTAAAATCGCGCATTCGCCTGGCGCTCGGGCGCCTGCGGGAAGCATTGGAGAAAGACGAGACATGAGCCGCCATCCGGCCCCTGAAGAGCTGTTGCTGGACTACGCCGCGGGCGCTTTGCCCGACGGTCCGGCGCTGGCCGTGGCGCTGCATCTGGCGCTCGACCCGGACTCCCGGCGTGCGGTCGACCGGCTGAACGCCGTGGGCGGTGTACTGATCGAGCGCGAGGCCGAGGCGGCTATGGACGACTCGGCCCTGGAGAGCGTGATGGCGCGCCTCGACGAGGTGTCCGTCGAGCCGCGCGCCCAGGCCCCCATTCGTCGGTCGGGCTTCGAATGGGCGCCGGCACCCCTGGTGCCGCATCTGCGGCCGGGCTTGGGCTGGCGTCGCATCCTGGGCATGTTCGACGAGATCCGGCTCGACCTGCCGGGCGCCTTCCATCGCGTGTCACTGCTGCGGTTGGAGCCGGGCCACGGCCTGCCACAGCACAAGCATGCGGGCTACGAGTACACGGTCTGCCTACAGGGCGGTTACACCGACGAGACCGGCAATTACGGCGTCGGCGATTTCGCCGTCGGCCCCGGCGAGCACCGGCATGAGCCGATCGCCGATCCCGGCGAGCCCTGCATCGCGCTGATCGTTGTCGAGAATCCCATCGTGCTGACCGGCCCGTGGGGCCGCTTCTTCAACCCGCTGGTGAAGCGCGGCCTGATCTGACGTAGGCTCCCCGTTCCGAAGGGGAGATTCCATGTCGCGTGTTCCATATTTCGACCTCGAGGCGGCCACCGGCGAGCACGCCGAGTTTCTCGGCAAGCTCAAGCCGACGCTGAATATTTTCAGGATGCTGGCCAATTCCGAATACGGAATGAAGGGCTTCGTCCGCATGGGCAATGCGCTGCTCTACAAGTGCGAGCTCGATCCCGTGCTGCGCGAACTGGCCATCATCCGGGTCGGGCGCCTCAGCCGCGCCGCCTACGAGGTCTTCCAGCACGAGCGCATCGGCCGCGAGGTCGGCGTGGCGGAGGAAAAGATCGCAGCCCTGCGCGATGCCACCATCGAGGCCGCCGTGTTTACCGACCAGGAGAAGGCCGTGCTGCGCTACGCCGACGACGTCGTGCGCAACGTCAAGGCGTCCGACAAGACGTTGAAGGCGGTCCAGGCTTTCCTGACGCCGGGTACGCTGGTCGAGCTCACGCTCACCGTCGGCTACTACATGATGGTCTGCCGCTTCCTCGAATCGATGGGCGTCGACGGTGAGGAGGGCCAGGCGGAGTGGCTCAAGACGGCGAAGCTGTAGGCGCGGGAGCAAAGTGATGGCGTACCGCGTCCTGATCGCGCAGTTCATGCACGAGACCAACACCTTCAGCAAACTGCCGACCACGCTGGAGGACTATCGCAAACGCTGGCTGATCGAGGGCGAGGCCATGGTGCCGCGCTTCGCCGGCACCAAGAACGAGGTCGGCGGCTACATCGACGCGGTAAAGAAGTACGGTTGGGAACCAGTGTGGGCGGGGGCGGCCAACGCCACGCCCTCGGGCAAGCTCACCAAGGAGACCTGGGAGCATATCCGCGACATGATCGTCGGCGCGGCGAGGAAAGCCGGCAAACTCGACGCCATCTGCCTGTCGCTGCATGGCGCGGCGGTGACGGAGACCGAGGACGATGCCGAGGGCGCGTTGCTTGAAGCACTGCGCGGCATCGTCGGGCCGGATATTCCGATCGCCGCTACGCTCGACCTGCATGCCAACGCCACGTTGAAGATGGCCAGGCACGCCAATGCGCTGATGAGCTATCGCACCTATCCTCACATAGACGGCTACGAACGCGCGGTGCAGGCGGCGGCACTCGTGCAGGACGCGTTGGAAGGCGGGAAGAAGCCGCGCTGCTTGTTGGTCCAGCCGGCTATGCTGGAAGGCGCCGACCACGGCCGCACGACGCAGCCCGGGCTGATGCGTGATCTGCTGGCCAAGGCCGATGCATTCGAGAAGGAAGCGGGCATCAACGTGGTGAGCGTCCAGGCCGGCTTCACCTGGGCGGACATCCCCTATACCGGCCCGTCGGTGGCGGTGAGCTATGAGCCCGCCGCCGAGGTGCGCGCGAAGGCGGTGGCGGCGGCGATGCTCGACGAGATCTGGAAGCGCCGCGACGAAAGCTCGTCGGACTACCGGCCGGTTTCCGATGCGATCGCGGCGGCAAAAGCCGGCGTCGGCAAGGAGGGGCCGTTGGTGGTGGCCGACGGCACCGACAATCCGGGCGGCGGTGGCTACAACGACACGACGCCGGTCCTGCAGGCGCTGATCGACGCCAATGTCGAGAACGTAGCCTTCGGCACGATCTTCGATCCCGGCACGGTGCAACATGCGATCAAGGCGGGCGTCGGTGCGGAAATCGACGTCGTCCTGGGCGGCCATACCGATCCGTCGATGGGCGGGCCGGTGAAAGCCAGGGCGATCGTGAAGATGCTGTCGGATGGCAGCTTCAAGAACGATGGGCCGATGAATGCCGGCGTCGAGACTTCGATGGGTCCGACCGCGGTATTGCGCATCGGCGGCATCGACGTGGTGACCATCTCCAACCGCATCCAGACCATCGACCTGCAGGTCTTCCTGAGCCAGGGCATCGACCCCCGCGCCAAGAGCGTCGTGGTGGTGAAGAGCGTGCAGCATTTCCGCGCCGCCTATGCGCCGATCGCGCGCGAGATCGTGCTGGTCGATTCGGGCGGCATCTGTTCGCCCGACATTACTCGGTTGAAGTTCACCAAGCTGCGCCGGCCGATCTGGCCGCTCGACGGCGTCAACGACCCCTATGCCGGTGCGGCCAGGGCCTAGGAGCCCGGCCGGCCCGGCAGCTGGCAATTGTACAGACTCTCCAGGATGGCGGTGGCGTTCTCCGTCGAGAAGCGGAGGCTGGGCACGTAGCCCACCGGGCAGGCCGTGAACATCCAGCTGTTCGCCAGGTCAGGCTCTGTCGCGCCCGAATTGAAGTGCCCACCTGGTGGGACATCTTGTGCGATCACGCGCGCGTCGCCGAACGCCATGAACAGGATGGCGATTGGCTTACTGCAGCTGTTGCGCGTGCCCATTTGGCCGCCGAAGTAGTCCCACTCCGTGCAAGCTTCCATATGCGCCATGGTTTGCTGCGCCGACACAGAGGCTGCAGCCAGGAAGAGGCAGGCCCAGAGCGCCACCACCGAGGCAATTCGCCGATACTTCGGCATACAGGTTACTGTTTGTGACGAAAGAACGTCGTCAGCACGAAGCGTCGGCCGCGCGTCACGGGCAGGGCGACGTGCAGCAGCGAGCACGAGAACACCGCCGCCCCACCCAAGGGCGGGCTGACGCGAACGCCGGCGTATTCCGGGAACGAGAGTTCGCCGCCCTCGAAATCGTCGTTGAGATTGAGCGAGACCGCGAAGGAGCGGTTGGCGGTCGTGGGTGCGCCGTTGTCGCGGTGGGCGCCGAAGAAATGCTGGCCCTCGGCGCTATAGGACAGCACGACATGCGAGTCGAAGGTGAACTCGCGATCGTAGGCGAAGACCTTGGCGAGTTCGGGACCGATGCGGTAGGCGAGCCGGTCGGAGACCGCCTTCAGCAGCATGGGCTCGACGATCGTGTAATCCTCGGTCCGCTTCAGGTGCGACAGGTTGACGTTGCCATAGCGGCTGGAGACGCCTGAATCCTGGTGATCGCCCTTGCCCCAGAGACGGATGAGTTGGGTGCAGAAGTCGGGCTCGAAGACGCGCGGCAGCACCAGCACCGGCGCCAGGGCGGTGCGCAGCACCAGATCGGCGCCGCCGCTGGCGCGCACGCTGTCGGCGATGCCGCCGATCGCTTCGGCCGCGGCGGGCAGCGCCCGGGTGTCGAAGGTGGCGGCGACGCGCTGGTTGGGATCGAGGGCGATCACGCGCATGCGCAGCCCAGTGGATGGCCCCAAGCCGATACCGCCGGCCGGCGCCAGAAGGGCTGCGAGGAATTTCCGCTCGGGATCGCAGAGCAGCAGCGGTCCTTCGCTGCCGTCGCTGCTGCCGCCCAGCTTCGACCACAACGCCGCAGCGGAGGCGAGAGCATTGCCAGCGACCACGACCAGGGTGACCGTGGCGGGCTTGCAGGCCTGCGTCAGCGTCGTGAACTGTTCGTGGTCGAGATTGCCGAGGTCGTCGATGGCCACCAGGGCGACGGGCGGGCCGTTGAACGACCAGATCAACTTACGCAGCTTGCCGTCGAGGCCAGGCAGGGCGAAGTCGGGGACGCGATCACCGGGGCGAAGCGACAGCGCGTTGGTCATCGGCCGTTGATCCCGAAGTGGCCCCGGTATCCGGAAAAATGGTGGGCGCTGTAGGGATTGAACCTACGACCCCACCCGTGTGAAGGGTGTGCTCTCCCG
>CAMDOT010000187.1 GCA_945903635.1 Rhizobium sp. Q54 | reverse complement strand
GTCGAGTCGCTGGTGCGCGCGCTCGAGGCGGTGATGAAGATGCGCGGCCTGCCGTTGGAGGACATCACCCAGCGCAAGAGCCGCAAGAAGCTCGAGCAGGATGTCGGCTTCATGAACGGCATCGCCGACCGCATCATCAAGGAGCGCCGAGAAACTCCGGCGGCGACTCTCGAGGAGGGAGGGCAGGCCAAGCCCGACCTGCTGGGCTTCATGCTGGCGGGCATCGACAAGGCAAGCGGCGAGCGCCTGGACGACGTCAATATCCGCTATCAGATGAACACTTTCCTGATCGCCGGCCACGAGACCACCAGCGGCATGCTGTCCTTCGCGGTCTACTTCCTGCTCAACAATCCGCACGTCCTGCAGAAAGCCTATGAAGAGGTCGATCGCGTGCTGGGGCGCGACGTCAACGCCAGGCCGACGGCCCAGCAGGTCAACCGGCTTGTCTACATGGGCCAGATCCTGAAGGAGGCGCTGCGGTTGTGGCCGACCGCGCCGGCGTTCGGGCTCTACCCGTACCAGAACGAAACCATCGGCGAAAAATACAAGCTCAGGAAGCGCACCTTCGTCACCGTGCTGACGGCCATGCTCCACCGCGACAAGTCGGTGTGGGGACCGCAGGCGGAAGTATTCAACCCCGATAATTTCGCGCCCGAGCGCGAGGCCAAGATGCCGCCGCATGCCTATAAGCCTTTCGGCAACGGCCAGCGGGCCTGCATCGGCCGCCAGTTCGCCATGACCGAGGCCACCTTGGTGCTGGGCATGATCCTGCAGCGCTTCAGGCTGGTCGATCACACGCGCTACCAGCTCAAGATCAAGGAGTCGCTCACCATTAAGCCCGAAGGGCTCGTGATGCGCGTGCGGCTGCGGCCCGACGTCGTTCGCGGCGCGGGCACGGCTGTCGCGGCGCCCAAGCCGGCGGCGAAGAAGGCCGCGCCGAAGAAGGCGGCGGCAAGCCACGGCACGAAGCTCGCAGTGCTGTTCGGTTCCAACATGGGTACGGCGGAAGAACTCGCGCGCTCGATCGCCGATGCCGGCGAGGCCAATGGCTTTGTCACTACCCTGGCCGCTCTCGACGATCATGCCGGCAAGCTGCCGGCCGAGGGTGCGGTCGCGATCGTCTGTGCCTCCTACAATGGCGGCCCACCGGACAATGCCGGCGCCTTCCTCACGGACCTGCGCGCAGCCGCTCCCGGATCGCTGAAGGGTGTGCGCTACACGGTGTTCGGTTGCGGCAACCGCGACTGGGCCTCGACCTATCAGGCCATCCCGCGCCAGATCGACGAGCTCATGGCCGAGAAGGGCGCGGAGCGGATCTATCAACGCGGCGAGGGCGACGCCAAGGAAGACCTCGATGGTCATTTCCAGGGCTGGTACGAGCCGATGCTCCCGGCGGTCGCGGACAAGCTCGGCGTCAAGCTCGAGCCGGACGCTGGGCAGGCGCATGAACCGCTCTACCAGGTCCAGCCGGTCGACAAGCCGCCGGCCCATCCCATCATCGGCGGCACCGGCGCGCTGCCCATGCGCGTGCTGGCCAATCGCGAACTGCAGAACGCCGACAGCTCGGGGCGCAGCACACGCCATATCGAGGTGCTGTTGCCCGACGGCGTGAGCTATCGCGCGGGCGATCATCTCAGCATCGTGCCGGAGAATGGTGCGGCGCTGGTCGAGCGGGCGGTCCGACGGTTCGCCTTCGCGCCCGGCGCACACGTCATGTTGGCCGCGGCCGAGGGCCGGCGCGCGGCGCTCCCTGTGGGCGAAGCGATCTCCGTGCATCGATTGCTGTCCGACTTCGTCGAGCTGCAGTTGCCGGCCACGCGCAAGCAAATCCAGACCATGGTCCAGCACACGCGTTGCCCTTTCACGCGTCCCAAGCTCGAGGCGCTTCTCGACGAGGAGACTTTCCGGGCGGAGGTCCTGGCCAAGCGCAAGTCGGTGCTCGACCTCCTGGAGGAGCATCCCGCCTGCGAGCTGACGTTTTCGGCGTTCCTGGAAATGCTGCCGCTGATGACGCCGCGCTACTACTCGATCTCGTCGTCGCCAATCGCCGACGGCGCACATTGCTCGGTCACGGTGGCGGTCGTCGAGGGACCGGCGCGGGCCGGCGCCGGCGTCTATCACGGCATCTGCTCCAACCATCTCGCGCGTCAGGCCGCGGGCGGCACCGTGCAGGCCTTCGTGAAGGAAACCAAGGTCGGCTTCCGCCTGCCCGTCGATCCGGCAGCGCCCATCGTCATGATCGGGCCGGGTACCGGGTTGGCGCCGTTTCGCGGCTTCCTGCGCGAGCGGGCGGCGCTGAAGGCACAAGGGCGGGCGCTCGGTCCGGCGATGCTGTTCTTCGGCTGCCGCCATCCGGAGCAGGATTTCATCTATGCCGACGAGCTCGGGGAACACGCCGCCGCCGGAGTCGTTGACCTGCATGTCGCCTTCTCGCGTCATGGCGGAAAGAAGAGTTACGTGCAGGATCTCCTGAAGCAGCACGCCGCGGCACTGTGGCCGCTGATCGAGCAAGGTGCGATCTTCTATGTGTGCGGCGATGGCGGCCGCATGGAGCCCGACGTGAAGCGCGCTTTGATGGCGATGTATCGCGAGAAGACAGGAGAAGACGAAGCGGCAGGCGAGGCCTGGATGGCCAAGCTCGCCGCCGACACCCGCTACGTGCTGGACGTGTGGGCGAGCAGCTGAGCCAGGCGCCCGATCCGCGAGACCGCGAGCGCGCTCGCGATCTGCGCCGCATCAAGATCGCGGCGACGCTCCTGCTGGTGTGCACCGCCGTGCTGTTCGGCGTGGCGCGGCACTATGAACCCGTGCATTGGGCCTGGGGCTACGTGGCGGCTTTCGCGGCAGCGGCAACAGTGGGCGGGCTTGCCGACTGGTATGCCGTAGTGGCCTTGTTCCGCCGCCCGCTCGGCCTGCCGATCCCGCACACAGCGATCATTCAGCGCAATCATCAGCGCATCGCCGATACCCTTGGCGAATTCATAGAAACCAATTTCCTGGCACCCGAACCGGTCGAGGCGCGGCTGCGCGAGGTCGATTTCGCCGCCCTGGTCGCCGAATGGCTGTCCGACCGCGAACGCAGCGCCGCTCTCGCACGGTTCGTGCTGCGCCTGCTGCCGCAGACCCTGGCGGCAATCGATCAGTCCGGCCTCCGGGGTTTCCTCGGCAAGCGCATCATGACCGAACTGGAGCGGGTCGAGCTGGCGCCGCTCGCCGCCGGTCTCCTGAGCGCCATTACCGAGAAGGGCCGGCATCAGCGCCTGCTCAATGAACTCCTGGGCGCCCTCGACAAGGTCCTGGCCAACGAGGAAACGCTGGAGGCACTGCGCCAGAAGATCCGCAAGGAGTTGCCGGCCCTTTTCAACCTCTACCGCGCCGACGCCTATCTCCTGCGCAAGATCGTGGCCTCGACCACCGCCTTCATCCAGGAGGCGCGGGTCGATCCGCAGCATCCGCTGCGCCGCGAGTTCGACGGTTTTGTGACGGGCTTCATCGACCAGCTGCGCAACTCTGATGCCTTCGCGAGTCGCGCCGAGGGCCTGAAGCGCGACCTGTTGGCGCGCCCGGAAATCGCCGCGGTGGCCGAAGGGGCCTGGGAGAGCCTGCGCAGCTTCCTCGAGCAGGATGCGCGCGCACCCGACGGCCAGATCCGACGACAGCTCGAGGCCATGCTGGTCGATGTCGGCGGCCAGCTCGCGCGTGATCCCGCGATCCGCGCCGAGATCAATCGCGGCATGGTCCGGGTACTTGCCGACTTCGTGCAGACTCAAAAGAGCGGCGTCGGCCGCTTTATCGCCGACCAGGTCAAATCCTGGGACATCGACATGCTGATCGTCCGCATCGAACTCACCGTCGGCCGCGACCTGCAATATATTCGTTTCAATGGTGCCATGATCGGCGGGCTGGCCGGATTGGCCTTGCACGGCCTGGAACAGGGGTTGAAGCTGTACCTCTAACCGACAGGAGGTTCGCATGGCCGACCCAGCACAGAACTTCACCGACATGTTCAAGAAGTTTGGCGAGCAGCTCAAGGTCCCGTCGTTCGACATGACCAAGATCATGGAGCATCAGCAGAAGAACCCGGAGGCCATGACCAAGTCGTGGCAGGCGATGGCGGGAGGTGCCAGCGAGATTGCCCAGAAGCAACGCGCGATCTTCGAAGCGGCGATGAAGGACATGGCCGAGATGGCGCAGGCCTACAAGCCCGGTGGCTCGCCGCAGGACGCGATGGCCAAGCAGACTGAGTTCGCGAAGAAGGCGATGGAGGCGGCGATCGCCAACACCCGCGACATCGCCGAGCTGGTGCAGAAGTCGAGCACCGAGGCGTTCAAGATCGTGCAGGACCGGATGAAGGAGTCCTACGAGGAGATCAAGGCCACGATCGAGAAGAAGGCCTAGGCCCGCTTCCAGTCGGGAAAGATCACGCTCTTCCAGCCCGACCGGTCGAACTTCTTCCAGCGGCCTTCGGGCTGAGCCAGGCGGTCGGCGACGGCATAGACCGCCGCCGGATGGTGGCCGAGCCCGCAGTGGCTGCCATAGACCTCGATGTTCTCGACCTGCTCGCGCTCTTCGTTGAGGCAGGTCTGCCACGCACAGATGCCGTCGGAGCGGCTGAAGATCGACGTGGTCGGTACCGGCGGCGGATCGGAAAGAGGGCCGGCAATGTGCTTGTCGTTGTCGTCGACGCGCTGGCCCGACGCGAGTTCATAGATCCGCCAGGCATTGGTCGCCTTGGGACTGCCGGTGAAGGGGCTGCCCAGGCTGATCACCATGCGCACCTTGTCGGGCACGCGCTTGGCGAGCTGCCGGGCATAGATCCCGCCCAGGCTCCAGCCGACGAGGCTGATCTTGCGGCCGCCGTGGCGGTCGTAGAGTTCTTCGACGCGCTCCATCATGCTGCGCTCGACGCCAGACCGCAGGCCGAGGTTGCGGCCCTGGTTCCAGCCATGCGCGGCATAGCCATGCGACTTCAGGAAACTGCGCAGAGGTTGCGTCGAGAGGTCGCTTGCCAGCAGGCCCGGCAGCACCAGAACCGGATGACCGTCGCCGCGCGGCGCGGCGGCCAGCCAGGGCCGGAGCATCCAGAATGCACCGAGCTCTTGCACAGCGCGGCCTTCGAGAAGCAGGAGCGTTCGCGAGGGGGGGCGTAACGCTTCAACGGCAGCCGACATGAGGCCTCCTTGTTGTTGTGGCCAGCGTGTCACAGATGGCGATAACGCGGAAGAGCATCAAGGGGGTGCGACAGCCCTTGTCAGTTCGCTCGCCGCCTCGACCAGATAGTCGCCGAGCAGCCCGACATCGGGCACCGCGCGACGGTCGGCGGTGAGGCCGAAATTGAGCGCATCCATATAGCTCTGGACGGTGATGTTGAGGGCAGCGCCATGGGCCGGGATCGACACCGGATGAAGCGCTGTAACTTTGGCACCGGCGCAGTAGAGCGGCATCGGCGGGCCGGGCACGTTGGAGATGGTGACGTTCATCGGCATCGGGATTTTGTCTGCCAGGCCGCTGCGGCCATAGACCAGCATCATGAGCTGCAAAAGGATCGGCGCGCCGACGAAGGCAAAGTCCTGCGGGACGGCGTCGCGGAAGGTGCCGGCGATCTGCTTGGCCTCTGACGAGGATTTCAGGATCGCCTTCAGGCGCTCGGCCGGGTCGGCGATGTCGGTGGCGATCTGGCAGAGCATACCGGAGACTTGGTTGTTCTGCCGCGTGTCGCCGGGTTCGCGCAGGCTGATCGGCACGCCGGCAATCAGCGGCTTGTCCGGCAGCTGGCCTTTCTCCTGGAGATAACGGCGTAGCGCGCCACCGCAGATCGCCAGTACGACGTCGTTCAGTTTGGCGCCGCTCGCCTTGGCAACCGCTTTGGCGTCAGCCAGCGAGATGGTGCGTGCGGCATAGCTGCGCTCGCGGGTGATGGTGGCGTTGAACGGCGTGCGGGGCGCATTCAGGGTCGGGAGCTGGCTGATCAGGCTTTGTAGTGTGCCGAGCGCCTTGGGCATTTCGCCGGGCTTGCCCAGGAACGCGTTGGTCATCGAACTCAGGATCTCGGGCGCGGCCTCCCACACCTTGAGTTGCTGGCGCATCATGTTGCCCATGATGTCGGCGATGCCCTTCACCGGGTCGACGGCGATAGGGGCGACGGGGGCAGCTTTGGCGCCCATGGTCTTGGGCGGCGGGGGAGGGACCTCGCGCGGGACGACGGTCACGTCGTAGAGCGCCTTGTTTATGGCCATGCCGGCGCCGCCATCGACCGCTGCGTGATGGACCTTGGAGTAGAGAACGCCCTGACCGCTGGCGAGGCCGGTAATGATGTAGAATTGCCAGAGTGGCCGGCTGCGATCGAGCGTGTTGGCGTGAAGGCGGGCGATCACCTCCTCGAGCTGCGCTTCCGATCCGGGAGCGGGCAGGGTGGTCTCTCGCAGGTGGTAGTCGAGATCGATCTCGGGCTCGTCGACCCAGCCAGGGTGGTCGAGGTCGTAGAGCGAGGGCGCCAACCGCTTGGAGAAGATCGGGATGGTGTGCAGGCGGCCTTCGAAGAACTTGCGGAAGTGCTGGTAGAAGCTGCCCTCGAAGCCTTCCGGCAACTCGAAATAAGTGAGCCCTGCCACATGCATGGGCGTCTCGGGCGTCTCGAGATAGAGAAACGAAGCGTCGATGCCCGACAGCTGCTGCTGCTCCATGGCGTTCTCCCGAACTCGGTCCTGTTTCTTTCGTTGGTCGATTTGTCCTCCGGCGGGCCCGTCCGAGGCAAGCGGCGCGGCGGTGTTGGGACCGCGTAACCTCTGGAATGACGTCATAAACTATTGAAATAATGAGATAATCAATATTTCTTCCCGCGTCGCACAAATTTATGTTGCAACGCACAATGGCGATCCCATATATCGCCCAAGAGGCACGGGGAATTCCCCTGGCGCTCGATCATTTGGACCACAACACAACCGCAGGAACGACCATGACCACCACCAACACCGCCCCGCTCGACAACGTGATCGAGCACGCCACCGAAACCACCAAGGCTGCCGGCGAGCGCGTCCGCGAATTCGCCCAGATCGGCGTTCGCAAGGCGACCGAAGGCTTCGAGCAGATCAGCAAGGCCGCGCAGAACGCGTCGGAAGAGCTGAACAGCCAGCTCAATCAGGCCCGCGAGGGCGCCACCAAGGCCAGCCTCAAGCTGCTCGAGGTTGCCAAGGAAGACTCCGACGCCGGCTTTGCCGCGCTGAACGCCCTGTTCGCCGCCAAGTCCCCGATCGAAGCGTTCGACGTCTCGGCCAAGTACTGGCGCGGCCGCCTGGAGGCCCGCATCGCGCAGGCCCAGGATCTCGGCGCATTCGTGCGCAAGACGGCGGACGACGCCGTTCGCCCTGTCCAGGAGCGCATCGAGAAGTTCACCAAGATCGCGGCCTAATCAGGTATCGCGCGACATCAAAGCCCGTCCGAAAGGACGGGCTTTTTTGTTGACCGTTCAGCCCTTCCGGGTTCCTTGCGGTTTCCGCTATGATGGCGATCGAATTTTGGGGAAAGCTGATGGCTGTGAGAAAACTGTTTGTCGCGGCGCTGGGGGGACTGGCGCTCGCCGCCTGTGATCCATTGCCGAAGCCCCTTTATACCGAGGTGACGCCGCCGGCTTCCTTCCGGACCGAGCAGGATGGGGTGCGCGTCGACAACGAGGGCTATCAGCTCGACAACGAGGGCTATCGCATCAACAAGGGAGGCCAGCGGATCGGCGTGGTCGACGTCCCGGCGAAGACGGCAGGAGACAAGTCTAATGCCGTCGCCGGCTACTGGATCAGTTCCACCGGCTCGAATGCGCCAGGCAGCGTGGCGAGCCCCAGCGAAGGCGCGGGTGCGGGCGGGGGCCCCGGCAGCATCATGAACTCGACCTTGCCGACGCCGGCTACCATGCCGCAGCAGACGCCGATTTCGCCGACGCCGGGCAACGTCGCGCCCCCACCTGGTTATCGCTGAGCCCGGCTACCGCTGAGAGAGCGGACTACTCGATCTTCACGCCTGCGGCGCGGATCACCGGCGCCCATTTCGCGATCTCGTCCTTTATGAACTTCGCCGTGCGTTCCGGCGACGTATCGGTCGTCGGCACAGCGGCGATGTCTTCCAGGAACTTGATCATCTCCGGGTCAGCCATCAGCTTGCGCGATGCCTGGTCGATCTTCTCGACGACCTCGGGCGGCGTGCCGGCCGGCCCCAGGATCAGGTTGAAGGTGTAAGCCTCGTAACCCGGAACGCCGGCTTCGATCATGGTCGGGATCTCGGGCGCAATCGGCGCGCGCTGGGTATGAGCATAGGCCAGGATGCGCAACTTGCCTGCGCGATGCTGCTGCAGCGACGTCGAGAAGGTCTCGAACATCCACGACACCGTGCCGGGCAGCAGGTCTTGCATGGCCGGACCAGAGCCGCGATAGGGTACGTGGACTACGTCGATGTTGCCGACCTCGCGTTTGAAGTATTCGGTTGCGAGATGGAGGATGCTACCGTTGCCCGACGAGGCGTAGGAGTATTTACCGGGGTTGTTTTTCATCAGCTCGACCAGGCCCTTAACCGAGTCGGGCATCGAGGGATGGGTCACTAGGATCAGTGGATTGACGCAGATCGAGGAGATCGGCGTGAAATCCTTGACTGCATCGTAAGGCGGTTTGACGAACGCCGTGGGGTTGATGGCATGCGTCGACGAGGTGGCGAACAGGAACGTGTAACCGTCGGGCTTGGCGTTCTTTACTTCGGTAGCGCCGATCGCGCCGGCTGCTCCGGCCTTGTTCTCGACGATCACGGTCTGGCCTAGTATCGCCGTCATCTTCTCCGCCGCCTTGCGGCCGATGATGTCCGTTGGACCTGCCGCGGAAAACGGCACGATGAGCTTGATGGGGCGGTCGGGATACTTGGTCTGGGCGTACGCGATCGAAGGTGCGGCGAGCGCACCGGCACCGAGGGCTAGAAGATTGCGGCGTTTCATTGTTGTGGTCCTCCCTGAGGTATCGGTTATTGCTTCGGAGACTAACGGACCCGACTTGACCCGCCAACGGCCCCTCGCCTCCATCCGCTTAGGCTCGCCCTCACCGTGCGCGAAACCGGCCCGGAAATGGCGCGGCTGTTGCCGCTGATCGGTCGCTTGAAGGCCGAGGCAAGGCTGCGAGGTCAGCCGGCCTGATGGGGCCGTAGAAATCGTTTCCATGCCGTCCTGTTTGCACGGAAAGAACGCATCGGATAAACTCCGGGAATGTCGTTCTTTCTATTCCCCGGCGCATATACCGCGCGATGTAAGTAAAGCCCGCGCCCGTCGAGGCGCGTCAGGCTTTCGCACAATCTTGATCGGGGAGTAGGGGACCATGTCCCTCGTCATTCACAATACGCTGTCGCGCGAAAAAGAGCCGTTCGTCCCGCTCGATCCTGGGCATGTGCGCCTCTACGTCTGCGGCCCGACCGTCTACGACTACGTGCACATCGGCAATGCGCGGCCCGTCGTGGTGTTCGACACGCTCTATCGCCTGCTGAAGCGGACCTATCCGCGGGTCACCTACGTGCGCAACATCACCGACATCGACGACCGCATCATCGTGCGCGCCGCCGACAACGGCGAAAGCATCGAGGCGCTGACCGACCGCACCGCCCACGCCTACCAGGGCGACATGCGCCGGTTGGGCGCGCTGTCGCCCGATGTCGAGCCGCGTGCCACGCAATACGTTGCCGAGATGATCGGCATGATCCAGCGCCTGGTCGATAACGGTCACGCTTACGCCGCCGACGGCCATGTGCTGTTCAGCGTGCCCAGCATGGACGACTACGGCCGCCTGTCGCGGCGCTCGCGCGACGAGCTGATCGCGGGCGCCCGCGTCGAGGTTGCGCCCTACAAGAAGGACCCGGCCGACTTCGTGCTGTGGAAACCTTCGACCGATGCGCAGCCGGGCTGGGCGAGCCCATGGAGCCGCGGCCGGCCGGGCTGGCACATCGAATGCTCGGCGATGAGCGCCAAGCATCTCGGCGAGACCTTCGACATCCATGCCGGCGGCCTCGACCTCATCTTCCCGCACCACGAGAACGAGATCGCGCAGAGCCGCAGTGCCTTCGGCCATCCCTTCATGGCGACCTACTGGATGCACAACGGGTTCCTGAACATCTCCGGCGAGAAGATGAGCAAGTCGCTGGGCAACTTCTTCACCGTGCACGAGCTGCTCGATCAGTTTCCCGGCGAGGCGATCCGCCTGCTGCTGCTGTCGGCACAGTACCGACAGCCGCTCGATTTCACGCACGAGGGTCTCACGCAGGCCAAGGCGACGCTCGATCGCTGGTATGGCGCGCTGCGCGGCAAGGATGCCAAGGCGAGCGACTCGGTGCCGAAGCCGGTCGACGATGCTCTGAACGACGACCTCAACACGCCGATGGCGATCGGCGCCATCCATCAGCTTGCCGATCCGGCTGAATTGCGTGCCGGGGCCAATGCGCTGGGCCTGCTGCAGCAGGACGCCGAGGCCTGGTTCCGCTGGACGCCGGCCGATTCATCGGGGCCGAGCGAGGCCGACATCGATGCCGCGATCGTGGCCCGTCAGGCTGCGCGCAAGGCCAGGGACTTCAAGGAGTCGGATCGCATCCGCGACGAGCTCAAGGCGAAGGGCGTGATCCTCGAAGACGGCCCCAAGGGCACGACGTGGAAGCGCGGTTAGGCGCATTCACATGCGCCGGCGGGCGGCAGCGCATTCTGATGCGCGGGAGCCCACTCGCTTCAGAAAGAGCAAGAACTAGGCGTTCGGCATTTTCCGTTCCGGCCCGAGCTCGTAGCACTTCACCGTGACGCTCTTGGGCCTGAGATCGCGCAGGCCCTTGAGGAACGCCGCCATGTGCGGCGTGGCGAAATGGTCTTTTAACGCCTGCTCGTCCTTCCACCATTCGCGCACCCGCATCAGGTCGGGTTCGAGCAGGTCGAAGGCATAGTCGTAGCCGGCGCAGCCCGGCTCCGCGCGCGAGGCCAGGATCATCGGCCGGGCGACGGTCCGCACCTGCTCGGTCTGGGCCGTGTCAAAGCGGGCTTCGGCGAGGACGATCAACATTTTCATCATCTCCGTGGGTGAGGGTTGACTCTAGCAGGGTTTATATTTAACAAGATTGTTAAATATGGATCACCTCTCCCAAACCTTCTCGGCTTTGGCCGACCCCACCCGCCGCGCGATCCTCGCCCGACTGGCAACAGGCGCGGCCACGGTCGGCGATCTCGCCGAGCCTTTCGACATGTCGCTGCCGGCGGTATCGCGGCATCTGAAAGTGCTGACCGAGGCCGGCCTGATCGAGCGTCACACCGAGGCGCAGTGGCGACGCTGCGAGTTGCGCGGCGAGGGCCTTCGCGCCGCCGCCGACTGGATCGAGCTCTACCGGAAATTCTGGGAGGGTCAGCTCGACCGGCTGGATGACTTCCTCAAGCGCACCAACCCCAAACCTGTGAAAGGAAAGAGTCGTGCCCGACGCAAGTCTTGATACCAACACGCTCCGCCTCACGCGCATCTTCGATGCCACGCGCGAGCGCGTGTTCGACGCCTGGGCGAAGCAGGACCATTTCGTGCAGTGGATGTGCCCGCCCGGGGTGGAGATAACGGTGTGCGAGATCGACGTGCGGCCGGGCGGCGCCTGGCGCGTCGGGGGCCATCGCGGCGACCATGTCTTCGCCACGTCGGGCAAGTATGTCGAGGTCGAGCGACCCGAGCGGCTGGTCTTCACCTGGGCGCATCACGCCGACGGCGATTTCGCCAAGCCGCGCGGTCACGAGACGACGGTGCGCGTCGAATTCCGCGCCGTGGGAAACAAGACCGAGATGACCCTGGTGCATGGCGCCTTCACGGATGGCTATGCCGAGCACAATCGTGGCTGGACCGGCTCGTTCGACAAGCTCGAGGCATTTCTCAGGAGGGCGGCATGACTCACCCGATCGTTTCGCACGAGGAATGGCTAAAAGCGCGCAAGCAGCACCTGGCCAAGGAGAAGGAGTTCACCCGGCTGCGCGAGGAACTCTCC
>CAMDOT010000186.1 GCA_945903635.1 Rhizobium sp. Q54 | reverse complement strand
CGCTCCAATGAAGGCCCTCTATGATCCGCAGCCTCTATGACTGGGTGATCCGCCTCGCGGGTCACCCCCGCGCCATCCCTGCCCTGGGCGTGGTGTCGTTCCTCGAAAGCTCGTTCTTTCCCATCCCGCCCGACGTGATGCTGATCCCGATGGTGCTGGCCAACCGGGAAAAGGCCTTCCGCATCGCGCTGGTCTGCACCGTCTCTTCGGTCCTGGGCGGCCTGCTGGGCTACGCCATCGGCTACTATTTCTTCGAGACGATCGGCGAATGGGTGGTGCGGACCTACGGCCTGCAGGCAGGCCTCGAGAAGTTCCGGGCCGGCTTCCACGAGTGGGGCATCTGGATCATCCTGATCAAGGGCCTCACACCCATCCCCTACAAGCTGGTGACCATCGCCTCGGGGGCAGCGCACTTCGATCTCTTCACATTCGTGTGGGCGTCCATCGTGACGCGTGGCCTGCGCTTCTTCCTCGTGGCAGCCTTGCTGTGGAAGTTCGGCGAGCCGATCCGCGCTTTCATCGAGAAGCGCCTGACGCTGCTCACCTGGCTGTTCCTGATCGCCCTGGTCGGCGGCTTCGTCGCCTTCCGCTATCTGTTCTGAGACACCCCATGCCGAAGAGCCTTTTAGGAAAGTGCTTCTGCGGCGCCGTCCACTACACCGTGGCGGACGAATTCGTCTATGCCATGAACTGCCACTGCTCGAAATGCCGGCGCACGACCGGGGCGGCCTTCAAGCCGATGGCCGGCATCGAGCGCGATAAGCTGGTCATCACCGAAGGCCAGGACAAGCTCCTGATCTATGGCAGCGAGCTTGGCAACAATACGCTGTGCAGGCTGTGTGGTTCGCTGCTCTATTCGGTGGTGCGCGACGGCGCCTGGGTCCATGTCGCCATGGGCACCTTGGTCGACAGCCCCACTATCCGCCCGACCCATCACATCTTCGTGGGCTCCCGGGCACCGTGGTTCACCATCACCGACGACCTGCCGCAATACGAAGAGTTCGCGCCCTGAGACATCACGCCCTCCTTGTGCCACAGAGGCTGCGCTAGGATGAGATCATGAGTTCCTTCACGGCCCTCCCCGTTCCCAGCAAGCTCGGCCTGCTGGCAGCCCTTGGCAGCGGCGCGCTGCTGGGCGGTGCCTTGTACTTCCAGTACGTCGTGGGGCTGGCGCCCTGCGAGATGTGCCACTGGCAGCGCTGGCCGCATATCGCCGCCATCGCGACGGGCCTGCTGGCCTTCGCCTCCTTCGCCAAGCCGCGTCTCGCCATGACCTTCGCCCTTCTGGCGATCGCGGCGCTGGCCGTCACCTCGGGGATCGGCGTCTTCCATGCCGGCGTCGAATATCACCTGTGGCAGGGCCCGCAGACCTGTTCGGGCACCATCCCGCGCGGCCTCTCCGCCGACGAACTCAAGAAATACCTGTTCGGCGCCAAGATGGTGCGTTGCGACGACATCGTCTGGTCGCTGTGGGGCATCTCCATGGCCGGCTGGAACGCGATCCTGTCGGGCGCGCTCGCCCTGGTATTGGCCTCGGGCATCGTCCGCAGCACAGGGGCCCGCACATGAAGACCGCCCAGAACTGCAATCCCGGCGACCCGGACGCCCGCGCCTTCGTCGAGCGCACGATCCGCGTCGATCAGGCGGGTGAATTCGGCGCCGTGCGCATCTACGAGGGCCAGCTCGCGGCCCTTCGCTGGACCGGCCGCAGCCACTCCGACGCCAGCCGCAAGATTGCCGCCATGGCGCAGGCCGAGCGCCGCCACAACAAGGAGTTCGACCGCCTGCTGGTGGCGCGCCGGGTGCGGCCCACGATCCTGTCGCCGCTGTGGAGCGTGGCGGGCTTCGCGCTGGGCGCGGCCACGGCGCTGATGGGCGACAAGGCCGCGATGGCCTGCACGGTCGCGGTCGAGGAAACCATCGACGAGCACTATGCCGGCCAGGCGGCAGCGCTGGGCGATGACGAGGCCGAGCTGCGCACCACCATAGAAACGTTCCGCGCCGAGGAGATCGAGCACAAGGACGAGGCGCTGGCCTCCGGTGCCGAACAGGTGCCGGCCTATGGGCCGCTGACCACGGCCATCAAGGCCGGCTCGAAACTCGCGATCTGGCTGTCGACGCGAATTTGAGTCTTCTTTTCTGAAGCGTGCGGGTGAACGCACTAGTTCTGATCCAGCTCGCTGTCCCAATAGAGAAAGTCGCGCCAGCTCTCGTGCAGGTAGCCGGGCGGGAAGGCCCGGCCGTTTTCCTGCAATAGCTGCGTCGTCGGCTCGTCCGGCGCGCGCTGCAGCCGCATGGCGCTCTCGTGCAGCAGGCGATTGCCCTTGAGCAGATTGCACGGGCTGCAGGCGGTGACAACGTTGCTCCAGCTCGTGCGGCCGCCGCGCGACTTGGGCACGACATGGTCGAAGGTCAGAACGTTGGTGGCGAAGTCGCCGCCGCAATACTGGCAGTGGAAGCGGTCTCGCAGGAAGACATTGAACCGCGTGAAGGCCGGCCGGCGCGCCGCCGGCACGTATTCCTTCAGCGCAATGACGCTCGGCAGCCGCATCTCGAAGGACGGGCTGTGGATCTTGCGCTCGTATTCGGAGATGACGCTGACACGATCGAGGAACACCGCCTTGACGGTGTCCTGCCACGACCAGATGGACAGCGGAAAATACGAAAGGGGCCGAAAATCGGCGTTGAGTACCAGCGCGTGGCAGGACTCAAGGCCCGGCGTCACGGCTAGGCTCGCCGCCGTTGGCAGGGACTACTCGGAAAATTGATCCGGTCCAACATGCCGTGCATTGTGGCCAAGGTTTTGGCGAAACACAATATGTCGGAGCGACGGTCATCGACATGCCATCCAACCATAATATAGTCGTCGCCTGCAGGAACCTTTCGGGAGGAACCATAATGGACACCACCATCCGTACGGAGCCGGTGACGGGTTTCCCGCTGCCGTCCGCCGACCTCGAGTCCCTGGGCATCCGCCGCGGGCAGATCGACCGGCTGACCGCGCTGATCGAGCGGCACATCGCCGAAGGCCGCTATCCCGGCTGCCAGATCGCCCTCGCGCGCCACGGCAAGCTTGGCCTGTTCAAGAGTTTCGGCAATGCCGCGGCCAGCCCGGCACCCCGCGCCGCGGCGGACGACACGCTGTGGCTGCTCTATTCCAACACCAAGGTCGTGACCGCCGTCGCCCTGTGGGCGCTGGCCGAGCAGGGCCTGTTTTCCTTTTCCGACAAGATTGCCGACCACGTGCCGGAGTTCGCGAGGAACGCCAAGGGCAACATCACGGTGCTGCAGGTGATCACCCATCAGGCGGGTTATCCCAATGCCGTCGTCGGTCCCGATGCCTGGGCCGATCACAAGCGGCTGCGCGAGGTGGTCTGCGACTTCACGCTCGAATGGTCGCCGGGCAGCAAGGTTCATTATCACGGGCAGAGCGCACACTGGACGCTGGGCGTGCTGATCGAAGCGCTGACCGGCAAGGATTTCCGCGACGTCATCCGCGAGACCGTCTGCGAGAGACTGGGCCTCGGAAGGGAACTCTTCGTCGGCCTGCCCGAGAGCGAGTTCGGCCGCGCCGCCGATATGCATGAGCCAGTTCCCGCTGGCAGTGGCTCACGGCCCCTCGCCGACAACAACTCGGCAGCGTGGCGCAAGAGCGGCGCGCCGGGTGCCGGCGGCTACGCCACGGCCCGCGCCATGGCCGCGCTCTACCAGATGATGCTGAACGGCGGCGAGCTTGCCGGCACGCGTCTCATCTCGCCGCGCCTGCTGCAATACGCCATCCGCAACCACACCGGCGACCGGGTCGACGAATTCATGGGCATGCCGATGCATCGCGGCCTCGGCCCCCACCTGCGCGGCACGACCGAGAATGTCCGCGGCCTCGGCGGCTTCGCCAGCCCGCGCGCCTTCGGCCATGGCGGCGTCGGTACCTCCTACTGCTGGGGCGACCCCGACTCGGGCGTGTCCTTCGCCTACATCACCAACAACCGCATCCCCGATCCCTGGCACAGCAAGCGGCTCGACCAGGTGGCGAACCTGGTGCACACCGCGATCGTCTGACCGATCGCGGTGAGCGGGTGCCCTGCTACAAGTCGTTCGGGTTCAGGCCGGTATGTTTCGAAATTCGGGCGAGCATACGTGGCCCAATTTCGTCGCGATCGTGAAATGCGAACACAAAGTCGGGATATCCGCTCCGGCTCAGTATGCGATGCGAACCGCTTTGACGTTTGATCGACCAGCCGATCCGCAGGAGGGCGGCAAGGACCCGGCTTGCCCGGGTCGACGGCCAATTCGTCATGCCGCCGCGAGTGATATCGAGATGTCGAGGGGCTTGGCTTCACCGTGCTCGATACGGTCGGCAATGGCTCTAAGCGCAACGATCTCGGCGCCTGCCATAGCGGCCTCACGCGTCGTGCCATAGGCCATTGCGCCCGGAATCTGTACGATTTCAGCGATCCAGCGACCATCCGCTTCACGTTCACATTCAATCGAAAGCTTCATCGCGCCATCCCTGCTCCGACGTCCACGATAGCAGGTTTTAAGGGTGAATTGGAGAGAGGTCCGTTCTAGCGGCCGAGGCGCTCGCGGGCGCCGGCTTCGGAGCCGAGCGAGGCGGCGGCGAGTAGAAGCGCCGTCACCGACAGGATCATGACCGCCGTATAGCCGCCAGTGAGGTCGTGCAACACGCCACCGATCCAGGCACCAAAGAAGCCTCCCAGCCCCATGCCGATGCCGATCAGGCCGTAGATGCGGCCGAAATGCGCACCGCGGTAGCGCAGCGTCGCCAGGGTGGAGATCATCGGGCCGCGCGAGCCCATGCTGCCGCCGAACAGCAAGACGTAGAGCCAGAGCCACAGTTCGTCCTGAGGCCCGCCGACCAGCGCCAGCGCGCCCACACCCGCGATCGAGCAGGCATAGGCGAGCAGCGCCGCGAGGCGGCGACCGCCGCGATCGGAGAGCCAGCTGAAGCCGATCATGCCGAGCGGCGTCAGCAGGCCGGCGACGGCCAGCGCCCGCGCCGCGTAGGGCCCGTCGATGCCGCGTTCCAGCAGATAGACCATCGTCTGTGGCACCAGCGAGAAGATGCCGACCGAGGTGAGCGCAAACGACGAGGTGAGTGCCCAGAACGGCCAGTCGCGCACTGCCTCGCCCACGGTCGGGCCGCGATCGGCCGCCGCGCGCTGGCGCGCCAGGCCCGGCGCGCCGCGCTCGATGCGCGCCCACGGCAAAAACAGCAGCAGCGGAATGAACAGCGCGCTACCCACGCCGAAGACCATGTAGGCATGGCGCCAGCCGTCCGTGGCGATCAGGTGCTGGGCCAGCGGGAACGTCGCCATGGAGCCCACGCCCGACGCCGACCAGGCGACGGCCAGCGCCACGCCCAGCCGGCGCGCGGGGAACCAGCGGCCGAGCAGCGAGGAACTCAGCACACCAGAGAGCGAGGCGCTGCCGAAGCCCATGACGACACCGAGACCGAGATAGAGATGCCAGAGTTGCGTCGCCTGGGAGGCGCTGGCCGTGGCGAGCGTCGCAGCCGAGACGCCCACGACGGTGAGCACGCGCAAGCCGAAGCGATCGACGATCCAGCCGGCGATGGGGGCCGCGATACCGCCCACCAGCAGGGCGAAACTGTAGATCAGGGTGACCGAGCCACGATGGGCGTCGAAGGCCTGCTGCAGGGCCGGCACGAACACCACGAAGGTGTCGCTGATCGAACGGCTCGCAACGCCCAGGACAAAACACAGCGCCACCAGCGCCCAAGGCATGATCGATCCCATCGCCCCCAACCTCGACGAGCGCCCGCTCCAGCGCAAGCCGCCTGACGGGCCGGCAGGCTTGCATTCCCCGCATGCGCGCGCCACGTTCCGCGCCGCGGAGGAACTGGTGGACGACACACTCATCGACGACACACTCCTGATTGGGCGCGGCTTCAACGGGCCGAGCCTGTCGGGCAACGGCGGCTATGTCGGCGGCGTGCTGGCGAACCGGTTCATGCAGGCCTTCGGTGGCGACGGAGCCGTCGAGATCACCTTGCGCGCGCCGATCCCGATCGAGACGCCGCTCCAGGTCGTCCGCGACGGCGAGGCGCTGATGCTGCGCGACGGTGACACGCTCATCTGCGAGGCGCGCGCCGGCGCGGTCGACCATCTGACGCCGCCACCGCCGCCCACCGACTGGGCGGACGTGATGCGCCGTGGCGAGGACGGCGGCAGCCCCGAGGACAGCGACTTCCACTGGTGCATCGTCTGCGGCCGCGGTCGCGCGGTAGGCGATGGCTTGCGCGTGTTCGGCACGCATGGCCCCGGCCCCGGCCATTCGCTCTCCTGTTATCTGCCGCATGCCAACCACGCCGACGCTCATGGCCGCATCAAGCCGGAATTCCTGTGGGGAACCCTCGATTGCCCGGGCGCCTGGGCGGCACAGGACCCCGACGACTGGCGGCCGGCGCTCACCGGCCGCATGACGGCCAAGGTGCTGGAGCCGCCCCGGGTCGGCGAGCGCTGCGCCGTCGTCGGCTGGCGACTGGGCGCGGAGGGGCGCAAGCTCTATTCAGGCACGGCGCTCTATACGGAATCAGGCCGGCTGTGCGCGGTCGGACACTGCACCTGGATCGTGCTTCGCAGCTAGCGGTCGGCTATAGGAGTCGGGGATGCAGGCCGCGCCGCTTCTAAAAGATCTCGTGCTGGTTGGCGGCGGCCATTCCCATGTCCATGTCCTGAAAAGCTTCGGCATGAAACCGATGCCCGGGGTCCGCGTGACCCTGATCGGCCGCGACATCGAGACCCCCTACTCCGGCATGATCCCGGGTTTCGTCGCCGGCCTCTATTCCTTCGACGAATGCCACATCGACCTGGCACGGCTTGCGGCCTGGACCGGCACGCGCCTCATCCAGGCCGAGGCCGTCGGCCTCGATCGCGTCAATCGTCAGGTGCTGCTGAAAGACCGGCCGCCCGTCTCCTACGATCTCGTGTCGCTCGACGTCGGCGCCGCCCCCAGCCTCGACGCCATCCCCGGCGCCGCCCAGTACGCCACGCCGGTAAAGCCGATTGCCGAACTCGGCCGCCGCTGGCTCGCCTTCGTCGAACGGATGAAAGGCCGGCGCGATCCTCTCCGTATCGCCGTGATCGGAGGCGGCGCGGGCGGCGTGGAACTGGCGCTGGCGATCGATCATCGCCTGCACGAGATTGCGGCCGGCGCGAAGATCGACGTCACCCTCATCACGCGCGGCGAAATCCTGGCCGGCAACGCGGCCTCGGCCCGCCGAGCCATGCGCACGATCCTGGCGCGGCGCAGCGTCCGGCTGGTCGAGAACACCTCGACGACGGCAATCGAGCGCGGCGCCGTCCGGCTCGAGACCGGCGAGCGCCTGGACGCCGACGACGTCTTCGTCGTGACCGAGGCCAGCGCCTCGGACTGGTTCGCCGGAACGGGCCTCCCGCTCGACGATCGTGGCTTCTTCGCCGTCGCTCCCACGCTGCGCTCGACCGGCGACGACCATGTCTTCGCCGTCGGCGATTGCGCCACCGTACCGGCCCATCCGCGGCCCAAGGCTGGCGTGTTCGCGGTCCGCCAGGGCCCGCCGCTGGCCGACAATTTGCGACGCGCACTGCTCGGCCAGGAGCTGAGGCCCTTTACGCCGCAGAGCCGGTATCTCTCGATCATCGGCACCGGCGATGGCCGCGCCGTGGCGACGCGCGGCGCCTGGTCGGTCGAAGGCGCCTGGGTATGGCGCTGGAAGGATTACATCGACCGCAAGTGGATGCGCATGTATCGCGAACCGCCGGCCAGGCCGATGGACATGACTGCACGCAGCGCGCCGCCCGATCCGGCGCTTGCCGATGCCGAAGCCAAGCGGCTGCTGGCCGACATCGGCATGCGCTGCGGCGGCTGCGGCGCCAAGGTCGGCGCCTCGGTGCTGGAAAGGGTGCTGGCTCGGCTCGGCTCGTCGACAGGCTCCGGCGTCACGATCGGCCTCGAGGCCGCCGACGATGCGGCGATGATCGAAGTGCCGGCGGGGCAAGCGCTGGTGCAGTCGGTCGATTTCTTCCGCACCTTCATCGACGATCCGTTCGTCTTCGGCGAGGTGGCGGCCGTTCACGCCTTGGGCGACGTCTGGGCGATGGGCGCCCGGCCGCACAGCGCGCTCGCCTTGGCGGTCGTTCCCGCCGCCGCCGAACGCCTCATGGAAGAGGACCTCTTCCAGATGCTCTCGGGCGCGCGGCGCGTGCTCGACCAGGCAGGATGCGCCCTGATCGGCGGTCACTCCGGCGAGGGCTCGGAAGCGGCGCTGGGCTTTTCAGTGAACGGCCTGGTCGATCCGGCGCGCGCGCTGCGCAAGGGCGGCTTGAAACCAGGCGACAGACTCGTGCTCACCAAGCCACTCGGTACCGGCGTGATCTTCGCCGCCGCCATGCGCGGTGTGGCCCATGGCACCTGGATCGCGGCGGCCCTCGCCTCGATGCGCCAACCCTCGTCGGCTGCGGCCAAGGCTCTGGTAGCGGCCGACGCACATGCCTGCACCGATGTCACCGGCTTCGGCCTTGCCGGCCATCTCGCGGAGATGATCCGTGCCAGCGGCCCGGTCTCGGTCGATCTCCATCTTGATGCCCTGCCCACGCTCGAGGGTGCCGTCGAACTGTTCGCCCAGGGTTTCGCGAGCTCGCTGCAGCCGGAGAATTTACGCGCCCGTCACCTGATCGATGGCATGGACACCCACGCGCGCCACCCCAAGCTGCCACTGCTGTTCGACCCGCAAACGGCCGGCGGATTGCTTGCAGCCCTCGCGCCGGATCAGGCGGTCCCAGACGGCGCCGTCGTGGTCGGCACGGTGCGTTCACGCGAAGAAAACGATCTGGCGATCCATTTGATCACCTGAACTGCAACCTTGAGTGGCCGCCGACGTTTGCAGGTGTCTACACCTCGGCAAACGGAGAGCAGAATGGCGACGAAGACAAAGAAGAAGAGCACGACGATTGCGGGCGCGGTACGGGGAGCGGTCGCGGGTCTCAAGGACTCTGTCGTTCGTGCCGAGATTGCCGTGGTCAGGGCAGGCAACAGGGCGGTCAAAGTCGTTCAGCGCCGCGTCGATGCCGGCATCCTGACGACCAAGAAGACCAAGACGAAGGTCGTCTCCAAGGCGAAGAAGGCCGTGTCCAAGACCAAGAGCGCCGTCCGCAAGGCGGCAAAGAAGGTCGCGAAGAAGGCGACGCCGCGCACAAAGCGCCGCTAGACTGATCCTTGCGCGCCACTCGGCACGCAGGATCGGAGGTAGCATGGCACGCGCACGGGCGAGCATCGGGACGGTGGACTACGCCACCTCCATCGCGACCGGACATCACAAGCTCACGGCCGACGAAGGCCCCGAGCTGGGCGGCAAGGACGCCGGTCCGGCACCCTACGACCTGCTGACCTCGGCGCTCGGCGCCTGCACGGTCATCACCTTGCGGATGTATGCCGAGCGCAAGAAATGGCCGGTCACCGCCGTACATGCCGATATCCATTTCGTGCGCGAGGGTGACAAGCAGCGTATCGACCGCGTGCTCACCATCGAGGGTGCGGTCGACGACGAACAGAAAAAGCGCATGGCCGACATCGCCGAGCGCACGCCCGTCACGCTCACGCTGAAGGGCGGGCTCGAAATCAGGACGACGTTGGCTTAACTCTCTAACCCTTGCGCTTCTTCCATTCCTCGTAGTCGCGCTTGGCCTCTTCGCCCGCCACCGGGAAGAGGCCCTTCAGCGACCGGCCGCGCGCGACCTCGGCCTCGGCGAACTCCTCGTAGTGATAATTATTGAGGGCCTCCTCGGCCACGGCCTCGACGATCTCGGGCGGGATGACGAGGACGGCATCCCGGTCGCCCACGACGATGTCGCCGGGATAAACCGCGACGCCGCCACAGGCGATCGGCAGGTTGAGATCGACCGGGCGATGGGCGATCGGGCTGGGCGGCGAGGACGGCCGGCGATGATAGGCCGGCAGGCCGGTCTTGAAGACACCGTCTGTGTCGCGAAATCCGCCATCGGTCACGATGCCGGCGGCGCCGCGCGCCTTCAGCCGGCCGCTGTAGAGATCGCCGGCCGACGCGGCGCGCGACTCGCCGCGCGAATCGATCATCAGCACATGGCCCGGCGGGCACTCCTCCATCGCCTGGGGCTGGACCATGCTGCGGTTGGTGGAGGTCGGGCCGTCCTTGTCCTCACGCGACGGAATGAAACGCATGGTGAAGGCGATGCCGACCATGCGCGGCTGCTCCGGGCGCATCGGCCAGACGTCGTAGAGCGTCATGCTCTTGAGGCCGCGCCGGTTCAGGACGCCGGTCAGGGTCGACGTGCCGACCTTGGCCAACGCTTCGCGCAGATCTGGTGTGAGGACGGCCATTCGATTTCTCCCTCGGGTTTTCTTGACGCCAAGGTTAACGGGTCGCGTTCGCTTTCGCACCTTCGACACGCCATAATTGCCGGATGAAAATCGAAATCCTCTGCACCGGCGATGAAATCCTGACCGGCAAGACCATCAACACCAATTACAGCCACATGGCCCGCCGCCTCGCCGATATCGGCCTGGGCGTTCACTGGGGCACGACCGTCGGCGACGACCGCGCGAGCCTGCTCGAAGCGTTCCGCCAGGCAGGCGAACGCGCCGACGCCGTGATCGTGAACGGCGGTCTCGGGCCCACGGTCGACGACCTCTCCCAGGAAGTGGCGGCCGAAGCCTGCGGCGTCGACCTGGTGCTGAGCGACTATTGGATGGAACGCATGACCCAGTCCTACGCGCGGCGTGGACGGGTGATGCCGGCCAACAACAGGAAGCAGGCGATGCTGCCGGCCAACGCCGAGTTCATCGACAATCCGATTGGCACCGCCTGCGGCTTCGCCGTCACCATCGGCCGTGCACGGTTCCTGTTCACGCCAGGTGTCCCGCGCGAGATGCGCCGCATGCTGGATGAGCAGGTGATCCCACGCCTGCTGGCGCTGAGCGGCATCCAGGGCGTGACCAGGCTAAAACGCTTCCACACCTTCGGCATCGGCGAGTCGCGTGCCGACGAGATGCTGGGCAACATCGACGCCTTCAAGCAGGAAGGCGGCATCAAGCTCGGCTTCCAGGCGCACTACCCGCAGCTCGAGACCAAGCTCGCCGTGCGCGGCGACGACGAGGCCGACCTCGCGGCACGCCTCGGCCCGGTCGAGGCCGAGGTCCGCAAGCGGCTGGGCAATTTCATCATCGCCGAGGACGACCAGACGATCGAAGGCGTGATCCTGGGCAGCCTGGCCGCGGGCGGACACACGCTGGCGACCGCCGAGATGTTCACTTCGGGCAACATCGCCGCGCGGCTGGCGCCCCTGCCCGGCGCCGAGAAAATCTTCAAGCGCGGCGTGGTGGCGCGCGATCCCGTCGAGCTTGGCCTGGCCGGAGAAGTCTCAGCACCGGCTGCCGCGGCGATTGCCGAGGACCAGCGCAAGGCCAGCGGCGCCAGCCACGGGCTCACCGTGCTCATGCAACTCGACGAAGGCGCGGACCGGCCCGACTTCGGCGCGACCATCTGCATCGGCATTGCCGACGCCAACGGGACCGTCTCGCGCCAGGCCCGCCTGATCGGGGGCCGTGACTGGGTGCGCGTCGGCGCGGCTGAACTCGGGCTCGATTGCCTGCGCCGGCACCTGCTCGGCCTGCCCGTCGACGAGCGCATCGATTTCGAAAGGCGCTAGCTCTCCGCACGCCGGAAAGCCGATATCCTGGTCGCGTGTCACAACCCAATGTGTCACACCAAGTTGAGACAAATGTTGTGACACGCACACGCCCGGAGTCCGGGCCGAGCCCGGTTTTACGGGCTTTTTAGGGGTCGTTTCTTCTTCTGTTGTCACAAACCCGGTATTGCCTGTGACAGTATTCCCTGTGACAGGCAGCGCCATGTGTCCGTTCCGAGTCTTATCGATGCTCGGTGGGGACGGGCTAAAACGGACTCGTTACGGCCTGGCGTGACGTACCATCCGTGTGACTACACCCTCGCCCTCGAGCGTCTGCCTGCGGCGTGCGCGGGAGGGTCTTGTCCAA
>CAMDOT010000185.1 GCA_945903635.1 Rhizobium sp. Q54 | reverse complement strand
GACTCCGGCCTCTACCGCTGGAACGAGGGCGACCAGAAATGGACGCACCTGCCCTCGGTGCTCGACGACTACGACATCTGGTCGATGGCCCAGGCGCCGGACGATCCCGACACCATCGTGGTCGGCACCCAGCCCGCCAACATTTTCATTTCTATCGACGGCGGCAAATCATTTGCGCCCACCAAGGGCTCTTTCGCCGATGCCTGCATCTTCGTGGGCAAGCCGCGCGTGACGCAGATCCTGTTCGACCCGATCGACAAGGACACGCTGTGGGCCGGCGTCGAGATCGACGGCGTGCACCGCTCGACCGACCACGGCCGCACCTGGAAGAAGGTGGGCCAGGGCATCAACTCCGAGGACATCCACGGCGTCGCCATCGTCAAGGAAGAGGGCGTGAAGAACGGCGGCAAGCTGGTCTACGCCACCACCAACCGCGGCCTGAACGTCAGCCGAGACAACGGCGAGACTTTCGCCTTCCAGGAACTCGACTCGCCCTGGCAATACACCCGCACGATCGTGCCGCGCGCCGACGGTGACAAGACGGTGTTCCTGACCAACGGCAACGGCCCGCCGGGCTCGACGGGACGCCTGCTGCGCAGCCGCGACTACGGCGCCACTTTCGAGGACGCGGGCCTGCCGGGCACGCTCAATTCGACGCCGTGGACCGTGGCCACCCACCCGTCCGATCCGAAGCTGATCTTCGTCTGCTCGAACCTCGGCCAGTCGTTCCGCTCGACCGACGGCGGCGAGAGCTGGACCAAGCTCGCGCGCGAGTTCGGCGAGGTGCGCAGTTCGATCTGGCAGGCACTCTGAGGAGGGCTAAGTCCGACCAAAAGCCCGACTTCTGCCGGACGCGGACTCCTCCAATCTATACAAAAATACTGCCATAACCTGCTGAACCTGTCAAACTACCTTCCAATTTTTTTGCTGGCAGTGCTTGCAGGGCACAGGAAACTGTAGCGGAACATTGTCGCAGCTTCCGAGCTGTCCGCAAATCACCACGCTTTGCTCGGAGTCCGTTGGGCAACCGCCCTTGCATACTGGATTGGCCACCTGGACTGGGAGTCGAGCTGCTCCGAAGCGGACTGCGCCCAGTAGGGATCGCGCAGAAGGGCACGCGCGAGAAAGACCAGGTCGGCATCTCCGCGGGCCAGAATGTCCTCGGCCTGGGACGGCTGCGTAATGACGCCGACAGCCGCCGTGGCAATGTCGGCCTCCTTGCGAATGCGCGCCGCGAACGGCACCTGATAGCCCGGAGCGACGGGAATTCTCTCGCCGGGCACCACGGCACCGCTGGAGCAATCCACCAGATCGATCCCGCAGTCACGCAACCAGCGGGCAAGTTGAACGGACTCGTCCAGCGTCACGCCACCCTCTTGCCAATCGACGGCAGAGATCCTGACGAAGACGGGAAGATGGCTCGGCCATTCCTCTCGGAGCGCCCCGGCCACCATCAACGGAAGGCGCGCGCGGTTCTCGAGCGAGCCGCCGTACATGTCCGTCCGCTTGTTGCTGAGCGGGGACAGGAAGGAGTGCAGCAGGTAGCCGTGCGCAAAGTGGCCTTCAATGACATCGAAACCCGCGGCGAGCGCCCACCGGGCGCTGGCCCGGAATGCGTCGACGATCCTGGCGATCTCGCCGGCATCCATCTCGACCGGCACCTGCCAACCTTCATCGAACGCCACTGCACTCGGCGCAATCAGGGGCCAGCCGCGCTCGGGGCCGAGCGGGCCGTTGCCCTCCCAGGGGCGATAGCGCGCGCTCTTCCGGCCGCCATGGGCGAGCTGCATCCCGGGCACGGCACCGCAGCCACGGATGAAGTCGGTAACAGCCCGCAGCGCCTCGGCATGGCGATCCGACCAGAGTCCCAGATCCTCCGGACTCAATCGTCCTTCGGGTGAGACTGCGGTCGCCTCCGCCATGACGAGGCCCGCGCCGCCGATTGCGCGGGATCCGAGATGGGTCATGTGCCACGGCTGCGCCACGCCCTCGACGGCCGCGTACTGGCACATCGGCGACATCACGACCCGATTCGGAAGAACGAGTTCGCGGAGCTTGAGAGGCGAGAAAAGCGTGCTCATCCGGTCATCGTCCTTTCGACGGGCGGCGGCGCGTTGCGCGTACCTTCGCCTCTTTCCGCATCGCGACCTGCGGCATGCCGGAGAGCACACGCCAATGCTGCCAGCCCTTTTCCGTGAGCAGGCCGTGCTGGAACAGGTCGAGCCCTTCGCGGATGTACTCCTCCAGGGTCGTGGTGCGCTTGAAGTGCCAGTACTTCAGCGCCCAACCGTGCGCGAGCAGGACGATGCGATAGGTCATCAGATCGAGATTTACCGAGCGGAAGTATCCGGCTTCGACGCAGGCCTTCAGGCAATCGGAGATCATCTTGTTGCTGTCGAGTTCGAGGTTCATCAGAACCTTTCGCCTGTCGGGCGACAGGGACTTGGTCTCGCGGTACGACAGCGCGATGGCGTCGACATGGCGACCGGCCGCGTGACAATAGGCATCCACGGCGGCGCGGAACCGTTCCAGCGGATCGGTGACACGCTGAAGCGTTCGTGGAACCTCCCGCGCATAGCTTTCCAGGATCGAAACGATGACCAGGAAAAGGACGTCCTCCTTTTCCTTCACGTAGGTATAGACGAGCCCCGGGCTGAAGCCCGCGACGTCGGCAATTTCCTTGATCGTCGTGCGATGATAGCCGTTGGTCGCAAAGCATTGCGTGGCCGCGGCGATGAGTTGGGCGCGCCGGCGTTCGATCAGCTCCGCATCGTCCGTCTGGCATACGATCTGCATCTGGGATCGGGCAAGGGCTGCCGCAGTTCTGGTCACGATCCGGTCTCCCTGAGCTGGTCGCGCAGCGTGCGTTTGAGCACCTTGCCGGCGCTGCTGCGCGGCAAGGGTTCGTCCGTGAGCGTGAAGCTCTCCGGCACCTTATAGTCTGCAAGCCGCTCGGCGCAGAAGCGTGTGATGGCCTCGGCCGATACGTCCCGGTTCACCCGGCTGACAAAGGCGTGGACGCGCTCTCCCAGCACCGGGCAGGGCTTGCCCACGACGGCGCATTCGAACACACCCGGAAGCGACGCCAGGACATTCTCCACTTCGACGCTATAGATCTTGTAACCGCCGCGATTGATCATGTCCTTCTTGCGATCGACCAATCGCAGAAAGCCCTCGGCGTCGATCGAGCCGACATCGCCGGAGTGCCAGTAGCCGGCCGTGAAGGAATCCTTGGTCGCCTCCGCGTCTCGCCAATATCCGGGCACGACCATGGGGCCACGGATCCAGATTTCTCCCGCGGTGCCGTGGGGCACCTCGCAACCCTGATCGTCGACGACGATGACGTCGGCGCAGTGCACAGGCTTGCCGACGGTCTCGCGGCGGGCAAGCCCCTCGCCGATCGGAGTGAGGCTGGTGGGCGAGCTGGTCTCGGTCGCACCGTAGCCGTTCACGAGGGACAGGCTGGGCAGCCATTCTCCGAGAGCGACGATGGCCGACTCAGGCATCGGTGCGCCGCCGTAGCTTCCGAGGTGCCAGGTGCGGAGATCGTACGACGTCCGCTCGGGCTCGCGCAGGAGCAAGTTGTACATCGCCGGAACCAGCACCGTATGGGTCATGCGCTCGCGCGCGGCCAGCTCGAGGAAATCGCGCGACTTGAATGCCGGCAACAGCAGAGTTGTGCCCTCGACATTGATCATCGACAGGATGATGGCGACCAGACCGGTTACGTGCGTCGCCGGAACGGCCAACAGCGAGCGTTCGTTCGCGCCCAGTCGATGGCCGAGCTCGAAATGCTTCAGCGAATGCCAGACGTTGAGGTGGGTCAGCATCGCGCCCTTGGGGCGACCTGTCGTTCCCGACGTATAGAGAAGGAAAGCGGTGTCTTCCTCCGCAGGAAGCGGACGCACCGGCGCTTCTCCGTCCAGGACGAGGCCTTCAAAAGACGCGCCAGTGCCGGACTCGCCGCATCGTACGCCCGCCACCGAACTGCCCAGCTCCTGTACCGCCCTGGCCGCGCCCGAAGCTTCATCGTCGTAGATCGCTACACGTGCACCGCTGTGCTCGAGAATGTAGCGGATCTCCGCGGAAGCCAGCCGCGTTCCGATGGGAACGGCAATAGCGCCGAGACGGAGCGCCGCTAGGGTCGCGATCACGAACTCCGGCCTGTTGCCGAGGAGAACGCCGACGCGTTCGCCCGCGGCAAGGCCAAGATGATGCAAGCCAATGGCCACCCGTTCGACGTGACGGTTGAGCTCGCCATAGGTCATGCGCACGCTGGCGCCCACCAGAGCCTCGGCGTCGGGCCGCCGCGCGACCGCGCGCTCGAACACGCGGTAAATGTCCGTTTCGCGCTCGGCGAAGCAGCGGACGACGCGGTCGCCGAAATGCGCTTCGAGGCGCGTCCCAGTGCTCAAGCGGCCGCCTGCGCGACGGAAGGGGTCACCTGGTCACGTTCGGCAAAGTCCCAGTCGCCACCCTGTGCGTAGCTTCGCAGGATGCGCTTGGCGACCGACTCGATATGAACCTCATCGGGCCCGTCGTAGATGCGGGCGAAGCGGGCATGGCGATACATGCGCTCCAGTGGGGTGTCGATCGTCACACCCATTGCACCGTGCACCTGGATCGCCCGATCGATGACGTTGTGCACCATTTGCGCGCCGACAACCTTGATCAAGGCAATCTCCGTGCGAGCGTCCTCGCCGGCATCGATCTTGCGCGCGGCATCGAGCGTCAGCAATCGAGAAGCCTGGATCTCGGAGGCGCTGTCGAAGACCATCTTCTGCACGAGCTGCTTGGAGGCGAGCGGACCACCGAAGGCAACCCGTTCGTTGGCGCGCCGGCACATCAGATCGAAGGCACGTTGCGCCTGTCCCAGCCAGCGCATGCAGTGATAGATGCGCCCGGGACCGAGGCGCTTCTGCGCGATGGTGAAGCCTTCGCCGCGGCCGCCGACGATATTGTCGGCCGGAACCCTCACATCCTCAAGGGCGACCTCGCAGTGGCAACCATGCATGCCGAACACGGGGATCTCGCGCACGATGCGATACCCCGGAGCGTCCGTCGGCACGACGATCATCGAGAACGCCTTGTGCGCGGGAGTGTCCTTGGATTCGGTGCGTGCGAACACCGTGGAGAACGCAGCCCTGTTCGCCCAGGTGGTGAACCACTTGAGGCCGTTGATCCGCCACTGTCCGTCTTCCAGGACGGCTGTGGTCTGGAGCTGCGTCGGATCGGACGAAGCGACCGCGGGTTCCGTCATCGAAACGGACGGAAAGAATTCGCCGTCCACCAGGGGCTTCAGGTATCGCTGCTTCCAGGCCTCGCCCGCGAAGCGGTAAAGCATGAGGGAGTCCTGAAGCGTATGCGTGCCCAGGGCCACGATCGCGTGCTCGGACCTTCCGATCACCTCGTTGATCAGGACATAAGCCGCGAACGGCAGTCCCTGGCCACCAATCTCCTTCGGATGACCGAGCGCCCAGATGCCGCGTGCCTTCGCCTCGGCCATCAGCGGCCGCATCAGGGCGAAGTAGCGCTCGTTGTCGACATCGTCGAGCTGCTGCTCAACCGGGTAGACACGTTCTTCGATGAACGCCTCGACCTTGTCCCGGATCGGGCGCCATTCCCGCGACAGTTCCCCGAACGATGTCATGATGATCCCATTCTCGGGTGAATTGAACAGCCATTCAATATTTACCGCTCGCCGCGACTGTCAAGCGCCCATGGTAATTGCCATTATCGAGACAGCGTCAGCTTGACACGGCCTATACCAAAATATTGAATGACTGTTCAATCAACAAGAAATCATGCGCCTTAACCAGCGGTGGGAGGGAAAAATGAATATGATACGTGACTATTCTGCCAGACGCCTGATCGGTCTCGCCGCCCTCGCAGCGTCGATCTCGTTTGCGCCGGCGTCGAACGCCCAGGAAGTGTTCCGGATCGGCTACATGGTCGACCTCAACGGTCCAACCTCCGCGCTCACGGGCCCCGGTGCAGCCGAAGCCGCCAAGATGGCGATCGAGGATTTCGGCGGCTCCGTTCTCGGCAAGAAGATCGAGATGATCGTTGCCGATCATCAGAACAAGCCGGACATCGGCTCGGCCATCGCGCGCGAGTGGTATGATGCCAAGGGCGTGCATGCGATCTTCGACCTCAGCCAGAGCGCGCTCGCCCTCGCCGTCAAGGATCTCGCCGTGCCGCGCAAGCGCGTGGCGATCTTCACCAGCGCCATGAGCTCCGACCTGACGAGCAAGTCCTGCTCGTCGAACACGATCAATTGGGGCTGGGATACCTATAGCAATACCCGCGGCCTCAGCGAGGCGATCGTCAAGAACGGCGGCAAGTCGTGGTTCTATCTCACCGTCGACTACACCTTCGGCAAGATGCTCGAGTCCCAGTCGCAGGCCATGGTGAAGCAGGCCGGCGGCACCGTTCTCGGCAGTTCATACGCACCGCTCGGCACGACCGACTATAGCGCCAACCTCCTGCAGGCGGCGGCGCGCAAGCCCGACGTGCTGGCGTTCGCCAACTCCGCGAACGATCTCGTCAACTCCCTGAAGCAGTCAGTCGAGTTCGGCGTCACCGCGCGTCGGGCCCTCTTCGTGTTCCAGGTTCCCGACGCCGACGCCGTTGGCCTGAAGAGCGTCCAAGGCGCCCAGTTCGTCGACCAGTTCTACTGGGACATGAGCGACGAGACGCGCGCCTTCACCAAGCGCTTCACCCAGCGCATGGGCAAGGACACGCCGCCCACCGGCCCGCAGGCGAACGCCTACGGCGCCGTGATGCATTATCTGAAGGCGGTCAAGGCCGCAGGAACCGACAATGCCGACGCGGTCATGAAGATGATGCGCGAGATGCCCATCAACGACTTCTATACGAAGAACGCGCGGATTCGCGAAGACGGACGCGTCATGCGCGACATGTACCTCTTGGAGGCAAAGAAGGTCGAGGACTCCAAGTCCCGATGGGATCTGTTCAAGGTCGTCCAGAAAATTCCCGATGGCTCGGCGTTCCAGCCGGCCACCGACAGCGAATGCCCGCTCATCAAGAAGTAGCGTGCGTGAGCACCATCCGTAGCCAGTAAGGCTCTCACGGCAGGAGCATCATGCTCGAAGTCCGCGATCTGCAAGCCTGGTACGGTGATTCGCACATCCTCCACGGCGTCACCTTTGACATCCAGGAGGGAGAAGTCGTCTCCCTTCTCGGCCGAAACGGTGCCGGCAAGACGACGACCATGAAGTCGATCATGGGGCTGACACCTCGCCGCACGGGTAGCGTGAAGTTTCGTGGCAAGGAGTTGATCGACGCCCGCACCGACCAAGTGGCGCGGGCCGGCATCGCATTCTGCCCCGAGGAGAGGGCGATCTTCGCGTCCCTGACGGTAATCGAGAACCTGTTGCTGCCGCCCCGGATCGGCGACGGCGGGCTGTCGCTCGAAGCGATCTACGAGCTCTTCCCGAACCTCAGGGAGCGCGCCGGCGGCCAGGGCTCGAAACTGTCCGGCGGCGAGCAACAGATGCTCGCCATCGCCCGGATCCTGCGGACGGGTGCGCGCCTTCTGTTGCTCGACGAGCCGACGGAAGGCCTGGCGCCTGTCATCGTGCATCAGATCGGCCGCATGATCCAAAGCATCCGGCAGCGCGGCTTCACCATCGTCCTCGTTGAGCAGAACGTTCGCTTTGCCGCCGCGGTCGCAGACCGGCACTTCATCGTCGAGCAAGGCAAGGTGACGGACATGATCGCCAGCGGCACCGGCACGCTCGAGCGGCTTCAGGCGTCGCTGCGGATATGATCGACACCTCAGCCAGTCGTTCCGACATCGCGCTTGAAGCTGTAGGGCTGACCAAGGCCTTCGGCGGGCTCGTTGCCGTCGACCAGGTGGACCTGAAGGTACGCCGGGGCAGCATCCACGGGCTGATCGGCCCGAACGGGGCAGGCAAGACCACCTGCTTCAACCTTCTGACCAAGGTGCACGCGCCGACGCACGGCCGCATTCTGTTCGAGGGCGAGGACATCACCCGGCTCGATACGGCGGAGATTGCCGGGAAAGGCCTTGTCCGCAGTTTCCAGATCTCCGCGATATTCCCGAACCTGACGGTGTTCGAGAACATTCGCCTCGCCCTGCAACGCAGGCGCGGACGGAGTTACGACTTCTGGCGCTCCGAGCGCGTGTTGAACGCCTTCGCCGAGGAAGCGCGCCAGCTGCTGGAGGAGGTCGGCCTGGCGCGTGCTGCAGATGTGCTGGCGGCCCACCTCCCGTACGGGAGCAAGAGGGCCCTGGAGATCGCCACCACGCTTGCGGTCGAGCCGCAGATGATCCTCCTGGACGAGCCAACGGCGGGCATGGCGCATGACGACGTGGCCGAGGTCGTGTCGTTGATTCGCAGGGTGCAACGGGGCCGCACGCTGCTCATCGTCGAGCACAATCTCTCGGTCGTCGAGGGATTGTGCGATGCAGTTACCGTCATGGCACGCGGCCGCGTCCTCGCTGAGGGCGACTATGCAAGCGTCTCCAACAATCCCCTGGTCATTGAGGCCTATCTCGGCTCCGACCAGGGGTATGGCCAGGGATATGGCCAGGCAGGCGGCCGATAATGGACACCCTGTTCGGAATTCCCCTTCCCCTGTTCTACGGGCAGCTGCTGTTGGGTCTGATCAACGGCGCCTTCTACGCGATGCTGTCGCTGGGCCTCTCGGTCATTTTCGGGTTGCTGGGAATCGTCAATCTGGTGCATGGCGCGCTGTTCATGACCGGTGCCTTCACCGCGTGGATCCTTCTCGACACGTTCGGCCTCGGGTTCTGGTGGTCGCTGGCGCTGGCGCCGCTGATCGTGGGCGCCTTCGGCATCCTGATCGAGCGGCTCCTGCTGCGGCACCTCTACGGCCTCGACCACATGTACGGGCTGGTTCTCACGCTCGGCCTTGCCCTCGTCATCGAGGGTGCGTTTCGCAACAAGTACGGCAGCGGTGGCCTTGCCTACCAGATCCCCGATGCGCTGCGGGGAGCCACCAACCTCGGCTTCATAGTGCTGCCCTACTACCGGGGGGCGGTCGTCGGAATCTCTCTCGTCGTCTGTCTTCTGACCTGGGCGCTGATCGAGAAAACGAGGCTCGGCGCCAGGCTGCGCGCCGCCACGGAGAACGCGCCGATGGTGCAGGCCTTCGGCATCAACGTTCCCGTCCTGGTAACGCTCACTTACGGAGCCGGTGTGGCGCTGGCAGCCTGCGCCGGCGTCCTCGCCGCGCCGATCTATTCGGTGAACCCCCAGATGGGCGCGAACCTGATTATCGTCGTTTTCGCCATCGTCGTCATCGGGGGCATGGGCTCCATCATGGGCTCGGTTCTTTCAGGTTTCGGCTTCGGCGTGATCGAGGCGCTGACCAAGGTCTTCTACCCGCAGGCGTCCTCGACCGTGATCTTCCTCTGCATGGTGGCCGTCTTGCTGTTCCGCCCCTCTGGCCTCTTTGGCAGGAGAAGTTGAGATGAATCTCGGCATTTCCCGTTCGCAGATTCTGGCCCTGGCGTTGATGGTCGCCTGCATCGCCTTGCTGCCCTTGGTGCTCTACCCCGTCTTCCTGATGAAGGTGATGTGCTACGCGCTGTTCGCCTGCGCCTTCAATCTCGTGCTGGGCTATGCCGGCCTCTTGTCGTTCGGACACGCGGCCTTCTTCGGCACCGGAGCTTATGTCGGCGCCTGGACGGCAAAGGCTCTCATGCTTACGCCCGAGCTCGCGATCTTGTGCGGCGGCGCAACCGGGGGCTTGCTCGGCATGGCCTTCGGCTTCCTCGCGATTCGGCGTCAGGGACTCGACTTTGCGATGATCACGCTTGCTCTCGCGCAAATGACCTACTTCTTCTACCTCCAGGCGCCGTTCACCAATGGCGAAGACGGCATCCAGAAGGTGCCGCGCGGAGACGCATTGGGTGTCCTCTCGCTCGAGCCCGACATGACCATGTACTGGTTCGTTTCGGCCATCTTCCTGGGCGGCTTCGGCTTCATCTACCGGATCGTTCATTCGCCCTTCGGCAACGTGCTCAAGGGAATTCGCGAGAACGAGGCGCGTGCTTCATCGCTCGGCTATCGCGCCAACAGCTACAAGCTCATCGCCTTCGGGCTGTCCGCCTTCCTGGCCGCGATCGCCGGGGCCACCAAGACGCATGTTTTTGGCATCGCGACTCTTTCCGACGTCAGCCTCGAGACGTCGTCGCTCGTTCTTCTCATGGCCTTGCTGGGCGGCAAGGGAACTATTTTCGGTCCCATCGTCGGCGCGATCCTGGTGGTGAGCATGGAGAGCAAGCTCGCGACCATGGGTTCATGGGTCATGATTGCCCAAGGCATCGTCTTCATCGCCTGCGTGTTGCTCTTCCGGCGCGGCATCGTGGGCGAGATCAATCGCGGCTTGCGCACGAGTCTGTGACAAGGAGGCGGCCTTGCCTGTCATCAAGCGCCATTCGTTTCTCAAGCGCCATCCTGGAATGAGCAGGCTCGCCTTCTCGCGCCATTATCTCGAGCATCACGGTCCTCTCGCCGCGGGCCTGGCCGGCTTTCGGAAGTTTGCCTTCCGCTACCTACAGAATCACTTCGACGAAGACCTGACAGGCGGCGGCGAGCCGCCGTTCGACGGGCTGACCATGACATTCCAGGTCCCGCGGGAGGATTACCGTCAGGGATTCTTCCAGCATCCGGACTACGCCAAGGTCAGGCCGGACGAAGAGTACCTGTTCGACCTGTCGGCGACGGTGTCGGTCCTTGGGGAGGAAGAGATCGTTTACAGCCGCGAGACGGGTGGCGAAAAGGCGATCATCCTCTCCTCCGGCGGCCTCGCCGGCGCGCCGCAGGATCGCCATCTGCGATCCAGCGCCTTCGAAAAGTACGGGCTGCGGCAGGCGATCTGCAACCAACTGGATACGAAAACCGCCACAGCATTGGGCTTCGGAAAGTCCGCATTCGCCTACGATCTCTTGTGGGAACTCTACTTCGCCACGTCCCAGGAACGCCGCACAGCATGTCGCGATAGCAGCTTCATCGCCGGTTTTTCTTCCCCGAGGTCTGACGTGCAACCACTCGCTCTCGCCGTACGAGAGTTCACCATTTTCTAGAGGGCGGACGTCGCGGGCGAAGCTTCCCATTTTGGGAACGCCGATGCTCCTGGATGTCCACGATCGAGGCGCGAGGCTGTCCTGAAGACTGGGCTTCTCTCCAATTGGCGGGACGGCCGGGTGACGCCAACGTTTGATCTATATAGTCTGGGCAGGGGCTTACCTGACGACAACAGCATGACGGGGGGCAGCATGACCGAAGCCATCAGCCACCGGCGCTACGTCAGCTACATCGACAAGAGTCGCAACTATTACGCCGCCTCCGGCTACGAACGGCCGTACCGCTGGGCACGCTACGCCGACGTGCCTTTTGCGCGGCTGGAAAAACCGCTGTCGCAATGCCGCATCGGCGTGGTGACGACGGCGGACCAGGCGCCGGGCCCCGCGCCGCGCAACACCAAGCTGTTCACGGCGCCCAACAGCGCGGGCGGCGGCCTGTTCACCGAGAAGTCGTGGGACCGCGAAGCCACCCACACCGACGACCCGGAAACCTACCTGCCGCTCGCGCGCCTGGCGGAGCATGTCGCGGCCGGGCACGTGGGCTCGCTCAATCCGCGCTTCTACGGCGTGCCGACGGATTATAGCCAGCGCCTGACGCTCGAGCAGGACGCGCCACAGATCGAAGCCTGGATGCGCGAGGACGGCGTCGATATCGCCCTCCTCGTCCCTCTTTGACCCGTCTGCCACCAGACCGTGAGTCTGGTCGCACGACACCTGGAGGGCGCCGGTATTCCGACGGTGATCGTCGGCTCCGCTCGCGACATCGTCGAGGAGTGCGGCGTGCCGCGCTTCATGTTCGTGGACTTTCCCCTGGGCAATCCCTGCGGCAAGCCCTGGGAAGCGAAGATGCAGTACTCGATCGTGGGTGGCGCGCTCGAACTTCTCGCCCGCGCGTGGCAGCCGCGCACGACCGTGCAGCGGCCGGAGACCTGGGCCGAGGGCGAGGCAGACGCGCGCTGGCGGGAACGCTACATGTGGGTGGGTGACGACAATCGCGCCGCGCTCGCCAAGGCTGGTGAGGCCCGGCGACGAGCACAGGCGGCCAAGGAGAAAGCATCATGAAAACCGAAGTCTCCGAGATTGCCGACAAGATCTACCGGCTCT
>CAMDOT010000184.1 GCA_945903635.1 Rhizobium sp. Q54 | reverse complement strand
GTGATCCGCGACAAGTCGCTGGCCAAGGAATACGACGCCGCCCACATGCTCTCGCCGATGCCGCTCGCCATCTCGCTGGGCGTCGGCTCGAACCCGGTGCCGTGGACGATGCCGGCGATCGAGAACATCAACGGCCAGGCGATCACGCTGGCGATGAAGCACAAGGACAAGCGCGACCCCAAGGACTGGAAGGGCTTCCGCTTCGCAGTCCCGTTCGACTATTCGATGCACAACTACCTGCTGCGCTACTACGTGGCCGAGCACGGACTCGATCCCGACAAGGACATCTCGATCCGCTCGGTGCCCCCGCCCGAGATGGTGGCCAACCTGCGCGCCGACAATATCGACGGCTATCTCGGGCCCGACCCGTTCAATCAGCGTGCCGTGTTCGACGGCATCGGCTTCATCCATCTCCTGACCAAGGAGCTGTGGGACGGCCATCCGTGCTGCGCCTTCACCGTCAGCAAGGAATTCGCGACCCAGAATCCCAACAGCTACCGGGCGCTCCTGAAGTCGATCATCGAAGCGACCGCCTATGCCCACAAGGCCGAGAACCGCAAGGAGATCGCCAAGGCGATCGCGCCGACCAATTACCTGAACCAGCCCGAGACGGTGCTGGAGCAGATCCTGACTGGCACCTATGCCGATGGCCTGGGCGGCGTGAAGAAGGACCCCAACCGCATCGACTTCGATCCGTTCCCCTGGAACCAGTTCGCGATCTGGATCATGACCCAGATGAAGCGTTGGGGGCAGCTCAAGGCCGATGTCGACTACGCCAAGGTCGCCTCCGACGTCTTCCTCGCCACCGACACCGCGGCGATGATGAAGGAAATGGGCATGACTCCGCCCGATCCGACCAAGAAGACCATCGTGGTGATGGGCAAGCCGTTCGATCCCGCCAAGCCCGCCGAGTACCTCAACAGCTTCGCCATCAAGCGGACGTAAGACCGTGACGGCCTTCAAGAACTCGCTCGGCTTGCGGGCGGGACTGCTGTCGCTGCTGATCTTCGTGGCCATCGTCGGGCTCTGGCAGATCGCCACCCTGCCGACGGCGGGCACCGGCCCGGCGATGGATCCGGAATACGCCAAGCTGGTGGGGGCCGCGGCGGCCACCGGCACCAAGTCGTCGATGCCGACGCCGGCCGACATCGGCGCCACGATCTGGAAGCATGTGCTCGATCCCTTCTATGTGCGGGGCAGCAACGACAAGGGTATCGGCATCCAGCTCGCCTATTCGCTGGGCCGCGTACTGCTGGGGTTTGGCCTGGCAGCGCTGGTCGCGGTGCCGCTCGGCTTCCTGATCGGCATGTCGCCGCTGGTCTATCGCGCGCTCGATCCCTTCATCCAGATCCTGAAGCCGGTGTCGCCGCTCGCCTGGATGCCGCTCGCGCTCTACACCATCAAGGACAGCGCCATCTCCTCGATCTTCGTGATCTTCATCTGCTCGGTGTGGCCGATGCTGATCAACACCGCCTTCGGCGTGGGAAGCGTCCGCAAGGAATGGCTGAACGTGGCGCGCACGCTCGAGGTCGGGCCGTTCCGTACCGCCTTCAAGGTGATCCTGCCGGCGGCGGCGCCCACCATCATGACCGGCATGCGCATCTCCGTCGGCATCGCCTGGCTGGTCATCGTGGCGGCCGAGATGCTCGTGGGCGGCACCGGCATCGGCTACTTCGTGTGGAACGAGTGGAACAACCTCTCGATCGCCAACATCGTGACCGCGATCCTGCTGATCGGCCTGGTCGGTCTCCTGCTCGACCAGGGCCTGGCGTATCTCGCCAAGCTCGTCACCTATCCGGAATAGGCGCGCCATGGAGCACCGCCCGCTGATCAGCATAGAAGGCCTCGCGCGCCGCTTCGGCGATTCGAGCCAGCCGGCCGTGTTCGAGGACATCTGGTTCGGCGTCGACAAGGGTGAGTTCTGCTGCCTGATCGGCCATTCCGGCTGCGGCAAGACCACGATCCTGAACGTGCTGGCCGGCCTCGATCAGCCGAGCGAAGGTGCCGTCATCGTCGACAACCGCGAGATCGACGGCCCCAGCCTCGACCGCGCCGTGATCTTCCAGGGCCATGCGTTGCTGCCGTGGCTCACCGTGATGGGCAACATCGCCTTTGCCGTCTCCTCACGCTGGCCCAAGTGGGACCGCACGCGCGTCCAGGACCATTCCCGCCGCTTCATCGAGCTGGTCGGGCTGAAAGGGGCGGAGAACAAGCGGCCGGCCCAACTCTCCGGCGGCATGAAGCAGCGCGTCGGCATCGCCCGCGCGCTCTCCATCCAGCCCAAGATGCTGCTGATGGACGAACCGTTCAGCGCCCTCGATGCGCTGACCCGCGGCATGCTGCAGGACGAGGTGCTGCGCATTTGCGCCGACACGCAGCAGACCGTGTTCATGATCACCCACGACGTCGACGAGGCGATCTTGCTGGCCGACAAGATCGTGCTGATGACCAACGGGCCGGGCGCCCGGATCGCCGAGATCGTGGTCAACACCATGCCGAAGAACGAGCGGCACCGGAACGACCTGCACAAGCACCCGCAGTACTACGCCATCCGCAATCACCTGGTGGAGTTCCTGGTCAATCGCAGCCGCGCGTTCGACCAGGAGATCGCCGGACAGAACTACGACCCGCGCCGGCTGAAGCTGGTGAAGCCGGGCCTGGCTGCGGTCAATCCGCCGGCCGAAGTGGTAGCTTTGACAACCGGGAGAAGACAATGAAACGCGCTGAAGTGACCGAGAAGATCCTGACTGCCAAGCGGATGAAGGAGCTGAGCTGGGAAGAGATCGCCAAGAAGATCGGCGGTGCCTCGAAGATCATCGTCACCGCGGCCTGCATGGGCCAGATGAAGATGACCAAGGAGCAGGCCACCAAGGCCGGCAAGCTGTTCGGACTCGGCAAGGAAGAGGTGCTGCTTCTGCAGGAAGTGCCGTACCGCGGCTCGCTGCCCCAGATCCCGCCGACCGATCCGCTGATCTATCGCTTTTACGAACTCGTGCAGGTCTACGGCACGACCTGGAAGGAACTGATCCAGGAGGAGTTCGGCGACGGCATCATGAGCGCCATCGACTTCGACATGACCATGGAGCGCCAGCCCGACCAGAAGGGCGACCGCGTGAAGATCGCCATGTCGGGCAAGTTCCTGGGGTACAAATCGTACTAGCCTCCGATTTCGGAGCCGTCGCTTACACGCATAAAATAGTTGCGAGCGGAGCCTTTATTGAAAGCTTGACAAATCGCCTTAAAACCTAACAATGGGGCCTCTGTAAACAGGCCCCATTTTGCCGTAGAGGCGAGAGGCTCCGATGAGTGAAAAGCTGCCTTGGCATCTTGCGCCGACACTTATGCAAGATCGGCTTGTCGAGATTGGCGATGTCATTCGCAAGGCACGGGGCGAGGCTATTGAGCTCTACAATGAAGAACTGGGCGACGATTTGTGGGCTCTACACTGCCGAAGTTACGCTTGGTGTCGTAATCGACTGATCCGGGCATCGGAACAGGCAGAATTTCTTTGGCTTGGAATAGTCGACAAGGAGCGGAATTCACTTGTCTTTGCAGTGGGTGGAGTGGCGGTTCGCTTCATGCGTGGCGATCCGGATGATCCTTCCGATAAGGTCCTGCGCGTTGCATTAGCCGAATCCCAACAGCTTTCTCTCCCTTTCCCAGGCAGTGAGTCTGGCGGCTTGCTCTGGCGAATCGTTGTCGAAACGCATGTTCATGGCGCGGTGAAGCGCATCGTCTGTCTTGGCATCAACGAACTGACTGCCCGGGCGGAGGTTTATTATGAAATCCCCACTAAGGGCGATCCGGGTGGCGGCGTCGGCGAACGCTTCGACAGCGCAGACAACGTCAACAATCAATCTCCGCCAGGCGTTGCTTTGAAGTCTTCGAGGTCTGTCAAAAATGGTTAGAGCTCCTCTCTAGGGAGGACAGCTATGCAGCACAGTTTTCATGGAGATAGGTTGCGTTTAGCGCGGCAGATCGCTGGGTTGACGCTTGAGCAAGTTGCGCAACACATTGGAACGACTCGCCAATTCATACATCAGCTTGAAACTGGCTCTCGAACTCCTTCAGATGAAGCGATTGGTGCATTGGTCGGCCTTCTATCGGTGCGGAGGGAGTTCTTTCGGACGCCCTTGATGAACCCTGTAAGAGTCGACCATGTGCACTTTAGAAGAATTCGTTCATTGCCGACGTCAGTGACTCAGGAAACGCTATCGTATGCGACTTTGTTTGAGGCTTTGGTCGCCGCATTGGAAGTGTCGGTGGATTTTCCAAATGTAATTTTTCCGGAACTATCAGTAGATTCACCAGCTTCCATTGAGGAGGCAGCAGAGCGGACGCGCTTGACGCTGGGGCTAGATCTTATTTCTCCGATTCCTAATGTCACTCGGGCTCTTGAGAATGCAGGTGCCGTTGTTGCTGAGTTTGATGGCATTTCCGATAAGGTCGATGCGTGTTCGATTGCTCGAGCGAGACCAATAATTGTGCGCAATACTTTCAAGGAATCGAGATTCCGGCAGAGATACGATCTTGCCCACGAATGCGCTCATTTAGTCATTCACCAAGGAATGGTGACTGGAGATTCAATTTCAGAACGGCAAGCCAATCAATTTGCTGGTGCGTTTTTGATTCCTAAGGCGGCTTTCTTGAAAGAGTTTCGACGCTCCAATCGGTTGGATTGGGTTCACATCTTTGACTTGAAGGTGCGCTGGGGTGTTAGCGCGCAAGCAATTGTTATGCGTGCGTACGAATTGATGTGCATAGACGATTCTGGATTGAAGCGTGCATTTATTCACCTGTCTAACACTGGGCAGCGTTCACGAGAAAATCTCGACGATAACTTTGAACTGGAGCGACCTGAAGCAATTGCGAACGCTGTTGAACTTATTATCAGCAGTAAGCAAAAGACGTTCACTGATCTGGCTAAGGATGTTGGCGTAAGTCGTGAGCTTCTTTCTCGTCTTTTGTCATTTACCGGATATCGACCGCCTGGTGAGGAGGTCGAAGTCACCGGAAGAGTACTCCAGTTTGCTAGACAACAGCGTCCGTCTTAGGGAAGCCACTTCCTCAGAGCGTGCGGCGGTGAAGCGGATTATTCGCAATTTTCGACTATATAGTTCATTTTCTTTATTACGGGCTTCCATTCTTTGTCTGTAATGGGCTTCGTCTTGAGTTGATCTAGGAAGCTGACAATTTCTTTCTTCACTGCCAGATAGAAGCGCCGCGCCTGGATTGTCTTGCTTGAGGGATCGAACAAGTTTGTTTGCATTGGACGCCGAGAAACTTTCCAGCCGCCTGTAACTTCGGCTTGATGTAGAAGCCCGCATCTGACGTGTGTGTAGAAGTCCTCGTCATAAGGTTCGAGTGCTTTGAAGGCGCTCGATGATCCGAAGAAATTACTGAAAGAGCGGCGCGACATCCGATTGGAGTCCTTCCAGCCTTGTTTCAAGGACCAAAAAAATTCAATCAACAAGCACGATACAGCAAGCTCTAGAAAGCCACTCTGAGAACCGCTGCTGACCGCTTTCCAGTATCGTTCATCAAGTCGTGCTTGGATAAGACTTGCAATGGCGCTTGAATCTTGAGTGTCTCGATACTTTAAGTAATCGCTCACAGAATGACGAGCTGATAGGCGAGTCTCTAAGACTCGTTTGGAATACGTCTGCGCCATCGCTTACTCCTGAGGTTTAGGTGCAAAAGCCAACTTTTTGTATGGCCAGTTGGTGGTCGGCCGCGTCTCCTTGTTAGGGAAGAAGAGAATCGTAGCACAGCTATGGGTGGTCTCCTTATCGAGCGAGCAGGGTCTGCGCCATCGGCTTCGACATGACCATGGAGTGCCAGCCCGACCAGAAAGGCGGCCGGGTGAAGATCGCCATGTCGGGCAAGTTCTTGGGCTACAAGAGCTACTGAGGCCGTTCGATCGGCCTGAGAAACCGGTCGGTTTGAGAAGGTAGGCAAAAGTGCTATCCGGGCAGCCTTGCGCTGGCCGGGCGCAGGCAAGGATGCCCCTTCTTACCGAAACAGGTCCCCATGATCGACAATACCCGCGGCATCCTGGCGATGTCGGCGGCGGTCGTGGTGTTCATCTTCAACGACGCGCTGATCAAGCTTGCCGCGGAAACCGTGCCGTCGGTGCAGGCGATCGGCGTGCGCGGCGTCTTCGCCACGCTGTGGTGCGCGCTGGCGCTCGTGGCGACGGGCGCGTGGCGGCAAATAGGCGGCGTTGTTCATCCGCATGTGATGCTTCGTGGCGCGCTCGAGGCGGCGGCCGCGATCGTCTACCTCATCGCGCTGTTCCATACCCAGTTCGCCATCGCCACCGCCATCAACCTGTCGACACCTCTCATCTTCACGGCGCTCGCCGTGCTGATCCTCAAGGAGACCGTGCGCTGGCGGCGCTGGAGCGCGGTGATCGTAGGTTTCCTGGGCGTGCTGCTGGTGATCCAGCCGCGGCCCGGCGAGGTCGACATCTGGGCCTGGGTGGTGCTGCTCGGAACGCTGCTCGGGGCTTTTCGCGACATTCTCGGCCGCTATCTGCCGGCCAACGTGCCGACCCTGGTGGTCTCCTTCGCCTCGGCGGTTGCGGTGGCGCTGGCGGGCTGCGCTTGGACCTTCGTCGAAGGCTGGCAGCCGATGACGGCCTACGAGATCGGCCTGCTGTTGGCGTCGTCGCTGCTGCTGGCTGCGGGCTACCAGTTCCTGGTGATCGCGCTGCGCTCAGGTGCGGAGTTCTCAGTCATCGGCTCGTTCCGCTATGCCTCGATCCTGTGGGCGCTCGGCATCGGCTACGTCGTCTGGGGCGACGTGCCCAACGCACTGGCGCTCGTCGGCATCGCCGTGATCGTGGGCTCCGGCCTCTACATCCTGCATCGCGAGCGGGTGCGGCGGTAGAAAGCATCATTGGACCGCAGGCCTCCAGGCCCGCTCAGAGCCATGAGGCGGGCCTGGAGGCCCGCGGTCCGTTCTAACCCTCTTTCTTCGGCGCCACATCCAGCCGCACGATCACGCCCTCGAGCTTGGGCGAGACGGCGGGATAGAGTTTCATCACCAGCGGGTCGTGGCCGGGGATGATGTGGTCGGGCGAGGCGGCGAGGCGCTCGCAGGTCCGGTAACCGTCGATCATGTCGCCGAGGTTGAAGGCGGTGACGAAAAAGCGGTTGGTCTGCATGTGCTCGTAGTAGTGCGCTGCGTCGGACGCCAGCACAACCCAGCCGCGCCTGGTCATGACACGGACGATCTGCAGGCCCGGCGTGTGGCCGCCGACGTGATGCAGACTGATATTGGGCGCCAGATCGAACGTACCGTCATGCTGCTCGACCCTGCCCTTGAAGTTGAGCTTCACCATGCCGACCACGTCCTCGACCTCGAAGCTGTGGCCGAACTTCGGGTAGCGCATGTAGGGGCCGGTGACGAAGCCCATCTCGCGCGTCTGCAGGTGGAAGCGCGCCTTGGCGAATTTGTGGAAGTTGCCGACGTGGTCGTAGTGCAGATGCGTCAGCACCACGTCGTCGACCGAATCGGGGTCGATGCCGAGTTCCGACAGCGTCTCGATTGGGCAGCGCAGGTGCTGGCGGCCGCGCTTGGCTGACACTTCGGCGGTGAAGCCGGTGTCGACCACGATGGTGCGATCTTCGCCCTGGATCACCCAGGTGAAATAGTCCATCGGCATCGGCCCGTCGTGCGGGTCGCCGCCGATGAAATGGTCCGAGCGCTTGGCGTCGCGCCAGGCGTAGCGAATGGCGAAGATCTCGTATTGGGGCGCCGTGGGCTCAGCCATTGTTGACCGAGTCGCCGCGCTTCACCACGGCCGAAAGCTTCTCGGCGTCGACGGCGATCTTCACCCCGGCGCGCTCCTGCTGCAGCAGCATGGCGGAACGCGAATCGCGCTCGGCCCAGCCGCGGTTCAGCGCCTCGGTCATCTCCTCGAGCGTGAGGTTGCAGGCGCGCATCGGCACGCTCACTTCCTTGCCCAGCGCGACCGCCAGCGACACATCCTTGTGGGCGTGGCGCAGCATGAAGGCCGGCGGATCGTAGGTGCCGGGCAGGAACTGGTCGATCAGCCCATCGAAGGTGCGCCGCCGGCCGAGCGCGCCCTGGCGGACGGCCTCGAACAGGGCGAGCGGCTCGACGCCCGCCTTGACGCCCATGGTGAAGACCTCGGCCAGCGCCAGGTTCATGGCGTAGCCGGCGCAGTTGTGCACCAGCTTGGCCACGGTCGCCTGGCCGATCGGCCCGACGTAGCGCGCCTGGTCGCCCATGGCGCCCAGCACGTCCTTGAACTTCTCGAACACTTCCTTGTCGCCGCCGACCCAGATCGCGAGCTTGCCGGTCTTGGCGCCGCGCGGCCCGCCGCTCACCGGCGCGTCGAGCATGTGCGCGCCCTTCTCTTCGAAGGCGGCGGCGATCTTGCGCACCGTGGCGCGCGAGTTGGTCGAGAGATCGAAGTAGGCGCCGCCGCGCTTCATGCCGGCCAGGATGCCGTTGGGGCCGAGCGCCACCGCCTCGACCTCGGGTGGGCCGGGGAGCGAGGTGAAGACCACATCAGAGTTCCGCGCGACCTCCTCGGGCGAATCGGCCCAGATCGCGCCCGCTTCGATATGACTGTCGGCCGCGGCGCGTCTCGCGTCGTGGACCGTGACCTTGTGCTGGGCCTTCTGCAGGTTGGCCGCCAGGCTCGCGCCCATGATGCCGAGGCCGATGAATCCGACTCGCATGATCTGTTTCCTCCGTGATTTTTTTGAGCTTTGCGGGTTTCGCTATCTCGCCACCCACGATTGATAGTCGCGCGCCACTTCATCGACGGCGGTGTCGTAGAAGCGCTTGCCGTGCTCGGGTGTCGCTTGGCTCGGATCGGAACCGATGCGGCCGTCGGGGAAGGCGCGGCGATAGTCCTCGGCATCGGCGAACGAGCCGTTGGGCGCGATGCGCGGTTCGAGCTGCGTGCGGTTCATGGTCTCGGGATATTTGTACCAGGTGAGCGCCACTTCCGAGGCGGTGGCGTGGCTGCCTTCGCCGGTCGGATAGAGTTCGCGGCTGAGGGCCTTGATGCCGGGGCCGTCCCACCAGTTGCGCAGCGCACATTTGACGGAAGGCTGGTTCGACATCCGCTCCATCGAACGCTCGGAATAGATCTCGGAGAAGGCCGCCGTCACGGTGGCGATGTTGCCGCCGTGGCCGTTCACGAAAAAGAAGCGGGTGAAACCGTGCCGCGCCAGCGAGAGCACGGTGTCGCGCACCACGGCGATCAGCGTCGTGGGCTTCAGCGTGATGGAGCCCGCGAAGTCCAGGTGATGCTGCGCCATGCCGACGGAGATGGTGGGCGCCACCAGCGCGCCGATCTTTTCGCCGGCACCGCGCCCGATCATCTCGGCGGTGAGCGCGTCGGTGCCGATCAGGCCGGTAGGCCCATGCTGCTCGGTCGAGCCGATCGGAATGATGATGCCGGTCTTGGTCTTGAGATAGTCTTCGACGAATTTCCAGGTCTTGAGCTGAAGCTGCACGAAACGAAACTCCTTGCGATTTGGTCAAGGATGCGTCGCCCCCATCAGCCAGGCAAGTAGCAGCGGGGCAAGGCAGGCCCGCAGAGCGGTTCAGCCAGCCGCCACCTTGGCGGCGAGACGCTTGCGGTCGAGGTCGGCCAGCGCCTTGTCGCGGGCGTCGGTGAGCTTCTTGACCTCGATCGTGCAGAGCTCGCGATTGGTCGAGCTGCATTGGCTCTGGAGCATCTTGATCTCGGCGGTGGCGCCCTGCTCGATCCGCGTCTTGATGCCGGCGAAGTGCGCATCGCGCGCGGCGTCGTTCGGGAAGCTCGACGGCGTCAGCACGATCAGGACGCGGTCGGGGTACTTGTTGTTGGCGCCGGACGAGGCATCGATGGCGATGCCCACCAGCCCGCCCAGCAGGAGGTTGCCCACGGTGGCGCCGGTGAAGCTCGCGACCAGAACTTCGTCCGATTGTTCGAAGTCCTTGAGGGTGCAGCTCACGATGACGCTTTCCCTGGAGCGCGAGAGGGCGATCTTTCCGGGCGTGGGATTGATGACGCCGACGGTCACGCCCTGGCGATCGGCCTTGCAGTAGGCGCCCGCCGGCTCCGACTGGATGAAGACTTCCTGGGTCGTGCCGCCGACCACCGTCGCGCAGGCCGAGCAGGTGAGTGCGAGGCCAACAAGCATCGTCAGGCGGCCATGGGCCACCAGTCTCCGTCCGTTCATTGCGTTTTCTCCCCCCGCCGGAAGGCCCGGCGCGGAGAGCCTACTATGACGCGCAACGCCAGGGGAAATGCTACTTCGCGCAGGGCGTGTGCAGGCTAGGCCAAAGGCTCGCCCAGATCGCCTTCACTGTTGATCAGCAACACGCGTGAACCCTTGCCGAGGCCCAGCGCCTTGAAGGCTGAATCGTCGGTGCAGGCACGCAGGAGACCGGCGAGACCTGCGCAGCCCGACGGGCCCGACGTGATCGCCGGATCGGTCTCACCTGAATCGCTTGGCATCGGTTTTGCGAACAGCCGGCGCGCGGGCAGCACGCCATCCTCCTCGATGGTCATGAACCAGTCGGCGGCGAGGCCGATCACCGGCCAGGTGACGGGCGAGATCTCGCGGCAGGCGAGGCCGCCCATCACCGTGTCGGCGTTGCCGCTGGCGAGCGCCGGTTTGCCCGCGAGGTTGCTCTGGAACCAGCAGTCCGCGCTTTCCGGCTCGACGACGATGAAGGTGGGGCGCGGCTCGTAGCGTGCCCACAGATAGCCGAAGACCGCGGCCGCGAGACCGCCCACGCCCGCCTGGACGAAGACATGCGTCGGGCCGGGCCGCCACTGCTGGATGATCTCCTCGACCAGCACGGTGTAGCCGCGCATCACGCTGCGCGGGATGGAGTCGTAGCCCTCCCACGAAGTGTCGGAGATGATCGTCCAGCCGTTCGCCTCGGCCTGCTTGCGGCACTCGGCCACGGCGGTGTCGTAGTCGCCATTGACGCGGATCACCTCGGCGCCGCGCGCGCGGATCGCCGCCTCTTTGTCGGCGCTGGTGAACTTCGGCAGGAAGATCACGCAGCGATTGCCGAACAGCTTGGCGCCGGCCGCGACCGAGCGGCCGTGATTGCCCGAGCTGGCGGTGGTGAAGACGTAGTCCGCCGTGACTTCGGGATGTTCGTTCCGCATCAGGGCGGCGAAGGTGGTCTGCGAATGGTAGGCGTTGCCGACCGCGCCCGACAGCACGTTGTAGACGGCGATGACCCCGCCCAGCGCCTTGAAGGCGCCGAAGCCGAAGCGCTGGCTCTCGTCCTTGACCCGGACCTCGCCCACGCCCAGCCGCCCGGCCAGGCCGGGCAGCGCATGGAGCGGCGTCACCCGGTGGGCGGGGCACTGGCCCAACTCTTCCAGCAGCTCCGGAATGCCGTTGGGATTGACGACGAATTGCTGGTCGCGACCGAACGGGAGGTCGCGCTTGGCGCGGGGATTTTTGGCGAGCCACAAAGGCGCGGGAGGAGTCGTCATCCGGGGGTCATAGCATGCTAAAGTCCGCAAAACGGAGAGCCCGCCATGAAAGTGAATGTCGAAGTGACTTGTAGCCCCGAGGAAGCCCGCGCCTTCTTCGGCCTGCCCGACATCAAGCCGATGCAGGACCGGATCATGGGCGAGATCGAGGAGCGGCTGAAGTCGAGCCTGAACACGATGAATCCCGAGCAGGTGTTCAAGACCTGGCTGCCGGCCTCGATGCAAGGCGTCGAGCAGATGCAACAGATGCAGCAGATGTTCTGGCAGCAGCTCGCCGGCATCGCCTCCGGCAAGAAGGGCTGAGCGGACGATGAGCGAGCGTGAGAAGCCAACCGATCCCAAGCCGTATTACGAAGCCCACGTCTTCTGCTGCACCAACCGCCGCCCGGCCGGCCATCCGCGCGGCTGTTGCGCCGAGCGCGGCGGCGAGGCATTGCGCGACCACATGAAGAGCCGCGCCAAGGACCTTGGCCTGAAGAACGTGCGCATCAACAGCGCGGGCTGCCTCGACCGCTGCGAGCTCGGGCCCACGATGGTGATCTATCCCGAAGGCGTCTGGTATTCGGTGCCGACCAAGGAAGACATCGACGAGGTGCTGAAGACGCACATGGTCGAGGGCGGCCGGGTCGAGCGGCTGATGCTGCAGACCAGGGACAAGCTGCCGGAGGACCGCGCCCGCAAGGCGTCATGAGCCGATGCCCCTCACCGGCGACCGCTGCTTCTGCCCCAAGTGTCTGAAAAAGCGCCTCGAAGAATTCGAGGAGGCGATGAGCGCGCAGGAT
>CAMDOT010000183.1 GCA_945903635.1 Rhizobium sp. Q54 | reverse complement strand
AAGTCCGCTTCGTCGAGAACAAGAAGACCGACGACGGCGGCGACTACTACGCGATCTCGGCCGGCGGCTACGTGCCGGCGCTCAGGCTCGACGACGGCCAGGTCTTGAACGAGGGCCCGTCGGTCCTGCAGTATCTCGCCGACCGCAAGCCCGACTCGGGGCTCGCCCCGGCCTGGGGCAGCCTCGAGCGCTACCAGCTCATCGACACGCTGAACTATCTGTCGACCGAAGTGCACAAGCGCGTCTTCGCCCAGATCTTCGCACCGTCGAGCCCGGATGCGGCCAAGGCTGCGGCCATGGCCCAGCTTGAGCCGATGCTCGGCGCCATTGCCAAGCGGCTGGACGATCGCGAGACCCTGGTCGGGAACAAATTCACCGTGGCCGATGCCTATCTGGTGACGCTGCTCAACTGGTGCGCCTTCCTCAAGGTCGATTTTGCAAAATTTCCGACCATCCAGGCCTACCACCAGCTTCACCTGAAGCGGCCGTCGGTCGCCCAGGCGATGGGCGTCGAAATGGCCGAACGCAAGCGCCGCGCGGCGTAGGCGCACGCCGAAAGCGAGAAGGAGAGCCGGCGGCATTGTCCGCCGGCTCTCCCTGCGCTCTTTGTTTAGATTGCGTCTAGTAATTGGTCGCGTCCGTGGTAAATGTCGCCGCGGAGGACATCGCCATGCGTTTCGTCATCGCCGCCCTTTTGTGGCTTTCGCTCTCATCCGCCGCCTTGGCCCATGCGCTCTGGATCGAACAGGACGCCGCGGGCTACCAGCTCTATTTCGGCGAGTTCGATGAGAACCTGCGCGAGGGCTCGCCCGGCCTGCTCGACCGTTTCGAGCCGCTGCCGGCCGCCAAGGCTTTCACGGCGTCGGGCGCCCAGCCGCTCAAGGTCGAGAAGCAGGCGACGTCCTTCGGCCTCGGCGGCGCGCCCGCCGGTGCCGACAGCGTCGTGGCCGAGCAGGCCCGCATCGTCGAGCGCAAGCAGGGCGACAAGGTCTCGCGCGCACTGAGCCGGCTGTCCGCGCGCTATGTCACCGACTTCACCGAGCGCAAGCCGGTGATCGCCCTCGATATCGTGCCGACCGGCAAGCCGGGCGCCTTCAAGGCGTTCTACGACGGCAAGCCGTTGCCCAAGGCGAAGGTCGAGGTCGGCACGGAGTTCGGCTGGAGAAAGGAACTCAAGACCGACGACAACGGCGCCTTCGAGGTCGCCCTGCCGTGGAAGGGCACCTACATGATCGAGGTGATGCTGCTGGACCCCACGCCGGGTGTCCTCGGCACCGAGCCCTACGACTCGATGCGCTTCGTGACGACGCTCGCCTTCCGCGTCCCGACCGGGCTCGAGGCCCCGCCGCGGCTGCCGGTGACGACGCCCAAGCGCAACTAGAGTCTTTCTGGCTGAAGTTCGGAATTCTTTTCCTCCCCCGTGAGACCAGGGCTATCGCATGTGAGCCCTTCCGTCGTCCTGAGCGGAGCGAAGCGTAGTCGAAGGACCTCTTTTCCATTCGATGGACCGCTGAAAAAAGGTCCTTCGACTGCGCCGCCCTTCGGGCGGCTTCGCTCAGGACGACGAGGGGAACGTCACATGCGATAGCCCTGCCCGTGAGACGGGGGAGGAGAAGAAACAACTCTGCAAGCACCCAGCCCTTACCCCGACGCCAGCAATGTGTGGCTGTCCGGAATGGGTGGATCGGTGACGAGGGTTCCGCCGTGGCCGTCGCTGGCCATGTTGAAGTTGGCGGCCATGTACTGCCCGAGCAGCAGGATCGACGCCGTGATCGTGCCGTCGCTGACCGTCAGCGTGCCGCTGGTGTTGCCGCCCGGTCCCTCGGTGTAGTCCAGCGTCGTCTGTGCCCCGAAAGCGATGTCGGCGAAGTCGATGGCGCCCGGCACACCGAACCCCGATATCTGTCCGTCGAAGTGGTCCGAGTCGTCGAGCCGCAGGATGCCGCCGGCGCTCGTGAAGGTGATCGTGCTGCTGCCGGCCGTGCCGTCCTCCGCGATCTGCAGCAAGCCGCCGTTCAGCGTGGCGTCGTTGACGGCGCCGCCGCCGAACACATAGGCAAAGCCGCCGCTGCCGACCGTGAGGTCGTTGTTGACGCCGCCCTCCCAGACATATTGGCCGCCGCCATTGTTCACCGTCGTGCCGGTCGCGGTCGTTCCCGCCCCCCAGATGAACTGCCAGCCGCCGGCCAGGACCGTGGCATCGGTCGAGGACGCGCCGGAGTACACATCCTCATAGCCGCCGCTCGACACGACCGTTCCGCTGGCGGTGGCGCCGCCCCAGATGTAAGACCAGCCGCCATTGGCGATCGTGGTGTCGACCGCCTGGCCGCCGGCCCAGACATTGAGATAGCCGCCGGACACCGTCGTGCCGGTGGCCAGGCCGCCGCCCCAGACGAACTCCCAGGCGCCTGTCTCGAGCGTCGTGTTCGTCGTCGTGCCGCCGGAATAGACGTCCTGGTAGCCGCCGTTGGCGACGGTGTTGTTGCTCGCCGTGCCGCCGCCGAACACATATTGCCAGCCGCCACTATTGACCATCCCGTCGGCAACCGTGCCACCCAGGTCGATGTACTGGGTGCCGCCGCTCGTCACCGTCGAGGCGCGTTCCGTGCCGTAGACGAATTGCGAGCCGCCGTTCGTGATGTGCCCGCCGCTTGCCGTGCCGCCGCCCCACACCTGCTGCTGCCCGGAGATCGTCGTGTCGCTGTCTCTTCCGCCCGAGAACACGAACCCCATGCCGCCCGACCCGATCATCGTGTCGTCCGCCATACCGCCCGACGTGACGTCGATCTGGCCGCCGTTGAGGATGCTGATGCCGGCGCTCGTCTGGCCCGACGAGACCGTGAGCGTCTGACCGTCCGTGATGTCGGTGTTCTCGCCGCCGTTCAGGAACGTGACGTTTCCCGTTTGAAGAGAGGCGAGCGACACGCCCGTCAGCTTGACCATGTCCGAGATGGAGAGGGTCTGGCCGTTGGCCGTTGTCGTGAAATCCATGGACGCGCCCAGATGGATATCCATGTCGGCGATGCGAACGCTGCCGCTCAGATCCTGGTAGGCGATGATGTAGTGGTTGAACGCGGCACTCTGGCTGCCGGCGAAGGTGATGGGACGTTCGATCAGGGCCGCCGCCACCGCCGCCGCATTGGCGAAGCCGCCGGGACGGTCGATCAACAGGACGGTGGCATTGGCGACGGTGATCGTGCCGCCGGGATTGACGACGTTGCTGAAGATCGCCGTGCCCAGGGTCGGCGCGGTACCGTCGCTGTCGCGCAGGAGACCGCTGAAGGCGCGGAGTGAAATGTCGACCGTGTCGACCGGGGTGTTCGACGCGCCGGTCACGAAATTGGCGACCGTCGTCATGTCCTTGCTCGTGCCGGTGCCGTAGCCCGCATTGGTCGTGGCGTTGGAGGCGGGACCGCCGGACTGGGCCGTCGCCTGGCCCCACCAGCCGAGCTGTGGGACGTCGTAGGCATTGACGATGCTGCCGGCGACGCTGGCGACCACGCTGCCTGGCGTAAGAGCCGCTGCAATGTTGGTGGCGTTGCCGGCAAAGAGTTCGATGCGGTTGGTGGCGGTGTGGCCGGCCACCAGGGTGATCGTGTCGGTTCCACCGCCGGTGAAGAACGTACCGACTTGTCCGCCGTTTTGTGTGCCGGTGAAGGTATCGTTGCCGATGGAGCCGCCGAGCACGTTGCCGGCCGTCGTGGAGCCCGTGATGGTGTCTCCGGTGCTCGCGAACACCGTCAGGCCATAGGCAAAGTTGTACGATCCCATGGGCATGATCAGCCCGCCTGCCGCGTTGACGTGGGATTGATCGACGACCCCGGTGTAGGTCGCTGTGGTGTCGGTATTGTCCGACGTGTTGTAGATGCCGCCGATGATGTTCTGATAGGCGATGTTGCCGGTGGTGAGATCGCTGCCGGGCAGGGCCACCTCCGTCCATACGGCCTGGCCGAACGAGCCGTCGGGGTTGCGGGTGACGGACGCGAAGGCCGGCCCGTTGTCCCTGGTCCCCACGAGGTTGAAGCCGCCGGGAACGCCCGTGATGTTCTCGAAATGCGTGACGCTGCCCGGCGTACCGTCTCCGGTGTAGAAGGTCAGGTTGGAAAAGACACCGGTCGAGGAGTCGTAGTTCTGCAGGAACGCAACGTTGGCCCCGGTGCCGTCCTTGGTGCCGCCGGCGATCGTGTAGGAGGTGCTGCCGACGCCGTTCTGCCAGATGCCGTACAGCGACGTCAGATTGTCGAGCCGGTTGTTGATGTTCATCAACGTGTATTGCTGGGTCGCAATATTGTAGATGAAGCCGTTGGCCTTGAGAGTTGCCTGGCCGGGACCCACCAGATCGTAATTGCCGACGATCAGATCGCCCTGCGTGCTGTGCAGGATCGTATCCCTGACAGTGGTGCCGATGACGATGCCGCCGACGACATTGACGCCATCCGATGGCACGTCGATCTGGGTCCAGGTGCCGCCGACACCGTTCACGGGTCCCTGATAGAGCATTCCGTGATCGAAGACGTCCGTCGGGGTTTCCTCATATTCATATGTGCCGACCGCGCGAATATTTCCGGCACCCAGCGCAGGATTGAAGATCGAGGTGTCGGGACCGTAGAAGCTCGCGGTCGTGACCGTCTCGCCGGCGAACGTCGGATTCAACAAATACGTCGTGCCCGCCGCCGTATTGTTCAGCGGACCCTGATAAAGGATGGCCTGATCGATGCCTTCGGCGTTCACCTGGAAGCCCGTCAGGATGACCGCACCGTTCAGATCGGCCCGAACGCCGGTGATGATGGTCTCGGGCGACAGGATCGATGAATAGGTGATCTGGGTATGCGTCCCGCCGACCAGGGCGTCGGTGGCGGCCTCCGAGGCGAGCACCGTCGTCGGATCGACGACGCCGGCAATGGAGGCTTGCATTGCCGCCAGGGTGGGCGGAGCCGGAAGCCCGGTGGTGGCCGTCGTGAAATAGGAGGCCGCCTCGATCCTCGCGGTCAGGGCCGTGACGTCGGGCCCCTGGGCCATGACGGCGATATCGTAGACCAGGGCCGAGAAGGGCACCGATCCGCCGAAGAAGGCGTTCTGCCAGGTCGTGATCTCGCCGGGGATCGCGTGGCGGCCGAACAGGTTCATGAAGGTCTGATCGATGAAGCTGTCGGTCAGCGCGATCTGTTCGGGCGTGGGATTGAGGACCGGCGGCGTGAGCGCGGCCAGCGACGCATAGGGTGCGTTCTCCGGCGAGGTCGCGAAGCCTTGAGAGATGACGAGGGCGGCGTCGCCGATCGACGTCCCGTCCAGGATCTGCGTCAGGTAGCTCGTCATCTGGGTTTCAAAGCCCTGCGGATCGCCGGCCCGGCCGAACCAGCCGATGTACAAGGCTTCGAGCTGCGCGGTCGGCGATTGCACGGGAAGCGATCCCAGCGGCGCATTGCCGTAGATGAGATTGGCGCCGCCGTCGTTCTGGATCCCGCTGCCGGTGTTGGGCAGGGTGGGCCGGCCCTCGACGTCGAGGCCGATCCAGTTGTTGATGACGGCGTCGCCGTGCGTGCCCGCGGCCAGGGTGATGCCATTGCCATTGTTGCCGCTGACGATGTTCACCAGGGTCGACGGCACGGCCACCGGCGTCGGTCCCACGACGGCGGTGCCGACGAGGTTGCCGCTGCCCGTGCCCCCCAGCAGGATGCCGCCCGCCGCATTGGGCATCGCCAGGAGTTCCAAGTAGTCGGTTCCGATGGCGCTGTAGCCGATCGTGTTGTTGTAGGCGGCCCCGGATATTTCGATGCCGTAGTTGGTGTTGCCCGAAATCGTATTCTGGCGAATGACGGAGACCTGTTCTTCGCCCAGGCCCCCCACCATGTTGTCGTGGGCTGTTCCGGTGATCAGTATGCCGTTGTTGCCGTTGGCGATGATCCCGTCGCCCCGGGTGTTCAATCCGATGAGGTTGGGAACGACCGTCACGCCCGAGGCGTCTCCGCCGATCTCCAATCCATTGTTCAGATTGCCGGACAGGACGCAGGTTCGAACGGTCTGGTCGCCGCCGGTCGAGGTGATCAGGACGCCATTATTGCCGTTGGGCGCGGCGCCGCCGAAGGCATAGACGCCGGTAAAGGTGTTGAAGGTGGTGAAGCCGCTCGCGGTATCCGCGACCTCGATGCCGTTCTCGCCGTTGCCCGAGATGACGTTGCCGAGCGGAATGACGCCGCCCACCTGGGTGTTCTGCGAGCTGCCGTCGACCAATAGACCGTTGGCCGCGTTGGCAACCATGACGCCGTTGTTTGCGCCGATGCCGACAAAGTTGGCCCGGATCGTCACGTTGTCGGAACTGGTGACGTGGATGCCGTTGCCGCCGTTGCCGCTGACGACATTGTAATAGACGAACGGTGCTTCGACGACCGTGCAGCCGAGCAGGGAATTGTTGTCGGCGCCGATGATGGCAACGCCGTCGCCCTGGTTGCCGAGGCCCGCATTGCCGCTGGCGGTGGTTCCGACGAAATTGCCGTTGAGGACGTTGTTCTGCGAATTGGTGTCGATCAGGATGCCGTTCTGGCCGTTGCCCGAGACGAGGTTGCCCAGCGGCGGCGGAACGAAGACCCCTGGCACATCGCCTTCGTCGCCCGTCGGATTGTTCGCCTGGTTGGGCTGGCCCGGGGTCGGATTCGCGGCATATCCGATGACGATGCCGCCGATCGTATTGCCGTCCGACCCGCCGGTCAGCCAGATGCCGTTGCCGCCGTTGCCCATCGCGGCGGTGCCGTCGACGCTGGTGCCGATCCGGTTCGACACCACCGTATTGTCGCCCGAGCCGTGGAAGCTGATGCCGTTGCCGCCATTGGCCGAGATGACATTGGAGACGACGCCGGTGGCAACGTCGCCGTTGGCCGAGAGGGTCGCGGCGTCGGGGTTGTAGCCGATCAGGTTGCCGGACGAGGTGGCGGAGACAAAGACACCGTCGCCCGAATTGCCCAGTGCCGTGCCGTTGAGGGCGAGACCGATGTAGTTGTTGTTGAGGGTGATGCCGCCCGCATCAAGGGTCACGCCGTTGCCCAGCGCGTTGCCGAGCGCAAAGCCTATGACCTGCGAGCCATCCGAGCCCGCCGCGAACACCAAGCCGGTGTGCTGGTTGAAATCGATGCCGACGGTCGGCGGGTTCCCGGTGGCTGTGTTGCCCGCCACGAACGCCGTCGGATTGGTGATCGACGGCAAGTCGCTCACCAGCGAGATCGTTCCCGAAACCGAGAAGTCGATGGTGTTGGACGTGCCCGGCGCCTCGGCGTTGGCGGCCTGGATGGCGGCTCGGAGGGATCCGGCGCCGCTGTCGTTCAGGCTCGAGACGGTGAAAGTCGCCATTACAAACTCCGTAGTGTGGGGCGCGGCATGATTTTTCGGGCCGGGAGACTGGGATCGAACACTTTGCGGGCACTCTCGCCGCCGCTCACCGGCAGGTTCGTGGGATCGAGCAGGCCGACCTGGACGAGGACGCCGGCCTGGTCCCAGTAGATGTGCTGGTGGGAGATCTTGCCGTCCTTGAAGCCGACGACGACCACCATCGCCATCGCCACCGGTCGTCCGGTCGGCGCGACGCCGGGCAGGAGCCAGTCGATCGGCGTGGTGTGCGTGAAGGTGATGAACAGTTCCTCGACGACCTGGCTGTCGCCGACGGTGCGCGACACCTGTTCCATCTTGACGTCTGGCGGGAAGACCTTGCCGACGAGATGGTCGCGGTAGAAGGCGCGCACGCCGTCGCGGCCGACGCCGCCGGCCATGGTCGGGACGTGGTTGAGGTGCGGGCCGGCGCCCACGGTCGCCATGGTGGCCTCGAGGTCGCCCGCCATCTCGGCGTCGACGTGCTTCTGAAACAGATCGATCATTTCCTGCGGCGTCATGATCTTCCCGGGGCCGGAAGCTGCGGTCTGGCGTCGGCTGGACCGGTCGGGGCGCTTCTCATTCGGGCACACAGTGGGCGGTGGGGGCCATCCCGGCGATACCATGAAAGAGGTATTGCCCCTGAGTCCCGTCCGCGGTCGCCGCCCACGCTCGCGGCAGGACAAGCGCAGCCCGATATGAGATAGCTATTCCAAGGGTTTAGGAGGAATGGCCAAGGTGACTGGCCAACAGGAAGAAACACCGACGGCCTGCCGTATCCTGCTGATCGAGGACGATGCGCCGGTGCGCCTGCGGCTGGCCCGGATCCTCTCGGAATGGCCCGGAGCCCGGCTGGTCGGCGCCTGCGGCACGCTGGCCGATGCTCTCCAGGTCATCGAGCATATCCCGATCGACCTCCTGATCGCCGACCTCAAGCTGCCGGACGGCAACGGCATACAAGCCATCCGCCTGCTGCGCGAGCGGCAGCCGGCGGCCGAAGCCATGGTGATCTCGGTGCTGGCCGACGACCGCACCGTGATCGAGGCGATCGAGGCCGGTGCCACCGGCTATCTCCTGAAGGACAGCGACCCGATCGACATCGTGAAGGCCATCGCCGAGCTGCTGGCCGGGCGCTCGCCGATTTCCTCGACCATCGCCCGCACCATCGTGCGCCGGCTGGGCGCGCGCGACCCGTCCAGCGGGGCGGGGCCCGGCCCGGGTCCCGATACGGCCTCCGATGCGCCCTCCGACCGTGGGTCCCCGCCACTGACGCCGCGCGAAATGGACATATTGTGGGGCATCGCCAAGGGCTTCACCTATGGCGAGCTGGCCGAGCGCCTGAAAATCTCCAAGCAGACGGTGCCGGTGCATATCAAGCACATCTATCGCAAGCTGCAGGCCAGCAACCGGTCCGAGGCCGTGTACGAGGCCTCGCGGCGGGGCCTCATCCGGCTGTGAACCGCTTCGGTCATTTCGGCTGGGTCGTTCTGGCGCTCGCCCTCCTGGCGATCGCCGCTGCCTCCAGCGTTCTGAGCGTGCCCGAACCGGTGGGCGCGGCCGTCCTCGATCGCGCCACCTTCCTGTCCGGCGACAGCCCCGGCGAGCAGGTGTCCCTGCCGCATGTCGTCAACCCCGGCGCCGGCAAGCCCACGTCGGTGCGCTACGTGGTCGATATCGAGCTGCCCTCTGCCTCGTCCGATGGCACCTCGTCCAATGCCGCCTCGCTCGACGATGGCCCGTACCTTCTCATTCCCCTGCTCAATCGGCGCGTATCGCTGGAGATCGCCGGCGAGACCTTCTACGACAGCAGCTTCTACACGCTATGGGCGGGTCCGACGGTCAGCACCACGGTCCTGGTGCGCCTGCCGCGCCGCGGGCTCGCGCCCGGCAGCAACCGTCTGACGATCACGGTCGAGGCCGGCCGCTTCATCTCTCCGGTCTACCTGTCGCGCCTCTACCTCGGCACCGACGCCCAGCTGTCGCCGAGCTTCAAATGGCGGAGCTTCCTCGAACAGATGAAGGTCATGAGCCTCGCCGCCCAGGTGCTGCTGGCTGCGGGCCTGATCCTCGCCTTCTTCTTCCGCCCCGGCGACATGCTGATCTCCTGGCTGGCCGCCCTCGAGGCGGTGTCGATCACGGTGGCGATCGCGATGTTCACCGGCTTTCAGCCAGGCTTGCGCGAGATCCTGCCGTATGTCGTGGCCCTCGTCCCGGCCTACGGTCTGCTGTGCGTCGCCGTGGCGTTGGCGCTTCTCGGCCGGCGTCCGCCGCGGGCCCTTCAGCTCTTGATCGTCGTCGCCACCGGCATCGTGTTGGCCTGTGCGATCGTCGGCACGCCGTTCAGCCGGACGATCGCGGCAATGGTCGCCCTCTTCTTCCTCGGCGTCGGGGTCGTCACCGCGACGATCGTGATCGGCTGGGGCGCGCTCAGGCAGGGCAACATCGACGCCCGCTTCATGCTGGGGCCGGCCATTCTGCTGACCTTCTTCCTGGCGCGCGACGGCTACATCACCGCGACCCTGCCCGATCAGCCGCTCAACCTGCTCTCGTCGCATATCGGGCTGGTCTATGTCGCGGCCATGATCGCCGTGCTGATGCGCCGGATGGGATCGAGCTTCGAGCAGCTCGACCGTTCCAACGAGACGCTGGCCCAGAGGCTCGCCGAGCGCGAGGCCGAGCTCGCGGTGCTGGCGCGGCAGGAACAGGTCGAGGCGAGCCGCCTGGTGCGCGAGCAGGAGCGCCAGCGCCTGACGTACGACCTGCACGACGGGCTGAGCGGCCATCTCGCCTCGATCATCGCGCTGTCGGAGCGGGCCGAGTCCAAGCCGATCGAGGCCGCCGCGCGCGAGGCGCTGAACGACCTTCGCCTGGTGATCTATTCGCTCGACCTCGGCACCAGCGACCTGCCGCTGGCGCTGGCGAATTTCCGCGAACGCCTGATTCCGCAGTTGCAGCGCCTCGGCGTCGAGCTCGACTGGTCGATGGCCAACCTGCCCGAGGTTTCCGGCGTGACGCCGGGCAATGCGCTGGCCGTGCTGCGCATCCTGCAGGAGGCGATCACCAACGCGCTGCGCCACGGGCCGGCACGCCGCATCGCCATCCGTGGCGGCGTCTCGGGCAGCGTCTCGGGCGACGGCGTGGCGGCCATCGCGATCGAGAACGACGGCCGGCCGTTTGTCGCCGGCGACGGCGGCCGCGGCCTCGAGAACATGCGCCGGCGCGCGGCGCAGCTGCAGGCGAAGCTCGACGTCTCGGCGATCGAACACGGAACCAGAGTCACCCTGCTGCTGCCGCTTCGCCTCGCCGATATCGAGGATTGAGCCTTCAGCGTTGCTGCAGCGCGACCTCGGCTTCGATGGCATCCAGCGGCCGGTCGTCCATCAGCGCCTCGAAGGCCCTGAGGCGCTTGTAGATCGAGATCAGCGACACGATCGTCGTCCACGATCTGACCAGGTACTGGAATGAGCCCTCGACCCGGTTGAAGGCGCGGATGATCTGCTGCATGACGCCCAGCGTCAGGCCGCCGGCCACGATGGACGGCGCCAGCGCGATGTAGGGGACGAGCATGCTGGCCTGCAGGTAGCCGTAGCGGCAGACGTTGAAGTAGAGGAAGTTGAAGTAGAGGCGGAAGTAGTTTGACCTGACGTCGCTGAACAGGGTTGAAAGCGTCGGCGGCTGGGCGCGGGTGGCGTCGTCCTCGCCCAGCACCAGCTCCTTGCGGTAGGCGGCCTCGACGCGCTGGTTGCGGAACTCGAGCCCCGGCAGCCGGATGCCGGCAATGGCCAGCAGCGCCGTGCCGAGCGCCGCCCAGATCACCGCGACGAAAACCAGCGCCTGCGGCAGCTCGCCGATCAGCGGCAGCTCCTTCACATGGACGGAGAGCGCCCACAGGATCGGAATGAACGCGATCAGGGTCATCAGCGCGTCGATCAGGCTGGCGCCCAGTTGCTCCAGGGTGGTGGCAAAGCGCTGCGTGTCCTCCTGGATGCGCTGCGAGGCGCCTTCGACGTGCCTGAGGCGATGCCAGTTGGCGACGTAGTAGTCGTTCATCGCCGTGCGCCAGCGGAAGATGTAATGGCTGGTGATGAAGGCCAGCAGCACGGCGGTGGTGATGTAGACCATGGCGATGCCGCCGAACGTCAGGAGCTGGCCGAAGAACTGGTCCAGGGTGACGGCGCCTGGCTTGCCCAGCGCCTGCTGGATCATGGTGTAGAAGGTGCCGAACCAGACGTTGATCATCACGTCGAGCTGCACCTGGAACCAGATGAAGAAGATGATGACGGCCGATACGCCGACCGACCAACGGAACCAGCGGTGCGGGATGAGCCAGCCGACCGCTGCGACAAAGACCGCCCCGATCGCGATCATGTACTGGTAGAGCCAGATGTTGCGCGCCGTCTCGACGGCGACGGCCGCCCCGTCGGCGCTGGCCGGCGGATAGGCGAAGCCTATCAGGCCGCCGAGGCTGAGCTGGGGGCCGAGGTCACGGGCGACGCCGTACCACAGGGCCATGCCGAGGGCCGTCCACAGGACCGCGGCCGGAAAGAAGAGTTTGGGGTTCGGGAAGAATGAGGAGAACATGACTCCTCAATAGCGCCGGAGCCGCCGCCGGGCCATGAGGGTTTCGCTGCGGCGGCCGAAGTAGGGGAGGGCGTTTCATGTATCGGCGATCGTTGATCGGGTCCGCGGCGGCAGCCGGCCTGCTGCCGTCCCTGTTGCCTGCTGAGGGTCGGGCGCAGTCGGTTCCGTCGCAGGCGTTTCCGTCCAAGCAGCTCCGCCTGCTGGTGGGCTTCGCGGCAGGCGGCGGCGGCGACATCGTGGCCCGCATCCTGGCGGCGGAGCTGACCAAGAGCGCCGGCCTGTCGGTCTTGGTCGACAACAAGCCCGGCGCCGGCGGCAATATCGCCACCAAGGAGATGCTGCGCGCCCCGCCCGACGGCCACACCAT
>CAMDOT010000182.1 GCA_945903635.1 Rhizobium sp. Q54 | reverse complement strand
TCCGACAGACGACGCTGCCGCTTCACTGTTTTGCCCATCCCTCACTGTGCCAAATTACTGCGAGCCTCAAAGCGCAGAAAGACCGCTATCCACAAGCTTTTCGCGCGCTATGATCTCCCCAATCACCCACTCGATTCCCGGAAGACCCTGAATAAGAAGGACTTCGACGGCTTGATGCGCGGCCTGAAGGAAGCCCGCAATCATGCGCAGGGCAAGCCGACTCCTGGCCTCAAAATACACGTCCGTCGTCGAGTCGATGTCGCGGCCATTCGTGCCCGAACCGAGCTGTCTCAAGAAGCCTTCGCCCGTCGCATCGGCGTGTCCGTCGGCACACTGCGCAACTGGGAGCAGGGCCGACGCAAGCCTGAGGGACCGGCGATGATCCTGCTTTCCTTGCTCGAACGCGATCCCGGCATCGTCGAACGCACGCTCAGCAAAGCTGCGTGACGGTCGAGACGCCAACAGACACTTGAGGGAGAGAAAAATGGAATTCGGTATTGCTCTGCCCACGGCGGCAGACTCCTGGAAGCACGTGCAGCGGGCCGAGGAGCTGGGCTTCACCCACGCCTGGTTCTACGACACCCAGATGCTGAGCGCCGATTGTTTCGTCGCCATGGGCGCCGCTGCCGTGAAAACGAGCCGCATCCGCCTCGGTACCGGCGTGCTGGTGCCGTCCAACCGCATCGCACCGGTCACCGCCAATGCCCTGGCCTCGCTCAACAGCCTGGCGCCCGGCCGCATCGACTTCGGCGTCGGCACCGGCTTCACGGCGCGGCGCGCCATGGGCTTCGGCGCCATCAAGATCAAGGACATGGAGACCTACATCCATCAGGTCTACGGCCTGCTCGCCGGCAAGACCGTCGACTTCGAGATGGAAGGCCAGAGCCGCAAGATCCGCTTCCTCAATCCCGAACTCGACCTGTTCAACACGCGCGATCCGATCGCGCTCCACCTCTCGGCCTTCGGACCACGCACGCGTGGGCTCACGGCGCGGCTGAAGGCCGGCTGGATCGACTTCGTCGGCAATGTCGACGCGGGCATCCGCGAGGTCGTGGCGATGCGCGAGGACTGGGGCAAGGCCGGACACGCGATGGGCGACCTCAAGGCCACGGCCTTTGCGCTGGGCTGCGTGCTGCAGGACGGCGAGCCTGCCGATTCAGAGCGCGCCATGGCGCAGGCGGGGCCACGCGCCGCGGTGATGCTGCACCGCGCCGCCGACGAAGCGATCATGAACCTGAAAGCGACACAGGCCGTGCTGTCGAACCGGCCGGAGATCGACGGCTACGTCGCCCTGGCACGCACCTACGAGCCCAAGGATGCGCCCTACCTGGAAAACCACCGCGGCCATCTGATGTTCGTGAAGCCCACGGAGAAGAAGTTCGTCACCGCCGACCTGATCCGCGCCACCTCGTTCACCGCGAGCGAAGCCGAGATCAAGCAGCGCATCGAGGCACTGCGCGGCGCCGGCTACACGCAGTTCACGATCCAGCTCGTGCCGGGCCAGGAAGCAGCGCTTGCCGACTGGGCCCGCATCGCTAAGGCCTTCGCCTAACTGAAGGGGCGGATGACCTTCTCGCCGAAGCGCCCGAGGCTCTCCTCGAGATCGTGCATGAACAGAGTGGACGGCAGCACGATGCGGCCGATGCCCTGCGCCACGCGTTCCTTGATGGCGGCCTCTGGGTCCTTGCCCGAACCGGGCAGGAGATCGGGACAGCCGGCGAGCATCTCGATGGCCGCTGGATCGCGACCCGCGGCCTCAGCGGCACGCCGGGCGATGTCGATCAGGGGCATGGTGTCGGCGGGCCGGCCGATCGACGGGAAGAAGCCGTTGCCGAGACGGCCGGCACGCCGGGCCGCGGCTTCGGAATGGCCGCCGACGACGATCGGTACGCTGCCTGCCACGGGCTTGGGGTTGCAGCTCACTTCGTTGAACTTCACGAACTCCCCGGCATAGCTCGCGCCATCGGCGGCCCACAGCGCGCGCATGGCCGCGATGTATTCATCGGCCCGCTTGCCGCGCCTCTCGAACGGCACGCCGAGCGCCTCGAACTCCTCTTTCAGCCAACCGACGCCGATGCCCAGCTCGATACGCCCGCCGCTCAGGTAATCGAGCGTCGCAACCTGCTTGGCGAGGACCAAGGGATTGCGCTGCGGCAAAATGAGTACGCCGGTCATGAAGCGCAGCCGCGTCGTGACCGCTGCGACGGAGGCCATCCAGATCAAGGGATCGGGAAGCGATGCCGTGCGATCGCCGGGCAGCCGGCCGCTGGCCGCGTAAGGATAGGTCGAGCTGTAGGTGTCGGGCAGGACGACGTGATCGACGGCGAAGACCGAATCGAAGCCTGCGGCCTCGGCGAGCCGTACCAGACGATGTGCGCTGGCAAGGTCGGGGCAGGTGTTGTTGCCGAAGTGCAGCGCGAATTTCATCACAGCAGGTCCGCAATGGCGGCGCGGTAGCGCGTGATCGCCTTGAGGTGGTCGTCGTAGCTCTTGCCGGCGATTCGCTCATGGATCGCACTGGTGAAGGTCGTGTGCGCCAGCACGTGGCTCACGCCTGCCTTTTTCCAGAAGGTCATCTCTCGCCGCCAGTCTTCTTCGTTGCCTTTGCCGGGCGAGACCCACACTTCGAGCCCGACATCCTCGGGCTTGCGATCGGCTTCGATGATCATGCCGCGCAGGCGCTCGAAGATCTTGAGTACATCATCTCCCGGCGGCCAGCGGTTGGGCATGAAGCCGTCGCCATACTTGGCCACGCGCTTGAGGGTCTGCTCGGCGTGTCCGCCGAACCACACCGGCACCTTGCCCGACTTGGGACGCGGATTGATGCCACCGTCGGTGAGCTCGTGATACTTGCCTTTGAAATCGATGCCGTCCTTGGCCCACAGCGCCTGCATGAAGCGCACCTGCTCGGCCGAGCGCACGCCGCGAGTATGGAAGTCCATGCCGAGGCCCTGGAACTCGACCTCGTTCCAGCCGACGCCGACACCCAGTCGGAACCGGCCGTCGCATAACGCGTCGAGAGAGGCTGCCTGCTTGGCAACGAGGGCGGCCTGGCGTTGCGCCAGGATCAGAACGCCCGCAGCAAAGCCGATCTTCTTGGTGATGCCGGCCAGGAAGCCGAACAACACGAAGGGGTCGTGATAGGCAGTGGCATTCGAGCCGCGCTGGCCGGGCTGGACCTTCGCAGGATCGATGCCGATCACGTGGTCGGGAGCGACCAGATAGTCGAAGCCCAACCCTTCGGCGGCTTGCGCGTAGTCGCGCATGACGGTGGGTCCGGTACCGATATCGCCGACCGCGATGGAGGCTCCGAGCTGCATGGCCATTGGCTACTCCGCTGCTGCCGCCTTGGCGGGCTTGAGGTCTGTCGAATACTTGAGATGGACCGGCGCATTGGCCTCGAAGGGGCTCTTGAGGTCGAGGCTCTTGGCGATCTCGCGGATCGCCGGGAACACTTCCTGGCCGATCAGCTTGATGCAGGTGAGCGAGTCGGCCTGGCTGACGCGGCCGTCGTTGCCCCACAGCGCCAGGATACCCGGCCGCGTCTCCTCCAGGATGCGCTTCAGCTTGGCGATCACCGTCTTGGGCGTGCCGGCGATGATGCGCAGGTCGGCCATCTGCTGCTCGAAGCTGGTCTCGCCGCGCGGATTGCTGGCGCGCCCTGAAGCGAACTCGACGAAGGCACGGCGGGCCGTCGGCGAGCCGTAGCCCGACGGCGTACTCCACACCGGATGCGCGAGGCCGGTGAATTCGCCCTGCATCCAGCGGAACTGCCGGGCGTTCTCGATCGCCTTCTCCTCGTTGTCCGAGACATGGACCTGAATCAGGTAGCCGCGATTCTCCGGCCCGCCGACGTAGCCCACGTCGGCCGCGACACTGTCGTAGAGTTCCCAGATCTTCTTGGTCTGCTCGATCGAGGTGTTGAGCGCGATGTAGGGATAGCGCTGCTGCGCGGCCCAGACGATCGTCTCCTTGCTGATCACGCCCGGGATCCAGACGCGGGGATAGGGCTTCTGCAATGGCACCGCCCAGGGATTCACCACGCGGTGCTGATAGTGGTTGCCCTCGAAGCGGAACGGGCCCGTCTGCGTCCACGCCCGGGTCACCAGGTCGTGCGCCTCCTCGAAGCGCTCGCGGTTGAACGCCGGATTGACGCCTGTCGCGAGCTGCTCCTGGCCGCCGCCGCGCACGAAGCCGGACACCAGCCGGCCCTTGGAGATCATGTCGATCATCGCCAGCTCTTCGGCGAGCCTGATCGGGTTTTCCGCCAGCGGCAGCGGATTGCCCAGCATGACGATCTTCACCTTCTTGGTCATGCCGGCCAGAAGGGCGGCGAAGATGTTGGCCTTGGCCTGCATGCAGAACGGCGCGTTGTGGTGCTCGTTCAGCATGATGCCGTCGACGCCGACCTCCTCGGCCAGCATGTATTGCTCGATGTAGTTGTTGTAGAGCCTGGAGCCTTCGACCGGGTCGAAATGCTTGTTGGAGAGCATCAGCGCCGTGGCGCCGAAATCGCGGCCGGCCTGCTCCGGGTAGGCCGACATCGGTTGCTCGGTGAAATACATCAGGTGCATGGCAACTACTCCCGACCGATGAAGTCGACGATCAGCTTGGCAAGCGCTGCGGGTTGCTCCATGTCGATGCAATGGCCGCTCGCCTTGACGATTTCCAGCTTCGCCTTGGGCAGGGCCTCGACGTAGCGCTGGGCGGCGCTCTGCGGCACCACTCTGTCATCGTCGCCCCAGACTACCAACGACGGCGCACGCACCGCGCCCAGCAGATGTGGCAGGGTCTGGCTGTACATGTAGGGCTTCCAGGCGATGCGGAAACTCATCTCGCGGCAGATGTCCCACATCTCGAGCTGGTCGATCGACGGCTCGGCGCCATAGACGCGGTCGAACACCTTCTGGTCGTGGAAGCCGGCGCGGGCGTAGTCGATATAGCCGGTGATGGCGAGATCGAGGATATCACCCTGAGGCGGCTTGATGCCCATGGCCCCGACCAGGACCAGATGGGAAAGATCGGCCGGCGCCATGCTGGCCATTTCGGCTGCGATCCAGCCGCCGAAGCCCAAGCCGACGAGGACGGCGTCCTTGATCTTGAGCTCGCTCAACAGGCCGCGATGAAGGACGGCAATGTCGCGCACGCTACGCATCCAGGTCGGCCGCTCCGACCGGCTGTAGCCGGGGTGATGCGGCACCAGTACATCGTAGTGCGCCGCCAGGGCGTCATAGAAAGGCAACTGATCCAGCGTGCCCGTCTCATGGTGCAGCACCACGACCGACCGCGCCTTTTTGGCCGCAGGGCCGGCGCGCTTCAGGTGTAATTTGACGCCGCCTGCTTCGACCGTAGAGTCGGTCCAGTCCACTCCCGCCATTCCGGGTTTCCTTCCCTATTGGCGAGGATCGTTGCAACCGGGAACAGCAGAGTCAAACTTTCGACTGGCGATGCTACGTTCCAGTGACGTCCGAGAGCCCGGCAGGTGGTTGTTCGCCGGTTGCCGGTCGATTAAGACTTCACTCTCGCCACAGGGAAAGATTCAACCGTGCTCAAGCTCGGATACAAGGCGTCGGCCGAACAGTTCGCGCCGTCAAAGTTGCTCGACTTCGCATGCCTGGCCGAAACGGTCGGGTTCGAGTCGGTGTTCGTCAGCGATCACTTCCAGCCATGGAAGCACATCGATGGCCATGCACCCTACTCGCTCGCCTGGCTGGGTGCGCTCGGTGCCCGCACGCAGCGGGTGGCGATCGGCACCAGCGTGCTCACGCCCACCTTCCGCTACCACCCCTCGATCGTCGCCCAGGCCTTCGGCACGCTGGGCGCGATGTTTCCGGGACGGGTGATCCTGGGCATCGGCACCGGTGAATCGCTGAACGAAGTGCCCTCCACCGGCGCGCCCTGGCCCGAGTTCAAGGAGCGCTTCGCGCGGATGCGCGAGGCGGTGACCCTGATCCGCACGCTGTGGCGCGGGGAGCGGATCAGCTTCGAGGGCGAATATTACAAGACCGAGAAGGCCACCATCTACGACCGGCCCGATATCGAGGTGCCGATCTACGTGGCAGCCGCGGGCGCGCTGGTCGCGCGCTACGCCGGTCGCTCCGGCGACGGCTTCATCTGCACCAGCGGCAAGAAGTGGGACCTCTACACCGACACGCTGCTGCCCAAGGTCGCCGAAGGCATCGCCGCCGCCGTCGAGCCCAAGAAGCAGCCGTATGACCACATGATCGAGGTCAAGGTCTCCTTCGACACCGACGCCGACCGGGCGCTGCAGGACACGCGTCACTGGGCGGCGCTGGCGCTGACGCCGGAAGAGAAGATGACGGTCGAGGATCCTGTCGAGATGCAGCGGCTGGCCGACGCACTGCCGCTAGAGCGCGCGGCGTCGCGCTGGATCGTCTCGAGCGATCCCGACGAACATGTCGAGAAGATCGGCGCCTACGTCGGTCTCGGCTTCCGCCACCTCGTGTTCCATGCGCCCGGTCCCGACCAGGAGCGGTTCCTGCGCCTCTACGGCGAGCAGGTCCTGCCGCGTCTGCGCAAGAAGTTCGGATGAGCCGCACCACCGCTTTGGAGATCCTGGCCGTGCCCGGGATCCCCATGATCGAGGCGGGTGACGATCTGGCAGTCCTCATCGCCGAGGGACTCGCACGCGGCCGCTTCACGCCGCGCGAAAACGACGTGATCGTGATCGCCCAGAAGGTCGTTTCCAAGGCCGAAGGCCGCAGCGTCGATCTCGCGACGGTGAAGCCGTCGGCGCGCGCTATCGAACTCGCCAAGGAAATCCAGAAGGATCCGCGGCTGGTCGAACTGATCCTGTCGGAATCCGTGCGGGTGGTGCGGGCCAGGCCCAATGTCCTGATCGTCGAGCACCGGCTGGGCTTCGTCATGGCCAATGCCGGTGTCGATCAATCCAACGTCGCCGCGCCGGACGGCCCGCAGTTCGCCCTGCTGCTGCCGATCGATCCCGACGGCAGCGCCGCCGCCTTGCGCGAGCGTCTCGGCGCCCTGTGCGGCGTGGCGCCCGCCGTCGTCATCACCGACAGCTTCGGTCGGGCGTGGCGGCGTGGCACCGCCGGCGTGGCGATCGGCGCGGCTGGCCTGCCGGCGCTGCTCGACCTGCGCGGCAATCCCGACCTGTTCGGCCGGCCCCTGCAGGTGAGCATCAGCGGCTTCGCCGACGAGATCGCCGCCGGCGCGTCACTGGTGATGGGACAGGGCAATGAGGCGCAACCCGTCGTGCTGATGCGCGGCCTCACCTGGAACGCGCCCGCCAATCCCGCCTCCGAACTCGTGCGGCCGGCCGCCGAGGACATGTTCCGGTGAGCCATGTTCTGGTAGGCGGGGAATTGGTGGTCGCCCTGTCGGGCGGCGTCGGCGGCGCCAAGCTGGCGCTCGGCCTCAGCCGGATCTTGCCGGCGGAGGAACTGCTGGTCGTTGCCAACACCGGCGACGATTTCGAGCATCTCGGCCTCACCATTTGCCCCGACATCGACACGCTCACCTATGCGCTGGCCGGCCTCGACAATCCGGCCACCGGCTGGGGCCGCCGCGACGAGACCTGGTCGTTCATGGAGACGATCGCGACCCTGGGCGGCGCCGACTGGTTCCGCCTGGGCGACCGCGACCTCGCCCTTCATGTTGAACGCACGCGGCGGCTCGGCGCCGGCCAAAGCCTGTCGCAGATCACCGCCGACGTGTGCCGCCGGCTGGGCGTGGGCCCGCGCGTCCTGCCGATGAGCGACGATCGCGTGCGCACCCGCGTGCGCAGCGAGAGCGGCTGGATCGACTTCCAGGACTATTTCGTCCGCCAGCAATGCCGCCCGGTCGTCCAGCAACTCGCCTTCACCGGCGCGGCCGATGCCCGGCCGCAGCCCGAGGTCATGGCAGCCCTCGCCGGCGGCAACGTCCGCGCCGTGGTGATCTGCCCGTCCAATCCATTCATCAGCATAGAACCGATCCTGGCGGTTCCCGGCCTGCGCGCGGCGCTCGATAACTGCGGCGCCCCCGTCGTGGCGGTGTCGCCGATCGTCGACGGCCGCGCGGTCAAGGGACCGACGGCCAAGATGATGCAGGAGCTCGGCCTCCCCGTGAGTTCCGCGTCCGTGGCCGCGCGCTACGGCGACCTGCTCGACGGCTATGTCGTCGACGCGGGCGATGCCGGAGGCATTCGGGCCAAGCTGCATGTCACGTCGACCCTGATGACGACGCTGGAGGACCGCGAGGCGTTGGCGCGCGAAGTCCTGGGCTTCGCCGATCGGCTCAGGTGAGCGCGCCCGGCGACATCTGGGCGGTCGTGCCTGTCAAGGAGCTCGACGGCGCCAAGCAGCGGCTGGCGGGCCTGCTTTCGCCCGCCCAGCGCCGCGCGCTGATCGAGGTCATGGTGGGCGAGGTGCTCGACGCCGTGGCCGGCGCACGCCGCCTCGCGGGCATCATGGTCGTGACGCTCGACCCCTCGACGACGACACTGGCCACGCGCCTCGGCGCGCGCGTGGTGACCGACGGCGCCCGCGACGGCCATACCGGCAGCGTGACGGCCGGTCTCACCCTCCTCGCCCGCGAAGGCCGTGGCGGCATGATCACGCTCCCCGGCGACATTCCCGCCGCGACCTCGGCCGAGATCGACGCGGTGCTGGCGGCCCATCTCGCTGCACATCCGAGCGGGCCCTCCTTCACCATCTCTCCGGCGCACGACGACCTCGGCTCCAACGCCGTGGTCTGCTCGCCGCCCAACGCGGTGCCGTTGCGCTTCGGCGAAAACAGCTACTTCCCGCACCTCGACGCGGCGCGGCGCGTGGGCATCGAGCCCACGGTGATCCGCCAGCCCGGCGTCGCCATGGACATCGACCATCCGGCCGACCTCGCGGCCTTCCTGCGCCTGCCGCAGTCGGCCGGCACCCGCACCCGCGCCTTCCTGGAAGACGCCGGCATCCCCCGGCTGCTCGTGGACCGCGGTTTCACCTAGGTACGCGGCGCAGGAGTGGACCATTCCGTGCCACGCCTGAACGGGGTTTGTTTGTTCCACATCGGTGTCCCAATTTCAGACCCAAGCCGTTGTTCCAAATCCACAATCGCGCCGGCGCGTGCCTCGGATTCCCGCACGTTCGATCTCAAAATGCGTGTGCCGCTCCCGCAGCCTCGCTGCGGCGCATCGTGGACCATTCGCCGGCCATAAAAAACGCCCGGTGGAAGGGTCCGCCGGGCGTTTGATCATCAGGCTTGCAAGACACCCAATGTAGCAAAAAACATAGCCCGATTCGGCTGAACCTGCAAATTCGAGTGGCATGCGTTTTGCTGCTAGCATTGCAAGCTTCATCGGGGATGAATTGGGGGGATTGCACATGCTGCACCGACTGTTGACCGGATTGGCACTGGCGGCCGGGATCGCCTCTGCCGCCGCCGCGCAGGACTTGCCGAAGAGCCAGTTCAAGGTCATCGGCCTCAACAGTCCGACGCCTGTTTCGATTCACGACGAGCTGCCGTTCTGGCGAAAGACGATCCCCGAGGCATCGAAGGGCGCCATCATCGCCGACGTGACGCCGCTCGACCAGATGAGCATCGACGACAAGACCATGCTGCGGCTCTTGAAGCTCGGCGTCATGGATTTCGCCGCCATGGACATCTCCAAGATGGCAGGCGACGACCCGCGCTTCGAGGCTTGCGATCTGGCGGGCCTCACCCTCACGCCGGACAAGGCACGGGCTGCCTGCAATGCCTATCGCGCCGTGATCGACCGGCAGATGCAGAAGAACTGGAACGCCAAGCTGCTGGCCTTCGGCGGCAACACGCCCCAGGTCTTCTGGTGCAAGGACGTCGCGACCGGCCTCGCCGGCTTCAAGGGCAAGAAGGTCCGTGTCTTCAACAACACGATGCGCGATTTCCTGGGCGGCGTCGGCGCCACGGCCGTCAGCATGGCCTTCGCCGAAGTGGTGCCGGCGCTGAGCGCCGGTGTCGTGGATTGCGGCGTGACGGGCAGCCTGTCGGGCAACACCGCCGGCTGGACCGAGGTCACCAAGTCGATCTACCCGATGTCGCTCGGCTGGAGCATCAACGTGCTGGCGGTCAACCTCGACACCTGGAAGCGCATCGATCCCAAGACGCAGGCCTTCCTGCTCGAGCAGTTCAAGGCCTACGAAGACAAGATGTGGGCGACCATCAAGACGACCACCGCCGAGGCCGACAACTGCAACACCGGCCAGCAACCCTGCACCATGGGCAAGCTCGCCAAGACGACCATCGTGCCGGTGAAGCCCGAGGAGGCGGAAACGCACAAGAAGCTGGTCGAAGGCGCCGTGCTGGCCGGCTGGGCCAAGCGCTGCGGCGCGGAGTGCACCAAGGAGTGGAACGGCACCGTCGGCAAGGCGCTCGGACTGACGGCACCAACACCGTAGGATGACGCCGTAGGATGAAGCGTCTTCAGTCGGCCGCCGAGGGAATCTCTCGCGTAGGCGCGATCATCGGCGGCGCGCTGCTGCTGGTCGCGTCGGTCCTGATCTGCATCGACATCACGCTCCGCTACACGATGTCGATCACGCTGGGCGGCGCCGACGAGCTGTCGGGCTATGCGCTGGCCATCTCCAGTGCCTGGGGGTTTTCCTCGGCCCTCCTCAGCCGCTCCCACATCCGCATCGACACGGTCTATGTGCGCATCAAGTCGATCAGCGCGAGGGCGCTGCTCGATCTCATCAGCCTCGCTACGCTTCTGGGCTTCTTCGGCATGGTCACCTGGTATGCCTGGGGCGTCGTCAAGCAATCCTGGGATTCCAGCTCGCGCTCGCTGTCGGCCATCGAGATGCCGCTCATCATCCCGCAGGGCCTGTGGTTCGCGGGTCTGCTCTTCTTCGTGGCCTTGTCGACCCTGCTGCTGGTGCGCGGCCTGCTTGCCTTCCTCTCGGGCAATTACGCCGGCCTGTTTGCGCTGATCGGGTCCAAATCGGCGCTGGCCGAGGCCGAAGAAGAAATCGCCGCCGTGGCGCACGGGCTGGAGCAGGAGAAGAAGCAATGACCGCCGGCGTCTCCCTTGTCGTGCTGCTCTTCCTGCTCGGCAGCTCGATCGCGGTCGCGGCCGGCATGGGCCTGGCCGGCCTGATCCTGAACGGCATCTACTCGCCGATGCCGATGAACCGCATCGTGGGCGAGCTCACCTGGTCGACCACCAGCAACTTCATCCTGACGGCGATTCCCTTCTACATCATGTTCGGCGAGATCCTGCTGCGCAGCGGCACCGCCGAGCGCATGTACGCCGCCCTGGTGCAGTGGTTGTCGTGGCTGCCCGGCGGCCTGATGCACTCGAACATCGGCTCTTGCGCGCTGTTCGGCTCGGTTTCGGGTTCGAGCGTGGCGACGGCGGCGACCATCGGGGTCGTGGCGATGGGCGAGATCGACAAGCACAAGTACAACGAGCCGCTTTTCCTCGGCACGCTCGCCGCCGGGGGCACACTCGGAATCCTGATCCCACCGTCGATCAACATGATCATCTACGGCGTGATGACCGACACGTCGGTGCCCAAGCTCTACCTCGCGGGCTTCCTGCCGGGCTTCATCCTGACGGTGCTGTTCAGCCTCACTGTCCTGATCGCCTGCGTCTGGAAGCCACAATGGGGCGGCACAAAGATCGAGACCAACTGGGAGATGCGGATCAAGCTGCTGCCCGACCTGCTGCCGCCGCTGGCCCTGCTGTTGATCGTGATCTTCTCCATCTTCTTCGGCATTGCCACGGCAACCGAAGCGGCAGCCGTCGGCATCGTCGGTGCGCTCCTCATCACCGCCCAGCGCGGCCGGCTTTCCTGGCGCATGCTGCGCGACGTCTGCGAAGGCACGGTGCGCACCACGGCGATGGTGGTGGCGATCCTGGTCGGCGCCTTCTTCCTCAACGTCATCATCCAGACGATCGGCCTCACCCAGCAGCTCAGCAAGCTGATCACCCACTGGCAGCTCACGCCCGTGCAGATCCTGTGCGCGGTGATCGTGCTCTACCTCATCCTGGGGACCTTCATGGAGGAGCTGTCGATGATGATCTCGACCATCCCCATCACGACGCCGCTCATGGTGCAGGCCGGCTACGATCCGGTCTGGTACGGCATCCTGCTGGTGCTGCTCATCCAGACCGCGATGATCTCGCCACCCTTCGGCATCAACCTGTTCGTGATCCACGGCATCCGTGGCCGCGGCACGCTCTCCGATGTCGAAAAAGGCGCGGCGCCCTTCGTCGTCGCGCTGCTGGCGATGATCGCCATGATCTGCGTCTGGCCCGACATCGTGATGATCGCGGTGCGCTGGTTCGGATGACAGGCCAAACCAAGACCGTCTCTTGTCTTCCGGACCGCG
>CAMDOT010000181.1 GCA_945903635.1 Rhizobium sp. Q54 | reverse complement strand
GGCGAGAGGCACGTCTACGTCAAGAACACCAAGTACAAGCCGCGTGCCGAGCCGGCCTCCGGCCTGGCCGGCGGCAAGGTCGCCAAGGTCGACCGCGTCGAGTTCGTCGAAATGCCCGATCCGACGCAGCAGGTGAACGCGCTGATCGCGGGCGAAATCGACATGATCGAGAACGTGCCGCACGATCTCATTCCGCTCCTGAAGAAGGACCGGAACGTGCAGACCGTGAACTGGAACCCGCTCGGCCAACAGTTCATCCTGCGCTTCAACCACCTGACGAAGCCGTTCGACAATCTGAAGATCCGCCAGGCCGCGATGTACGCGATGCGCCAGGAGGACTTCCTCAAGGCGACGGTGGGCGAGGCCGAGTTCTACAAGGTCTGCTCCGCGGCCTTCGTCTGCGGCACGCCCAACGGCGTGGAGATCCAGGGCGATCTGCTGAAGAAGCCCGACTTCGAGAAGTCGAAGGCGCTCCTCAAGGAGGCCGGCTACGACGGCACGCCGGTCGTGCTGATGCAGTCGACCACGCTGCCGGTGCTGACCAACATGGCGCCGGTCACCAAGGCGCTGCTCGAGCAAGGCGGCTTCAAGGTCGACATGCAGTCGATGGATTGGCAGACGGTGGTGGCGCGCCGCGCCAGGAAGGAACCCGCCGACAAGGGCGGCTGGAGCGCCTTCCATACCTACGCCATCGCCGTCGACATCCTGAACCCGATCTCGGCCAACTGGATGGTCGCCGATCCTGCCAAGGCATGGTTCGGCTGGCCGAACGATCCGGAGATGGAGAAGCTACGCGACGCCTACTCGCGCGAAACCGACCCGGCCAAGAGCAAGGCGCTGGCGCTGGCGGTGCAGAACCGCGCGCTCGACCAGGCGCAGTATGCCTGGCTCGGCATGTGGTTCGGCCCGGGCGCGGCGCGCGCCAGCATCACTGGCTGGCTGAAGGCGCCGGTCGTGGTGCACTGGAACATCGAGAAGAAGTGACGCGACGCAGTGACTGACCCGATAGCTGAGGGCGCGCGGACGGATATCCGCGCGCCCGACGGCACGCGCCTCGCCGTCTATGAATGGGGCGATCCGTCCGGCCCGGAGGTCGTGCTCATTCACGGCTTCGCGCAAAGCCATCTCTGCTTCGATCCGCAGCTCCGCAGCGACCTGGCGCGGCGTTGTCGCCTCGTTGCCTTCGACATGCGCGGCCACGGCGCATCGGAGCAGCCGGTCGACGCGTCCGCCTACCAGGGCAGCCGCGTCTGGGCGGACGACATTGCGGCCGTCCTGGCTGCCAAACAGCTCAAACGGCCGATCCTGGTCGGCTGGTCGATGGGCGGGCGGATCATCCGGCAATATCTGATGACCCATGGCGACGCCCGCCTCGCCGGGATCAACTTCGTCGCCTCGCAGGTAATCGAGGATCCGCGCTGCCGCGGGCCGGGGGCGCCGAAGCCCGCACCGGAGAACCCGACGCTGGCCCAGGAGATCGAGGCGGCGATTGCCTTCCTCGATGGGTGCTACGGCAAAAAGCCAGGCGAGGCGGAGTTCCGCCGCGCGCTCGCCTACAACATGAAGGTGCCTGCTGCCGTGCGGCGGGCCATTGCCGGCTGGTCCACCGAGGCCGCGCCTACGATCGCCGCCCTGGAAAAGGTGCGCGTCCCGGTCCTGATCACGCACGGACGCCAGGACACCGTCGTGCTGCCCCTTGCCGTGGACATGAGCCTCGCCGCCATGCCGCATGCGCGGCAGTCGTGGTTCGACGGCTGCGGACACTCGCCATTCTGCGAGGACGCCCCTCGCTTCAACGCCGAGTTGATGAGCTTCGTTCAGTCCTGCCGATAAGGCGGCTCAGGCCCCGCGTGGGCCGCGCATCAGCCGACCGGGCAACGCTCCGGTTGCTTCTCCGTCCCGGTAGACGATGGCGCCCGAGACGATGGCGCCCGAGACGATGGTCGCATCGAAGCCGTCCGTCCGCTGGATCAGCCGCTTGCCGCCCGCCGGCAACGGCTTGGCAATGGCGGGGCGCAAGCGCGGCCTGTCTTCTAGAATTAACTATCGAAACAACTTTCCCGCTCATATGCTGCACCTGCGAACTGACTTCCGGCAGATTTATCGTCCCTCATCACGGAGGTATGTCATGGAAAGTGCAACCCGGATTTTCACCAACGGTCTCAATTGCTTCCATGAGTTTCTTGCCATCGAATTGCGCAACATGGAGGCGATCGGGCTGGCCCAGAGAAAAATGCTGGAAGGCGCTGGCGTGCTAGCGCAGCGCCAGGCCGAGATTGCGGAGGGCACGTTCCGCCGCGCCTTTGGCAGCCAGCCGTCCGTGCCGACCACGCCGTCCGCGATCCATGCGGCGGTCATCGAGCAGATAGATTCGATCAAGACCACGATGATGGAAGGCCAGGCGAACGCCAATATCCTGTCCGAGCTGGCCGCCCGCAGCAGCGGCGATGTCGCCAATATCCTGCAGTCGCGGATGATGGCGGCGCTGGACGAGGTCAAGGCCGCGCTGGAACAGGCGGCCCCCGACAAGATCGCCGCGGTTGCGCCCGCGATGCTCACGGTTCAACCGGCCGCTCCGGCGTGATCGGCCTGCCGATGCGGGCTGCCGGCGCGCTGCTGCTGGCGGCGGTGGCGTGGTTCGGCGGTGAGGCGTCGGCCGCAGATCCGCTCGGACGCTTCCCGGCCGATCCGGGGCAGGTTTCGGTGTCCGGCATCAGCTCCGGCGCGTTCATGGCCTATCAGCTGCACGTCGCGCATTCGGCGGGGATCATGGGCGCCGGCATCATCGCCGGCGGACCGTTCGGCTGCACCGTGGACAGAGTGACCGGCGACGGCGTCGCCGCCTTGATCAGTCTCGCGCTCGGTCCCTGCATGTCGACACCCGGCCTGCTGAAGCCGGTCGCGTCCTATGCGGGCCTTGTCGCCGATCTGGCGGCGCGCGGTTGGATCGATCCGCCGGCCAACCTCGCGCGCAGCCGCGTCTATCTGTTCACCGGCAAGGCCGACAAGGTCGTCAATTCCAAAGTGGTCGAAACGGGCGTGGGCCTCTACCGCGCCCTCGGCGTGCCGGCCCAGCAGATCGACTTCCGTGATCGCGATCTTCCCGGGACGGGCGCAGGCCATTCCTGGGTGACGAAGAACTTCGGCAACGCCTGCGATGCCAACGCCTCGCCCTACATCAACAATTGCAACTACGATCAGGCCGGTGAAATGCTGCAGACCCTCTACGGTCCGCTGCAGCCGCCGGCGGTCGCGCCGGAAGGCCGCATCGTCGCCTTCGATCAGACGGAGTTCGTGCCGGGCAAGGCCGCCAAAGCGAACGGCCTGTCGGACACCGGATATCTCTACGTCCCGAAATCGTGCGACGCGGCGGCCGCGTTGCCGTGCCGCCTGCATGTCGTCCTGCACGGCTGCCTGCAGTCGGCGGAGCTTCTGGGCGCCGAGTTCTATACGAAGATCGGCGTCAACGAATGGGCCGAGGTCAACCGCATCATCGTGGTCTATCCGCAGGTCCATGCCACCACGGTTGCGGAACTGGCGTCTCAGAACGCCCAATCGATGCTCAACACCAATCCGCAGGGATGCTGGAACTGGTGGGGCTATGCCAACGACACAATGTTCCTGACCAGGCAGGGCGTGCAGATCGACGCAATCTGGTCGATGGTGCGGCGGGTGACCGGCCAGGGCAACTAGCTCAAGCTTTCAGGTTGCCGCCATCCGCTTCCAATGTGTAAAGACGCGGCCAGCAAAAGGCGCGGACGTCGCGCGAGGGAGCAAGCGGAATGGCGGGCCAGCGGATGATTTCTTTCCGATCGATCGTTGCCGTCGTGTTGGCTCTCCTGGCCGTACCGGCTCTTGCCCCGGCCGACGCCGCCGCCCAGGCGGAGACCGTCCGCGGCAAAGCCGCCCTGTCGGTGCGGGGAAAGTTCATCGACCAGCGCATCGCCGAGTTCATGGAAAAGCACGACGTGCCCGGCCTCGCGATGGCAATCGTGCAGGCGCCGTACATTCCAAGGTCCGCCGGCTACGGCCGCGCGAGCCTGACTGATGACGAGCTCGCCTCGACCAGGACGATGTGGAACATCGGCCCGCTCACCCAGGCGTTCACGGCCGTTGCCGTCTTCCAGCTCCACGAGGCGCAGAAGCTCGATATTCGCGCCGCCATCGGAAAGTATCTGCCCGATCTGCCCGCTGCCTGGGCGCAGGTGACGGTCTTCGAACTGCTGCAGCATGCGTCCGGCATCCCCGACTACCGGACCAGTCCGGAATTCAAGGAAGGCGCGAGCTACAAGCCGGCCGAGCTGGCCGCCCTGGTGTCGGCCCAGCCGCTTCTGTTCAAATCAGGCACCCAGGTCCGGATGAGCGCCACGGATTTCCTGCTGCTTGGCCTGATCGTCGAGCGCGCCAGCGGCCTGTCGTTCCACGATTTCATCACACGCCATCAGATCGAGCCGCTTGGCCTCCGCGCCACCATGTTCGCCGAGGACTTCGCGACGAAGTCGTTCCTCGAGCGGCCGCACAAGCGCTTCACATCGGAGGTTCCCTACGTCAATCCGGTCGAGCCGGCTGTCGGGTATCGGGAGATCGCGGGCAAGCTCGTGGCCGTGGACCCCAAGGCGTCGTCCAATCTCTTCGCCTTCGGCAGCCTGTGGTCGTCGGCCGAGGACATCAGCGCCTGGGACATCGCGCTGGCGGGAAGCATCCTGGTCAAGAGCGCGGACAATCGCGCGCTCCTCTACAAGCCGACCACACTCGAAAACGGCACGGCCGTGCCGGCCATGGCCGGCTGGGAGTTCACGCGCCATCCCGGCTTCATGGAGATCAAGGGATCGTCGCCCGGCTTCAGCGCCTACCTGAGCCGCTTCACGGCCGCCAGCGATCTGGTCTGCGTGACGCTGCTCGCCAACAAGGAGGGGCTGGACCTGACCGGCCTCGCCCGCGACATCGCCGAAGCCTACAAGGCGGGCCTCGGCGCCGACATCGAGTCCGATTCGATCGTCACGCGCGAAAGCAAGTTCCCGGTCGACGAGACCGTGGCCCGGCTCGAAGCCCAGCTCGCGGCGCGCAAGATCCCGGTCTTCGCGACCTTCGATCATGCCGACAACGCGCAGAAGATCGGGATGGAACTGCGTCCGACCAAGGTCATCGTCTTCGGCAACCCGCAGGTCGGCACCAAGCTCATGCAGGACAAGCAGGCCATCGCGCTCGACCTGCCGCTCAGGCTGTCGGTCTGGGAGGACGCGCGCAAGCGTGTCTGGGTGAGCTATCCCAGCGTGGGCGACCTTGCCGGCCAGTATGGCGTCAAGAACACGGCCGTGGTCTCGGCCATGGAGCGTCTGCTCGAGGTCCTGGTCGCCCGAAGCACCGACGTCTACTAGACAGTATCCGCCGGGGCGAGGTGACAGGGGTATCTCGGATCGCCTGATTCGATCTGAACGGTCGCGTGCTGGACGCCGAAGCGCTCGCGCAGGTCACGACACATGCGGGCGAGGAAGCCGTCGTCGACCACGGCACCTGGCCGCACGAGGTGCGCCGTCAGCGCCACTTCGGTCGTGCTCATCGCCCAGATGTGGAGGTCGTGCACCTCGGTGACGCCGGGCTGGCCGGCAAGGTAGCGCTCGACCTCCTGCCGGTTGACGCCCTGCGGCACGGCATCGAGCGCCAGGTTGACGGACTCGCGCAGTAACGACCACGTGCCGACCGTGATGACGAGGGCGATCACGAGGCTGGTCGCCGGGTCGAGCCAGAGCCATCCGGTGTACATCATCGCCACGGCCGCCAGCACGACGCCGAGCGAGACCGCGGCGTCGGCGGCCATGTGCATGAAGGCGCCCTGGATGTTGATGTCGCTCTTGCGGCCGGACATGAACATCATCGCCGTCGCGGCATTGATGCCGATCCCGATCAGCGCCACCACGATTACCGTCGTCTCGACGACCGGTTCGGGTTTGCCCAGTCGCTGGACGGCCTCCCAGACGACGCCGCCCACGGCGACCAGCAGCAGCAGCGCGTTGGCGAGCGACGCCAGGATCGAGGTTCGCCGCAGCCCGTAGGTGCGCCGTTCGGTGGGGCGGCGCTTGGCCAGCGCCGCGGCGGCCCAGGCCATCATCAGGCTGAGCACGTCGCTCAGATTGTGCCCGGCGTCGGCCAGCAGGGCGAGCGAGTTGCCCATGACCCCGTAGAAGACTTCGACGATCACGAATGCCGTGTTCAGGACAATGCCGATGGCAAAGGCTTTGTTGTAGTTGGCGGGGCCATGGGCATGGCCATGATGCGCGTGAGAGTGTGCGTGGCTGTGCGCGTGCCCATGATCGTGCGCGCCGGCACCATGCTCATGATCACCATGCGCATGGTCGTCGCCGTGCTTGTGATCCGATGTCATCGCCGGGCGCGCGACGCCTAGGACCGCTTGCCGCCGAGCCGCCCGACTTCGAGCCGCGCGACGGCATCGCCGTGTCCGGCCGCGCTGGCCCGCATCAGCGCGGTCAGCCCATCGTGGGTCGTGTGGTCGACCACGGCGCCTGCCGCGATCAGCCGGCCGATGACGGCGACGTCGCCCGCCGCGGCGCAGATCAGCGCCGTCCAGCCGTTGCCGTCGGCACGATTGACGTCGGGGTTTGCCTTCAGCAGCCGCTCGACCATGGCGCCGTCGCCGCCCAGCGCCGCGCGCATCAGCGCCGTCTTGCCCCGCCCGTCGGCATGATCGACGTTGGCGCCGGCCTTGAGAAGGTGGTCGACCACGTCGTCGCGCCGGCTCTCGGCCGCGCGCATCAGGGCGGTCTTGCCCTTGCCGTCGGCGTGATCGACGGTGGCTTTTGCCAACAGCAGACGGTCGACGACGGCCAGATGGCCGCCCTCGGCCGCCCGCATCAATGCCGTCATGCCCTTGCTGTCGGCGCGGTTGACGTCCGCCCCGGCGCCCAGCAGGCGGTCGACCATGTCGAGATGGTCGCGGCCGGCGGCCCCCATCAGCGCCGTCCAGCCGTTGCCGTCGGCATGGTTCACGTCGGCGCCGGCCTTGAGGAGCCGCTCGATGGCCGCGTCATCGCCACTCAATGCGGCCATTACCAGGTCTTCCATCGACGTCGATCCTTTCGGCTGGGGCCAGTCGTGCGCAGATTGCCATGCCTCCTGACGCAAGACCACTTTGCCCCCCGCCCATCTCCCGCGGCCGCTATCGCCGGCGCTCCGCCAGCGGGTCGCGCAACTGTAACCCGGTTTGTCTAGGAATCGGCTGGAAACCAAGGGCGCCGCTTTTGTGGAGGCTTGTTTGCGACCAGTCAGCGAAGCTCGGAGTCATGGGCTAGGTCGTTTGGGGCTAGGCCGTTTGGCGGTCTACGGTGTCTTGATCGGCCTGACAGGATTGGCGGGGTTCCTCTACTTCGAGATGCGCCCGGTCAGAATCGTGGCGCCTTCCGGCTCGATACAACTCGCCGGCTCCGAATCGATGCGCCCGGTGGTCACCGCCTGCGCCGAGTCGTTCATGGCCAGAAATCCCAAAACCGACGTCATCGTCAGAGGAGGTGGCTCCGGCGATGGTGTCGCGGCACTTCTGCATGGCCTTGTGGATGTCGGCATGATTTCCCGCGATCTGTCGAAGCCGGAACGCGACTATGCCTCGTCCAAGGGAATGGAGATTTCGCAAGCGCCGCTCGCCCTGGACGGCATTGCGATCATCGTCAACCGAACCAACCCGATCGTCGAACTCAGCCTCGCCCAGATCCAATCCATCTTCGCTGGCAAAGTCCGGAACTGGCGCGAACTGCAGGGCGAAGATCGGGAGATCCAGGCATTTGGCCGAGCGACGGGCTCCGGAACCGCGATGCTATTCACGGAACGCGTCCTTGGCGAGACGCCTTCGGCAGCGTTGGTCGAGAAGTTGCCGACCAACGAGGCCATCGTGGCTCAGGTCGCTGCACGGCCCGGGTCGATCGGGTACACGGGCATTGGGGCATTGAGCGGTTCGCGTGATCGTATCAAGGCCGTTTCCATTCGAGCCGATCAACAATCCCCGCCGACGGCCGCGACGGCCGAAGAAATACGGTCGGGACGCTATCCGTTGGCGCGGACGCTAGCCTTTGCAACGCCCAGCCCTGTCTCCGGGACGTCCAAGGCGTTCATCGACTTTTGCCTGGGCCCGAGCGGGCAGGCGCTGGTCCAGAGAGCGGGATACGTGGCAATCAACGCATCCGGTGGATGATATGGGCGCAGGCAATCGTCCGATGACCAACGTGATTGCAAGCCTATGGCGCCTGCTTGCGCTGTCTGCCCTCGTGTGGGCCCCCCTCGTGTGGGCTTGTACTGTTCCATCGCATGCACAAACCGAGGCGGCAAAAATAGTGGTCGGCACCATGCGTGTCCCGCCCTTCGTCCTGCGGGGTGACGATGGGCAATGGAGCGGGCTCAGCATCGAATTGTGGAAGCTGATCGCGGTCGAGCTCAGGATTCCCTACGAGTTTCGTGAATACGACTACGATCCTGCGGGACTCCTGGATGCCGTAGAGCGCGGTGAGATCGACGTCGGCGTGGCGGCGATTCCGGTCACGCATGAAGGCGAGACGAGGTTCGATTTCTCGCATCCCTATTTCGTCGCCGATCTGGGAATCGCGGTGCGCGCCGATCCGGACCCCGGCTTGCTCGGGACGCTCGCCAGCTTCCTGACGCTTCAGACGCTTGGCGCCGTTGTGGGGCTGCTCGGCCTCCTGGTTGTCGTGGGCGCGCTGATCTGGCTTGTCGAGCGGCGCCACAAGGCCCACTTCGATCCGCGTTTTCTGCCCGGCATCGGCGATGGAATCTGGTGGGCGGCCGTCACCATGACGACCACGGGCTATGGCGATAAGGTCCCGGTCAGTTGGCGCGGCCGGTCGCTGGCGCTGGTCTGGATGTTTTCCAGCATTTTCCTCATCTCCCTTTTTTCCGCGACGCTGGCCTCTTCCTTCGTCGTTGGCCGCCTGAAGACCGGCATCGCCGATGCCAGCGATCTGGCGCGAGCGCCTGTCGCGGCCGTCGCCGGAGGTGCCGGCGAGCTATGGCTCGGCGACCATGGCATATCGCCCCGGAGCTATCCGTTCGTGATCCAGGCGAGCAAGGCGCTGCAGCGGGGGGATGTTCACGCTCTCGTCCATGAACGGGCCATTCTCGGCTACATGATCAAGGAATACGGCTGGCGGGATCTGGAGATTCTGCCGCATACCGTGGCCGTCCGGGACTACGCAATCGCCATCCGTCCAGACAGTCCGATCAAGGAGCAGATCAACCGTGCACTGCTGAAGGTGATCCATCGTCCGGATTGGAAGGGGATCGTGCAGCAATATGTCGGGTCTCCAACGAGTTCGCGTTGATGGCCTCCACGTTGATGGCCCACGTTGATGCACAGTCGATAGCAACGCGACACTCCGACCGAGTGGAGTGTCAATTCACCTTCGCCAGATTGTAACAGACCCTGACTACGACTCTCGGGGAAACCTAGGGGGCGCCGCCGGATGGCGGTGTAGGAGAGGCAATGCAGGCGGACATTTTCAAGGACATTCTCGTTCCCGTGATCGGCGGGCTCGGCATCTTCATGCTGGGCCTCGAGTTCATGTCGAACGGCATTCAGGCGATGGCCGTGAACAGGATGCGCTCGTTCCTCGGCAAGGTCGCGGGAACGCCCATCACCGGCCTTTTCGCCGGCACCTTCATCACCGGCATCATCCAGTCGAGCACCGCGATGACCGTGATGGTGGTGGGCCTGGTCAACGCCGGCGTGCTCGGGTTGCGGCCGGCCATCAGCGTCATCATGGGCGCCAACATCGGCACGACCCTGGGCAACGGGCTCATCGCGCTGCCGCTTGGTCCGCTCGGGCTCATTCTCGCCGGCATCTTCGCCCTGGTCTTCGTATTCTCCAAGAACGACAAGGTGCGCAATATCGCGCTCGCCTGCATGGGCTTCTCGTTGATCTTCTACGGTCTCAACCTGATGACCGGAGGTCTTCGCCCGCTGCGCGGCATGCCCGAGGTGATGTCGGTCATCTCGAGCCTGAACTCCGACAGCTTCATGGGCCTGATCTACTGCGTCCTGATCGCGGCCTTCATCACCGCCATGATCCACTCCTCGTCGGCGACGATCGGCATCGTCATGGGACTGGGCGGCGCCGGTGTCCTCGATTGGCAGACCGCCGTGGCCTTCTCGCTGGGCGCCGACCTCGGGACGACCATCACGTCGTGGATGGCCTCTCTCAACCTGACGAAGAATGCCAAACGCGCCGCCTATGCGCACATATCCTTCAACATCATCGGCGTCGCGGTAATGTTGCCGCTGTTCTATCCCTCCATGCATTTGCTGCTCTGGGTCATGGAGTTCTTCGGCGGCGATCCGGGCGTGGCGGTGATCGTCAACGGCAAGGAAACATTCCCGCTCGTGCCGGTGGCGGTGGGGCTCTACTCGACGGCGTTCAACATCTTCAACACGGTGCTGATGTTTCCCTTCGTCGACGTGTTCTACAAGGTCCTCTCTCGCGTCGGGCACAATATGGCCGACGACAAGGAGGACTACTCGCAGCCGAAATACCTCGACCCGAAGCTGCTGAAGGACATGTCGCAAAGCGTGCCGGCGGTGCAGAAGGAAATGGCGCGCTATCTGGAAGGCGCGGCGCAGTTCCTCGACATCGCCAAGGGTGCGCCGGATGCCCTGCCCGACGCGGCCGCGCACGCGCTCGAGCTCGACGGGCTCAGCCGTGACATCCGGCAGTACACGGCCAACATGTTCGACGCCCAGATGCCCTATGAAAAGGCGAATCTGGTGGCGAGCATGATCGAGGAGGAGGATTGGACCGCCGGTCTGGGTGAGACCTTCCATCAGGTGGCGCGGCGCGTCGAGCGGCAGGCCTTCTCGCCGGCCGGCCGGGAGCTGGTGAACGCCAGTGTCGCTCTCATCGCCAATGCCTATCGGGCAATCACGCCGACGACGCAGGACATGCCGGTCGTGTCGCCCGAAGCGGAGCAGCATTTGCCGGCGATCGCGGCGCTGCGCGAACGCTGCCTGAAGCTCGGCTCCGAGCTGCCTTGGGTCGAAAGGGGCGCGATCCTGACGCTGCTGGGCAGCGCCGAGCGGGCCTTCTATCAGATCGAGCGCATCGACGCCGAGCGGCGCTCGGTGTCGCGTGCCGTCCGTGGCGTCCCGACTGGCGAACGCGCCGGCGGTCGCTCGCTCGAGGGCCCCGGCCAGGCCGTGCCGGTGCCCACATGAGGGCGTTCGTCGCCCTGTGCGTGGCTGTCCTGGCGGTTGCCGGCACTGCGCCACGGGTTGCCGCCCAGGACGTGCTGGGCGATGCCAGCGCCATCGTCACCGGCGCCGGCTCGACTTTCGGCTTCCCGATCCTCTCGCGATGGGCGCACGGCTACCAGAGAGCGCTGTCCGGCGACGTCGGTGTTCGGCGGGCAGGTGGTGGCCTCGACGATCCGCCAACCCGTCTGCCGCTGGCGTACGAGCCGGTCGGATCGCTCGCCGGGATGATGCGGGTGAGGACCGGCGCGGTCGATTTCGGGGCAAGCGATGTGCCGTTGAAGTCGGAGGAGCTGACAAAGCTCGGGCTGGCCCAGTTCCCGATCGTGATCGGCGGCGTGGTCGTGGTGGTGAATATCGAGGGCGTCGGGCCAGGCGTGATGAAGCTCACCGGGCCGCTGATTGCAGATATTTTCCTCGGCAAGGTCCAATCCTGGTCCGATCCGGAGATCAAGGCGCTCAATCCCGATCTCAAACTGCCCGACGCCAAGATCACGGTGATTCGCCGCGCCGACGGGTCGGGAACCACCTTCAATTTCACCGACTATCTGTCGAAGGAAAGCGCGAACTGGAAGGAGAGGGTCGGGTCGGATCTTCTCGTGTCCTGGCCGGTCGGGACGGCCGCTAAAGGCAACGACGGAGTCGCGCAAACGGTTCGACAGGTCAAGAATTCGATCGGTTATGTCGAGTTTGCCCAGGCGCTGCGGGCGAAGCTCAGCTATGTCGCCGTTCGGAACCGCTCGGGCCGGTTCGTGGTGCCCGATGTGCGTGCCTTCCAGGCCGCGGCGGCCGGCGCCGAGTGGAGCGGCGCCAAGGACTTCGGTCTGATGCTGACCGACGCGCCGGGCGATCACGCCTATCCCATCGTTGCCACCGTCTTCGTCCTGATGCCGAAAGCCGTCCCGGCGCGGAAAACCCGGGCGACACTTCAGTTCTTCCAGTGGGCCCTCGACAACGGCGCGCAGGAAGCAGCCGAACTAGGCTACGTGGCTCTGCCGCTGGGCCTGGTCGAACAGGTCAAGGACTACTGGAAGATGAGGTTCCCGGCCGGAACATGAGACCGCGCATCGCGTCTTTCCGATCAGACCTCATTGGACCGCGGGCCTCCAGGCCCGCTCGGATCATGAGGCGGGCC
>CAMDOT010000180.1 GCA_945903635.1 Rhizobium sp. Q54 | reverse complement strand
GCGCGACCGCGAAGCGCCGCCGCCGACAAATCCCTCCGCGTTATCGCCAACGACATCCCGACCTCCTCAGCGACGTTGTCGCTTCAGAGAATCGAGCCACGACCTCCAGCGCAAATCACATAAGAGTCATCGGTTCTGACGGCTGGTATTAGACGGCCGGGTAAGGGAAATGGCGCGTGCATCACCATCTCCTGACACAACTATAAGGATATGTTCTTCATGCCGAAGTTGTTCTCGCTCGCGACCGCCCTCCTGTTCCTCGCGGCCCCTACCCTTGCCGCCCCCGGCGACCCGGCGCCGGCCACGCCCACCACCAAGCCGGCCCGTGAGCCTGCTGGCGTCATGCGCTACGACACCAACAAGGACGGTGTCGTCGACCGCGCCGAATGGAAGGTGGGCCAGGAGGCCCGCTTCAAGCGGCTCGACGCCAACGGCGACGGCAAGCTCACCCAGGACGAACTGTCTGCCCGCACGCCTACTGCGGGCAATAGCGTGCTGCCCGGCGACCGCCAGACGGACCGCCCGCCGGGCCGCCAGTCGGCCTATTTCCAGCGCCTCGACGCGGACAAGGACGGCGTCGTGACCCTGATCGAATTCATGGCGGTGACGGACGGCAACTTCGCCCGCTGCGACCTCAACAAGGATGGCCGCATCGACACCGCCGAATGCCGCCAGGCCCTGCAGCGCAAGCCCGGGGACTCCACTCGTAGCATGCGTTGATAGCCGTAACGAAAAAGGCCGCCGGAAACCGGCGGCCTTCTTCATCCTTGCGATCTGCTGCGATCAGGTGCTTTCGGCCGACATGACGTCGCCAAACAGTTCCCAGGTCTCGCCCTTGAACTTGGCGAGCTGGACGGACTGCACCGGATAGAAGTCGGTCGGGCTGGTGTTGACGGTGATGCCCGGCAGCAGCAGCGGCACGCGCAGCTTCTGGGAGCTCGCCGCCTGGCGCATGAGGTTCTCGCGCGTCAGGTTGTCGCCGCACTTCTTCAGGGTCTGTTCCATCAGGTATGACACCGCATAGGCGTAGACGTAGCTGCCATCGCTCTTGTTGGCGCCCGGCATCCACTTGTCCATCCAGGCGCTCCAGGTCTTCATGTCGGCGTTGCTGTCCCACTGCTTGTCGGTGGGATCCATGAGATACAGCGCGGTAATGATGCCCTGGCTGTTGTCGAGGCCGGCCGGCTTCAACGTCGAAGCGACAGACGACGAGACGTTGTTCAGGTAGTGCGCGGGCTTCCACCCCAGATCAGCCGCTTTGCGGATCGCCTGCGCGGCGAACTTGGGGATCGTGATGTTGAAGAAGACGTTGGCGCCCGAATCCTTGAGCTGGATGATCTGGGAATCGACCGTCGGATCGGTCGTCTCGTAGGTCACGTGCTTGACGACCTTGTTCGCGTCCTTGCCGAGACCGTCCTTGAAGCCCTCCCAGTAGTCCTTGCCGTAGTCGTCGTTCTGCATCAGCACGCCGATCTTGGCGTCCTTGACGTTGGCCAGGATGTGCTTGGCATAGATCACGGCCTCGGTGTGGTAGTCGGGCTGGAAGCCCATCGTCCACGGGAACTCCTTGGGCTTGCCCCACTTCGAGGCACCGGTCGCCACGTAGAGTTGCGGCACCTTCTTCTGGTTCATGTACTTGTGGATCGCGGTGTTGGTCGGCGTGCCCAGCGTCTGGAACACGCAGAGCACTTTTTCCTGTTCGACGAGCTGGCGGACCAGCTCGACGGTCTTTGGCGGCGAGTAGCCGTCGTCAAGGGTGATGAACTTCACCATGCGGCCGTTGACGCCGCCGCGGTCGTTGACGCACTTCCAGTAGGCCGCGATGCACTTGCCGATCACGCCATAGGACGACGCCGGACCGCTGTAGGGATTGGTGTTGCCGATCTTGATTTCCTTGTCGGTCGCGCCGTCATCATATTTCTTCTGCGCGAATGCCACGCCGGATGCAGACAAGACGGCGGCCGTGGAAACGCCGCCGAGAAAAGTGCGCCTGTTTGTCTTCAACGCTGCCTCCTTAAGTTTATTGTTATGCGAAAGAAGCGTTGCCTGAAATTCGCCTGATGAAAAGCGAAAACCTCATCAGGCGATATACAAGTTGCCAATGTTGCACCGCACAAAACCACTCAAGGAAAAGGCCGCCGGGGTCACCGGCGGCCTTGTTGGCAGCATTGGGGGCTGTCGAGGCGTCAGGAGCCCTCGGCCGACATGACGTCGCCAAACAGGTCCCAGCTCTCGCCCTTGAAGCGGGCAAGCTGGACCGACTGGATCGGGTAGTAGTCGGTCGGGCTGGTGTTGATGGTGATACCCGGCAGCAGCAGCGGCAACTTGAACTTCTGGAAGTTCGCCGCCTGCTTCATGACGTTGTCGCGCGTCAGCTCGTTGCCGCACTTCTTCAGCGTCTCGTGCATCAGCGTGGCGACCGAGAAGCCGTAGATGTAGTTGGCGTCGGCCTTGTTGGCGCCCGGCATCCACTTATCCATCCAGGCGACCCATGCCTTGAAGTCCTCGGTGTTCTCCCACTGCTTGTCGGTTGGGTCCTTGAGGTACTGCGCCGTGATGATGCCCTGGCTGTTTTCGAGACCGGCCGGCTTCATCACCGAACCCACCGAGGCGGACACGTTGTTGAGGTACTGCGCGGGCTTCCAGCCGAGATCGGCGGCCTTGCGGATCGCCTGGGCGGCAGCCTTGGGCGTCGCGATGTTGAAGAAGACGTTGGCGCCTGAATCCTTGAGCTGGATCACCTGCGAATCGACCGTCGGATCGGTGACCTCGAAGGTCACATGCTTGACGATCTTGTTCGCGTCCTTGCCGAGGCCTTCCTTGAAGCCGCCGAAGTAATCCTTGCCGTAGTCGTCGTTCTGCATCAGCACACCGATCTTCGGATCCTTGACGTTCGCCAGGATGTGCTTGGCGTAGATCGCGCCCTCGGTGTGATAGTCGGGCTGGTAGCCCATCGTCCACGGGAATTCCTTGGGCTTGCCCCACTTCGATGCGCCAGTAGCGACGTAGAGCATCGGCACTTTCTTCTGGTTCATGTACTTGTGGATCGCCGTGTTGGTCGGCGTGCCGAGCGTGTTGAAGGTGCACAGCACCTTGTCCTGCTCGACGAGCTGGCGGACCAGTTCGACGATCTTGGCCGGATTGTAGCCGTCGTCGAGGGTGATGAAATTGACCTTGCGGCCGTTGATGCCACCGGCGGCATTGACGCTCTTCCAGTAAGCTTCGATGCACTTGCCGATCGCGCCGTAGGACGACGCGGGGCCGCTGTACGGGCCAGTGTGGCCGAGCTTGATCTCGGTGTCCGTCGCACCGTCGGAATATTTCTTCTGCGCGAACGCAGCCGTCGAACCGGAAAGCAACGCCAATGCGGACGCGCCACCGACAAAACCACGCCTACTCGTACCCACTTGATTGTCCTCCCGTTGATTAAGACAGCCTCGAATTTTCCTGCGGATTCAGGCGGAAAAAAAGGCCGCCAAACTGCGGCCTTCCGCACTACGGTTCCGACTGCATCATCCCCGCAGGGCGCGCAGCCGACGCATCAGCAGGTAGACACCGCCGACGATGCCCATCGGCATCAGGTACATCAGCACGATCAGCAGGATGCCGAAGACCGTGTAGGCTGACAGGTCGAACTGCAACCCGAGGTCGTTCTTCACGAACAACGACAGCGCCTGGGCGGAATTGTCGACCAGCACGTAGAAGATGCCACCGACGACCGAACCCGCCAGCGAGCCCACGCCGCCCACGACCAGGCCGATCAGGAATTTGATCGACAGGAAGATGGTGAAGCTGTCGGGCGCCACGAAGGCGATCGCCGATGCCGACAGCGCGCCCGCGATGCCGGTGTAGGCGGCGCTGATGCCGAATGTGACCGTCTTGTAGAGGGCGGTATCGATGCCCATCGTGTCGGCGGCCATGTACTGATCGCGAATCGCCATCATCGCGCGCCCGCTGCGGCTGTCGAGCATGTTGGCTGCGGCCCAGTACAGCACCACCATGACGATCAGACAGTAGTAGTACAGCCACTGGTCTTCGCTGAGCGGCAGGCCGAACGGCACTTCGGGCTTGTTGAGCACGATGCCCTGGACGCCGCCGGTGAGGCCCTCCAACCACCTGTATTTCAGGATCTGGGGCACGGCGAGCGCCAGCGCGAAGGTGGCGAGTGCCAGATAATGCCCTTCGAGCCTGAGCGCCGGCAGGCCGAACAGGTAGCCGACGATGAAGCAGACGACCGCCGCGCACGGCAGCGTCGCCCAGTACGGCATGTTCAGATGGTCCATCAGCACCGCGGCCGTATAGGCACCGACTGCGTAGAAGGCGCCGTGGCCCAGCGAGATCTGGCCGTTGAAGCCGGTAAGCAGGTTCAGCCCCAGCACCGCGATGGCGGCGATAATCATGGTGCTGACGAGGAACAGCCGGTAGCCGGACACGACGTCGGGAAACAGCGGATGCAGCAACGGCACGAGGAACGCCAGCGCCAGCAGGACCCAGAGCAGCTTCTTCGGAAACGCCGGCATGTCAGACCCTCTTCACGACGACGCGACCGAACAGACCGGCGGGCTTAACGGTCAGCACGGTGATGACGATGATCAGCGCCACGGTGAGTTTCTCGCCATTGCCGATGATGTAGATCCCGGTCGCTTTCTCGATCTGGTTGCCGGCATAGGCCACCATGTTCTCGAGCACGCCGACGATGAAGCCGCCCACCACCGCGCCGCCGGGATTGCCGATGCCGCCGACAAGGGCGCTGGCGAAGGCATAGAGCAGGATGCCGCCCATCATGTTGGGATCGAGATAGACGATGTGGGCGACCATGATGCCCGCCACCGCGCCGACGGCGGCGGCGAGGCCCCAGCCCAGCGCCAGCATCCAGTCGACGCGCACACCGACGAGGCGGGCCATCTGCGGGTTCTGGGCGGCGGCCCGCATGGCGAGGCCAAGCGGCGTATAGCGGAAGAATATGAACAGCAGCCCGAGCACGATCAGCGTGACCATTACGACGCCGAGCTGATGGGGGCCGATCACGCCGGCAATGCCGAAGCTGCTCTTGGGGAACGGCGACGGGAATTCCTTGATCAGGTAGCTCCAGATCGCGCCTGCCACCGAGTTGCAGATCGCCAGCAGGCCGATGAACACCACGACGATCGACAGCACCGGCGCGTTGTGCAGCGGTCTCAAGATCGCCCGCTCGATGATCACGCCCAGGACGAAGGAGAACACGACCGCCAGGATGAAGGCTACCCAGAAGCTCAAGCCCCAGGTCATCAGCTGCCAGCTTATGTAGGTGCTGAACATCGCCATCTCGCCCTGGGCGAAATTGATGTGGTCGGTCGAGACGTAGATCATGACCAGCGCCAGGGCGACGCAGGCATAGATGGCGCCGTTGGCGAGGCCCGAGGCGATCTGCTGGAGGAACTGTTCCATTTTTCTCCGCCTCAGTAGCCGAGGTACGACTTGCGGACGTTCTCGTCGTTCTTCACGACCGACGAGGGGCCCGACATGACCACCCGGCCGGTCTCGAGGACATAGGCGTGGGTGGCGAGATCGAGGGCGAGAGCGGCATTCTGCTCGACCAGCAGGATGCTCACCTTGTCGTCCTCGTTGATGCGCTTCAGGATGCGGAAGATCTCCTGCACGATCAGCGGCGCCAGGCCGAACGACGGCTCGTCGAGCAGCATCAGGCGCGGCTTCAGCATCAGCGCGCGGGCGATCGCCAGCATCTGCTGTTCGCCGCCCGACAGCGTGCCGGCCTGCTGCTGGACGCGTTCCTTGAGCCGCGGGAAATAGCCGAACACCCGCTCGAGGTCGGCATGCACGGCCGCCTTGTCGCGTCGCGTATAGGCGGCGATGCGCAGGTTCTCATCGACGGTGAGCGTGGTGAAGGTGCCGCGGCCCTCCGGCACGTGGGCGATGCGCAGCCGCACGATCTCCTCGGTCGCCTGGCCGGCGATATCCTTGCCGGCGAAGCGGATCGTGCCGTCCGTCCGCACCATGTTGCAGATGGCGCGCAGCGTCGTCGTCTTGCCGGCGCCGTTGGCGCCCAGCAGCGTGGTGATGCCGCCATCGGGGATCTCGAAGCCGACGTCGTACAGTGACTGGGTCTGGCCATAGAACGCCTTCAGCCCCTTCACTTCCAGCAACGCGGCCATTACGCGGTCCCCAGATAGGCGCGGATCACTTCCGGATCGCGCTGCACTTCCGCCGGCGTGCCGTCGGCGATCTTCTTGCCGAAATCGATGGCGACGACCTTGTCGGATACCGACATCACGAGACTCATGTGATGCTCGACCAGCAGTACGGTGACGTTCTGCGTATCGCGCACCCGTTTGATCTGGGCCTTCAGAACCTCGATCTCCTCATGGTTCAGTCCGGCCGCGGGCTCATCGAGCAGCAGCAGCTTGGGGCTGGAGGCGAGTGCGCGCGCCAATTCGACGCGCTTTCGGATCGGGAACGGCAGGCCGCCCGCCATCGCTCCCGTAAACGGCACGAGGTCCATGAACGCAATCAGCTCGTGGGACCGGCGGGTGATGCGCTCCTCCTCGCCATGGACCTTGGGAAGACGCAGCGCATTGTCGAGGAAGCTGGTCGAACTGCGGCTGTGGCAACCGACCTTGATGTTGTCGAGAACCGACATCTTGTCGAACAGCGCCACGTTCTGGAAGGTTCGTCCGATGCCTATGTTCGGGATGTCGTGGCGCGGGCGCTTGAGGATCGACTGGCCCTCGAACAGGATGTCGCCGCCGTTGGGCGTGTAGAGACGGCTGAGGCAATTGAAGAGGGTCGTCTTGCCGGCACCGTTGGGGCCGATGAGGCCGGCCACTTGGCCCGCCACGACGTCGAACGTCACGCCATCAAGGGCGACGATGCCGCCGAAGCGGACCGAAACGTCGCGTACGCTGAGCAACGGCGATCCGCTGGATGAAAACTGTCCTGCCATGTTCCTGCTGGTTTCGTGGACCGCCGCGAACAACGCGACGATTCCGCGAAATTACCCTTGCCTCCCAAGCACTTGCGGCCCTTCTGTGGGGCTGGCGATTTTGACAACGATGGCGTAAACGACCCAAGGACGCAACTCAAATGGATTCGCGCCATCCTTTGGGCACGTTTATCACGCAGGCTGCAAACCACGCGGGACGTTGACAGATGGCCCATGGCAAACGATACGAATCACCCCTCCCAACGCGGGCCTACCGCCTATGAATCGTCTTCTCGCTCCAATCTTCCTTGCCGCTGCCGCCATGGCTCTACCAGCGTCGGCGCAAACTCCGCCGGCTCAGACCCCGCCGACTCAGGGCTGGCCGGCCAACCGGCCTCCCCAAGCTGCCCCGCCCGCCGCTGTGCCGCAGCAGGCCACCCCGCCGGCGCCGGGCGCACCCCCCGCCGGGCAGCAGGCGACCCCCGGTGCACCCCCGCCAATTCCGCTGCCCTCGTGGTTCACCGAGATCGACGTCAACAAGAAGGGCGAAGTGACGCGCGCGGACTTTCTGAAGTACCGCATGAGGTCGTTCGAGCAGCTCGACGCGAACAAGGACGGCAAGCTCACGGTCGATGAATTCATCAAGGTGGTCGAGCCGCCACTGTCGCCCGACGCCCCCAACAAGCCGCCGATCGAGGAACTCCGCAACCGCGCCCGCGCCGAGTTCCAGAATCTCGACACCAACCGCGACGGCTTCGTCGAGCGCGCCGAGGCGGAAGCCCTGGTCCACGCCGAATTCAACCAGTACGACACCGACCGCGACAACAAGATCACCGAACCCGAGGTGCGCCTGATCGTGCAGCGCTCGCTGCAACGCGAGGCCAACGAACGCCAGCAGATCGAGGCGCGCAAGCGCCAGGGCATGATGACCCTCAACGAACTGATCGACATGCAGCTGCGCAACGCCGATCAGCTCGACAAGAACGGCGACAACAAGATCAACCAGCAGGAATACCTCGTGCTGGCCGGCCCCGCCGACGGGCCGCAGGCCAAGAACCTGCTGCCCTTCGATCTGCGCAAGACGCTGGCGTTGCGCAAGTTCGCGGAGATCGACGCCAACAAGGACGGCCAGATCGATCGCATCGAGCTGACCGGGTATGCCCTCAAGCAGTTCCTCGAAATGGACCTCAACAAGGACCGTTTCATCAGCGAGGAAGAGTTCAAGAAGGCCCAGGACCACGAGAGCGAGAAGGTCCGGGCATTCGTCCAGACCCAGCAGCCGGCCACGCCGCCCCAGCCGCGTCCGGCGCCGGCCCAGCCGCGCGGCGGCCAGCCGGCACCGCAGCAGCCCCAGGGGCTCGCGCCTGGCCTGCCGCAGGGCACGCGCTAAGGGTACACGCCAAGGATCTATTCGACCGTAACGCTCTTGGCGAGATTGCGCGGCTGGTCGATGTCGGTGCCTTTCGCCAGCGCGGTGTAGTAGGCGAGCAGCTGTACCCCGACGGTGTAGAGGATCGGGGCCACGACCGGATCGATGTCGGGCAGCGCAATCGACGTCTCTGCCTTGGCACCCAGCCGGGCAACGCCCGCCTTGTCGCTCAGCAGCACCAGCCGGCCGCCGCGCGCCCTCACCTGCTCGAAGTTCGATGCGATCTTGTCGAAGATCGCGTCGGTCGGCGCCACCACCACGACCGGCACGGCGTCATCGATCAGCGCGATCGGACCATGTTTCATTTCACCGCCGGCATAGCCCTCGGCGTGGATGTACGACAGCTCCTTCAGCTTGAGCGCGCCTTCGAGTGCCACCGGGAAGGATGAGCCGCGGCCGATGTAGAGCACGTCGCGCGCCGCGGCGAGCGTGTTCTCGGCAATGCGGCGATAGTCCTCTTCCATATTCAGCGTCTCGTTGACGCGCGCCGGCAGCTCGATCATGGCGAGCGCCAGACGCTCCTCCTCCTGGCGCGACAGCGTTCCCCGCGCGCGGCCGGCGGAAATCGCCGTGGCCAGCAGCACGACGAGCTGCGTGGTAAAGGCCTTGGTCGAGGCGACGCCGATCTCGGGCCCCGCCAATGTCGGCAGCACGACATGCGACAGGCGCGCGATGGCGCTTTCAGGCACGTTGACCACCGACAGCAGCGTCTGCTTCTGCGATTGCGCGTAGCGCAGCGCCTCCAACGTGTCGATGGTCTCGCCCGACTGCGAGACGGCGATGCACACGCCGCCTTCGGGCAGCGGCGGCTCGCGATAGCGGAATTCCGAGGCGACCTCGGTCTCGACCGGCAGGCGCGCCAGCTTCTCGAACCAGTATTTGGCGATCATGCAGGCGTAGAACGCCGTACCGCAGGCCGTCATGGTGACGCGACTCACTTTCGACCAATCGAACGGCATGGCCGGCACCTGAACCGAGCGCGTCGCCGGGTCGAGGTAGGAGTGCAGCGTGTCGCCGATCACCGCCGGCTGCTCGTGGATCTCCTTCAGCATGAAATGCTGATGGTTGCCCTTGCCGATCAGGTCGCTGCTGAGGCCGCTCGTCTTGATCGGCCGTTCCACCTTCTGCGTGCCCTGGTAGACCGTACAACCGTCGGCCTTCAGCACGACCCAGTCGTTGTCCTCGAGATAGCTCACGCGGCTGGTGAAGGGCGCCAGCGCCAGTGCATCGGTGCCGATGTACATCTTGCCGTCGCCGTCGCCGTAGCCAACCGCCAGGGAGCTGCCACGACGGGCGCCCATCAGCATGTCGTGGCGACCGCTGAACAGGGCAACCAGCGCGAAGGCGCCGCGCAGGCGCTCCATCGCCTTGCCCATCGCCTCCTCCGGCGACATCTGTTGATCGAGGTAGGACGTGAGAAGCTGCGCCACCACCTCGGTGTCGGTATCGCTCTCGAACTTGCGGCCTTCGGCCACCAGCTCGTCCTTCAGCTCCTGGAAATTCTCGATGATGCCGTTGTGCACGACCGCCACCCGGTCGGTGGCGATGGGGTGGGCATTGCGCTCCGACGGCTTGCCGTGCGTGGCCCAACGGGTGTGGCCGATGCCGATCGTCCCGGGCAGCGGCTCCTGGGCCAGGCGCGCCTCGAGATTGACCAGCTTGCCCTCGGCGCGGCGCCTGTCGATGTGGCCATTCACCAGCGTTGCGACGCCGGCCGAATCGTAGCCGCGATATTCGAGACGCTTCAACGCCTCGACCAGCAGGGGCGTGACGGGAGCCTGGCCGAGGATTCCGATGATTCCGCACATGGGAGGGGGTACCTACGAGAGTGGAGCTACTTCTTGCCGCGTTGAGGTCTGGCCTTGTTGGCCACCGCACGGGCTTTGAGCTTTGCACGAAGCGCTGGCGCTTGCCCCTTCTTTGTGACCTGTCGAGCCCGGCCAAAGGCCACCGCGCCTGCCGGCACGTCCTCGGTGACGACGCTGCCCGCCGTCACGTTGGCCCCCCGGCCGATGCGCACCGGGGCGATCAGCGAACTGTTGGAACCCACGAAGGCTTCGGCCCCGATGATCGTGCGATGCTTGCCATAGCCGTCATAATTCACCGCGATGGTCCCGGCGCCGATATTGCTGCGTGCCCCGATGTCGGAATCGCCGAGATAGGCCAGGTGATTGGCCTTGGCGCCGCGGGCCATGCGGGTGGCCTTGAGCTCGACGAAATTGCCGATATGGACATCCTCGCCCACATCAGAGCCCGGCCGGATGCGGGCAAAGGGACCGATCAGGGCCCCCCTTCCGATGCGCGCGCCCTCGATGTCGCAGAACGCCTTGATCTGGACGCCAGCCGCGACGCTGACGCCTGGCCCAAACCGCACATTGGGGCCGATCGAGACGTCGGTCGCAAACTTCGTATCAGCGCAAAGCCACACCGAAGCCGGATCAGTCATGGTGACGCCTGCCGTCATCGCGGCAGTGCGCAGCCGCTCCTGCAGCACGCGCTCGGCCACCGCCAGCTCGACGCGCGAATTGATGCCCTGGAACTCCTCTTCCTCGCCCTCGATGGCGATCGCCTTGTGGCCTGCGGCGCGCGCGAGGCCGACAGCGTCGGTCAGATAGAATTCGCGCTTGGCGTTGTCGTTGCGGATCTCGCCCAGCAGCTCGGCGATCAGGCCGCCATCCAGGCACATGACGCCGGAATTGCAGAAATCGACGGCCTTCTCGGTGGCGTTGGCGTCCTTGCTCTCGACGATCTTTTCCAACACGCCGTCGCGCACGATCAGCCGGCCGTAGGGCGACGGATCGGCCGCCTTGAAGCCCAGTACGCCGACGACTGCTTTTGTCCGTGCACAGGCGGCGATCAGCTTCTTCATGCTTGCCGCGGTGACCAGCGGCGCGTCGCCAAACACCACCAGCACTAGCCCACGATGGCCCTTGAGCGCGCCGAGGGCCGCCTTGGCGGCATCACCTGTTCCCACCGGCCGTTTTTGCACCACGGTCGGATGGGGGGCGAAGGCTGCGGTTACCGCCGAGGCGCCCGGCGAGATCACGCCCACGATGCAGGAGGGCTTGAGGCGGCCGACGTTGTCGAGCACGTGGCGCAGCATCGGCCATCCGGCCATAGGATGCAGGACCTTGGGCAGGGTCGACTTCATGCGTGTGCCGGCGCCGGCCGCCAGCACCACCACGGCAATGGGTGATGTCATGTCCGTCCGATGCCACGGGGCGGAACGCCCCGCAAGATGGATGTGCTATGGAACACCCATGCATCCCAACGCCGACAGTCTCATCTCCGCCCGCTTCGACACCGTGATCTACGACCTCGACGGCACCCTGATCGACAGCGCCCGCGACATGTGCGTGGCTGTGAGCCGCGTGCTGGCCGACCACGGCCTGCCACCCATTACCGACGAAGACGCCCGGATTTTCATGGGCCAGGGCAGCAAGGTCACCGTCGGCAAGGCCTTCGCCAAGCACGGCCGAACGCTGGACGATACAGCCCTCTCCGCCGCCACCCGCGAGTTCGTGCGCTATTACGAGGCCGACCCGGTCAGCAACACCGTCGCGTTCGACGGCGTGGCCGACGTGGTCGCCCGGTTCGCCCGCCTCGGACTGAAGCAGGGCGTCTGCACCAACAAGTTCGAGCGGCCGGCGCGCATCATCCTGGAACACCTGAAGCTCATGCCGCCGATCTCCGACGTGGCCGGCGCCGACACCTTCCCGGTGCGCAAGCCCGACCCCAGGCACATCCTGATGCTGATCGAGCGCATGGGCTGCGATCCAAAGCGCGCCGTCATGATCGGCGATTCGATCCACGATGCCGAGGCCGCCCACCGCGCCGGCATTCCGGCGGTACTGGTGAGCTGGGGATATACCCTGAAGCCCGCCAGCGAACTGGGGCCCGATGCCGTGATCGACCGCTTCGGCGCCCTGCCCGACACCCTGGGTCAACTCGCCGCCCGTTGACGATTCGGCCCATTCGCCCTATACGCGCCCCTTCCGGGCGCTTAGCTCAGCGGGAGAGCACACCCTTCACACGGGTGGGGTCGTAGGTTCAATCCCTACAGCGCCCACCATTTTTCCGGATACCGGGGCCACTTCGGGATCAACGGCCGATGACCAACGCGCTGTCGC
>CAMDOT010000179.1 GCA_945903635.1 Rhizobium sp. Q54 | reverse complement strand
TCGTCCTGAGCGGAGCCGCCCGAAGGGCGGCGCAGTCGAAGGACCTTTTTCCGGCGGTCTATCGAATGGAAAAGAGGTCCTTCGACTACGCTTCGCTCCGCTCAGGACGACGAAATTGCTCTGACGGGGGTCGGGCATGAATGACATTCATCGCGGCGCTCACATTTCTTTGAACACACCCTGCGCGGAAATCGCGTAAGCCATCGGTCCCCCCAACCAATCCCGGTAGGTCATGCCAGCCCTGACCCTTGATGGCGCCGATGCGCGCCTGCGCGTTCGACTGAACGAGGAAGAGCAGAACGGATCGGTCTTTGCGTTTCGCGGCCGCCTGATCGCCCTGGGCCTGGTCGCGGTCTGGCTGATGTTCGCGGCCGGGCCGATGCGCGTCGGCGTCGGTGTCGGTGCCTGCGTCGCCATGATGGCGTCGGCCTGGCTGGTCTATGCCGCGCGCGCCACGCGCTTTGCCCGGCCGATCCAGATCGGCGTCACGCTGATCGACGTGACGGTGATCACGATCGCCACCCTGGTGCCCATCCCCGGCGCGCCCGACGGCGCGCTGTGGCTGGAACAGGTCTTCGGCCGCCGTTCGCTGTTCCTCTATCTCGTGATCTATCTCACCGCGAGCGCGCTCAGCTATTCGGCGCGCACCGTGGTGGTGACGGGCGCGGCCTCGCTGGTGGCGCTGGTCGGCAGCTTCGTCTGGACCGCCTTCGACCAGGCGCGCGCGTCCGGCGTCGATCTTTTGGGCGCGGCGGCATTGTGGCCGGAGGCGCGGGCGCTGTTCGCCCGGCTGATCGGGCCGGGGTTCGTGACGCCCGAGGCCTTCCTCGTGCAGCAGCTCGTGTTCATGACGATCTGCACCGGCTTCATTGCCGTGGCGGTGTGGCGCGCCCGCGCGCATCTCGGGCGCACGCTGCTGGCCGAGGGCGAGCGCAACAACCTCGCGCGCTATTTCTCGCCCAACCTGGTCGATCGTCTCGCCGGCGCCGAGCACGACTTCGAGGTCGGCCGCGAGAGCAAGGCCACGGTGCTGTTCGTCGACATCGTGGGTTTTACGCGCCTGATGGAGGGCCAGCCGCCGCAGCTCACCATCAACTTCCTGCGCGTCTTCCACGAGCACATGGCCGAGTGCATCTTTCGCCACGGCGGCACGCTCGACAAGTTCATCGGCGACGGCGTGATGGCGACCTTCGGCACGCCCGACGCGCAGCCCGACGACGAGGCGCGGGCGCTCCGCTGCGCGCTCGACATGGTGGAGACGGTCGAGGGCTGGAACCGCGGCCGCCGGATGCGCGGCCTGCCGCCGGTGCGGATCTCGGTCGGCGCCCATGTCGGGCCGGTGCTGATGGGCGCCATCGGCAGCCGCAACCGGCTGGAATACAGCGCCGTGGGCGACACGGTGAACGTGGCGAGCCGGCTGGAACAGCTCTCGCGCTCGCACGACGCGCTGGTCGTGACCAGCGCCGAGACGCTTCTGGCGGCCGGGCTGGAGGAAGCCGACGCCGCCCGCTTCCGCGCCATCGGCCCGGTCTCAGTGCCGGGCCGCGCGCAGCCGGTCGAGGTGTGTATCCTGCGGAATTGACGACGAGCGACTCGCCCCCTCACCCAACCTCTCCCCCTAGCGGGGGAGAGGAGTCCGAGGTTTGATCTTTCATGCTCCTCTCCCCCTTGGGGGAGAGGTTGGGTGAGGGGGTACTGAAGGAGATGGACCATGACAGACCCCGTCCGCCGCTACCCCGAGATGCGCGGCAAGGTGGCCCTCGTGACCGGCGGCACCAGCGGCATCGGTCTCGCGACCGCGCAGGGCTTTGCGCGCGAGGGCGCCACGGTCGTCGTCAGCAGCCGCAACGAGGCGCGCGCCCAGGAGGCGCTGAAGACCTTCGGCAAGGACGCGGCGGTGTCGTGGATCGGCGGCGACACGTCCGATGGCAAATCGGTCGAGCGGCTGATCGGCACGATCCAGGAGCGCCACGGCCGGCTCGACTATGCCTTCAACAATGGCGGCGCCATCGGCGGCGAGGATATCGCTCTGATCGGCGACATGAGCGAGGAGAGCTGGCGGCGGACGATCGACGGCTATCTCACCTCGGTGTTCCTGTGCATGCGTCACCAGATCCCGGTGATGCTGAAGGCCAGGCGCGGCGTGATCGTCAACATGTCGTCGATCTACGGCCAGCGCGGCCATTCGATCCCGGGTGGCGGCGCCTATGCCGCGGCCAAGCACGGCGTGCTGGGCCTCACCAACAGCGCCGCCCGCCAGTACGCGAGCACCGGCGTGCGCGTCACCGCGGTCTGCCCGGGCTGGGTCGAGACGCCGCCCATCGCGGAATGGATGCAGGCCGATCCGCGGTTCGCAACCGCCATTACGGGCATGACCCCGCGCGGAAAAATCGCGGCGCCGGAGGAGGTGGCGAACGCCGTGCTGTTCCTCTGCTCCGACGCGGCCTCGGCCATGATCGGCAGCCCGCTGGTGGTCGATGGCGGTTTCCTCGCCTGAAGACCCGTTGCTAGACTGCGGACGTGGAGAAAGAGTTCGACAAGAAAGACCGTCGAGGAACGACGGGGCCCTCAGCGACAGGCCCGGGTGGAACGGGTTTGGCGGCGCGCATCGTCCTGATCGTGGGCTCGGTGCTGTTCTCGCTGCTGATGCTCGAAATGGGAGCCCGCCTGCTGCGTGCAGGCCCCGAGGCGCTGGTGCATTGGCCGAACTACGCGCGTGAGCGGATGGGCACCGCCGAGGAAGGCGAGGGCCCGTGCATCTATGCCTATGACGCGGCGCTCGGCTGGAAGTCGCCGGGCAACTGCGTGTCGCCGGTCTACAGCAGCGACGCCAATGGTTTTCGACGGGCGGCCCCGACATCTCCCACAACATCGACTTTGGCCGAGCCGCCGATCCTGGCCACCGGCGCGTCCTTCGCCAAGGGCGACGAGGTGAAGGACGGCGAGAGCTGGCCGGCTTACCTGCAGGAGATGACCGGCCGCCGCGTGTTGAACGGCGGCGTCAGCGGCTACTCGTTCGATCAGACGGTGCTCAGCACCGAGAGGTTCGCCCAGATGGTGAAGCCGCTGGTCATTGTGGTGAGCTTTACGCCCGACGACATCCGCCGCAGCGAATTCAAGGTCTCCTGGAGTCGCGAGAAGCCGTACTTCGATGTGGTGGGCGGCCGCGCCGAACTGCGCAACGTGCCGGTTCCGGGAAAGCCGGGCACGCCGGTGCCCTTGCCGGTGGCGGCACGCCTGCTCGGCTGGTCGGCGCTGGCCGACGAGGTCGCCAGGCGGCTCGGCATCTTCAACGGCTGGTATTTCGACGAGGTCCGCGCCACGCCGCCCGGCACCGGCACCACGATCGCCTGCGGGCTGATGCCGAGGCTCGCGGCCCTGGGCGCGCCGGTCGTGGTCATGGCGCAATACGGTCGCGGCTACTGGCGGGGCTACGCCGATCGCGAAACGACGGTCGCACCTTCCGTGCGCAAAGTATTGGGCTGTGCGGCCGACGCGGGGCTCATTCCGTTCGATCTGTCCGATCCGCTGAAGGCGGTGATCGAGGCGCGCGGAATCGATCCGCTCTACCGCACCGACCATCACTCGGTCGCCGGCAATCGCGTGGTGGCCGATCTGCTGATGGTCGAACTCGTGCGCCGGGGCCTTCTCGCGCCGATGGCGGGGCGCTAGTCTCCGCCGCTTATTGGTTTCTCAGGAGGAAGTCGCATGAAGACGGTCCAGACGATGCTGGCGGAAGCCGACGCTGCGGTGCCGCGCATCAGCCCCGACGAGGCGAAGAAGCTGGTCGGCCGCGCCGACGTGCTGTTCCTCGACGTGCGCGAGCCCGCCGAGGTCGCGGCTTCGGGCAAGGTGCCGGGCGCCATCGCCATCCCGCGCGGCCTCATCGAGTTCCGCGCCGATCCGGCCTCGGCCGCCTACGACAAGAACTTCGATCCTTCCAAGACGGTGGTGGCCTACTGCGCTTCCGGCGGCCGCTCGGCGCTCGTCGGTAAGACGTTGAAGGACATGGGCTACACCAACGTGCAAAATCTCGGCGGCTTCAAGGGCTGGGTCGACGCGGGCGGCTCGGTCGAGAAGGGCTGAGGTAGACGCCTCACACATTGCTCCGATTGGGGGCAAAAGCGTTGGCCGGTCGCGCATGCTTCATTAGGGTGCGCGACACGGGGGAAATGAAGAGTGCAGGTTGATTTGACGACGATTTTCAGCGCCCGCCGCATCCTGACGATGAATCCGAACCGGCCCGAAGCCACGCATGTCGCGGTGCGGGATGGGCGCATCCTCGGTGTCGGGCCGCTCGACGAACTCGTGGGCTGGGGGCCGCACACGCTCGACACGCGGTTCGCCGACAAGGTCCTGATGCCGGGCCTCGTCGAGGGCCACAGCCATGTGAGCGAAGGCACCTTCTGGCGCTATCTCTATCTCGGCCGCTTCGACCGCATGGATCCCGACGGCAAGGTCTGGCCGGGCGCCGCTTCGATCGAAGAGGTCGTGGCGCGGCTGCAGGCGGCTGACGCGAAGATGGGCGCGGGGACAGAGCCGCTGTCGGGCTGGGGCCTCGATCCGATCTACTACGGCGAACGGCGCGTGACGCGCCAGGATCTCGACCGCGTGTCGACGACGCGACCGGTGGGCGTCATGCATGCGAGCGGCCACATCTTCAACGTCAACAGCCGCGCACTCGAACTGGCGGCGCTCCTGCGGCCGCGCGTCAATCATCCCGGTGTGCCGCTCGGCGCCGACGGTCTGCCGACCGGCGAGCTGAAGGGCCCCGACGCCATGACACTGGCCGGCAAGCACATCGGCTTCGACCGCGAGGTGCTGGCCAACGACGAGCCCGGCCTGCGCCAGTTCGCGCGCCTCTGCGTGCGCCAGGGCGTGACCACGGCGACCGATCTCGCCAACCTGCTGCCGCCCGACGCGGTCGCGATGATGAGGCGCGTCACCGACGAGGCCGCGTTTCCCGTGCGCATCATGTCGTTCCGCCGCTTCCAGGGTGTCACGCCGCAGCAGGCGGTGGACCATGTGGTCGATCTGCGCGACCAATCGACCGAGATGCTGCGCCTGGGCGCGATAAAACTGTTCGTCGATGGATCGATTCAGGGATTCTCGGCGCGGCTGCGCTGGCCGGGCTACTACAACGGCGCGCCCAACGGCCTCTGGTACACGATCCCCGGGCAGATCCGCGAACTTTACCATCTCGCGCTGGAGCAGGGCATCCTGGTGCACAGCCACACCAACGGCGACCAGGCGACCGAGATGGCGCTCGACTGCCTAGAACAGGCGTTGCGGGACGAGCCCGCCCGCGACCACCGGTTCACGCTACAACATTGCCAGCTGGCCGATGCCGCGCAGTTCCGCCGCATGAAGGCGCTGGGCATGTGCGTGAACCTGTTCCCCAACCATCATTTCTACTGGGGCGACCAGCACTACGCGACGACGGTGGGGCCGGAGCGCGCGATGCGCATGAATGCCTGCGCCACGGCATTGGCCACAGGCGTGCCGATGGCCATCCATTCCGATGCGCCGGTGACGCCGCTCGGGCCGCTGTTCACCGCCTGGTGCGCGGTCAACCGTCTGACGGCGTCGGGCCGCACGCTGGGCACCGAGGAGCGCATCGGCGTCGCCGACGCGCTGCGCACGATCACGCTGGGGGCGGCCTACACGCTCCGGCTCGACGGCGAGGTGGGCTCGATCGAAGTGGGCAAGCGCGCCGACTTCGCGGTGCTGGAAGACGATCCCTTGGAGATCGGCGCCGAGCGCCTGAAGGACGTCCGCATCTGGGGCACGGTTCAGGGCGGCCGCGTCTTCCCCGCCGCAGACGTGTGAGCGTCTCCGTCACCGTGATCGGCGGCTTTCTCGGCGCCGGCAAGACGACCCTGGTCAATCATCTGCTGCGCAACGCTGGCGGCCTGCGCATCGCCGTGCTCGTGAACGACTTCGGCGCGCTGCCGATCGATAGCGACCTCATCGTCGGCAGCGACGGCGACACGCTGGAAATTTCCGGCGGCTGCATCTGCTGCAGCTACGGCAGCGACCTGATGGAGGCGCTGCTCGACCTGCCGCAGCGGCGGCCTGGGATCGACCGCGTGCTGATCGAGACCAGCGGCGTGGCGCTGCCGGGCATGGTGGCCAGCGCCGTCGGCCTGCTCGAGGCCTATGCGCTCGACGGCATCGTGGTGCTGGCCGACGCCGAGACGGTGCGCCGCCATGCCGCCGACGCTTACCTGGGCGACACGATCACGCGCCAACTCGCCGCCGCCGACCTTTTAGTCCTCAATCGCTGCGACCTCATAGCCGCCGAGGTGCGCGACGAGACGCTGCGTTGGCTGGAAGGGCAGGCGCCGAATGGCCGCGTCGTTCCCGCCGAACGCTCAGTCGTGCCAGCCGAATTGGTGCTGGGCCTGCGTGGGGGCGATCGCGCGGCCGGTGCCCTGCGCGCGCCGGGTGGGATCGCGGCGTCAGTGCTCTACGAGTCGGTCGAACTCACGGTCGACCGCACCGTCGACGTCGATCGGCTGGCGCGCTCGCTCGCGGCACCTGACGCAGGCGTGCTGCGCGCCAAGGGTTGCCTGCGCGACGCCAGCGGCCGGCTGGTGGTTTTGCAGATCGTCGGCCGGCGGTTCGAATGCACCGACGCGCCTGCCGGCGCGACGCCGGGCACGCTGGTCGCCATCGGCCTGCGCGGCCAGCTCGACCGCGCCGCCATCGATCGTGCGCTCGAAGAGACCTACTTCAGCTCGTAGCTTTCGATCAGCCAGGGCTCGTTCTGGGCCGCGTCGATCCATTCCTTCATGGCGGGATGGGCGAGCACGGCCGTGGCATAGGCCTCCGAATCGGCGTCGAGGGTGACGCCGTAGGTACGGAAGCGGGTGACGACGGGGGCGTACATCGCATCGGCGGCGCCAAAGGCGCCGAACAGGAAGCCGTCGTCCTTGGCCGCGGCGCCCGCGAAGCGCTTGCGGCAGTCGCGCCAGATCGAGGTGACGCGCTCGATGTCGGCGCGCACGCCCGGCGTCATGCCTTTGCCGGGATACGAGGCGCGGATGTTCATCGGCATGTTGGCGCGGAGGTCCATGAAACCGGCATGCATCTCGGTCGAGATCGAACGTGCGTGCGCCCGCGCGGCCACCGCGGCAGGCCAGAAGCCCGCTTCGGGCTTGAGGTCGTTGAGATACTCGGCGATCGCCAGAGATTCCCAGATGGCCAGGCCGCGATGCAGCAGCACCGGCACCCGACCCGAGGGCGAGTGTTTGCGGATCGCGGCCTGCGTCTCGGGCCGGTCGAGCGGGATTACGATCTCCTCGCAGTCGATTCCGGCGATCCGCACCATCAGCCCGCCGCGCATCGACCACGAGGAATAGTTCTTGTTGCCGACCACGAGTGTGAAATCAGCCATGACGCCCTCCCAACTCCAATCACTTGCCAGCCGTACAGTTTGACCGGCAATCTTGATCATTAACCTACAGAATTGTGAGCATGGCCATGTCGCTGCCCTTCGTCGACCGCTCTTCTTCTTCCCTCCCCGTGCAGTTTGTCTCGCAACCGAAGTGGCGGGCGTGGCTGCGCGAACAGAGCGCGGCGCGCCGTGGCTGGATCGAATCGAGCGGCGTGTCGGGCAATGCCGGCGATGTCGTCGTGCTACCTGGCCGTGACGGCAAGGCCTCGGGTGCCGTGCTGGTCGTTCCGGCCATACCTGTATTGTGGGATTTCGGCGGGTTGGCGACGCGGCTTCCGGCCGGCACGTGGCGGTTCGTGTCGGACTCGGCGCCGTTGTCGATGACGGCCGCGATGGTGGCGATCGGGCTCGGTGCGTGGAAATTCGAACGCTACAAGGCGAAGAAGTCGAAGCAGGGGCCGCGCTTCGTGTGGCCGGAGAGCGCCGACAAGGCGCGCGCGACGGCAATGATCGAGGCGATCGCGATGGCGCGCGATCTCATCACCACGCCATCGTCGGACATGGGACCGGCCGAGCTTGCTGCCGCGGCCCAGGAGCTGGGCAAAGCGCACAAGGCGAAGGTGAAGGTGATCGTGGGCGACGATCTCCTGAAACAGAACTATCCGATGGTCCATGCCGTGGGCCGTGCCAGCACGCGCGCGCCGCGGCTGATCGATCTGGTGTGGGGCAAGGAGAGCGATCCCAAGGTGACGCTCGTGGGCAAGGGCGTGTGCTTCGACACCGGCGGTCTAGACCTCAAGCCGGCAATGGGCATGCTCAACATGAAGAAGGACATGGGAGGCGCCGCCACGGTGCTGGCGGTGGCGGCGATGGTGATGGCGGCGAACCTGCCGGTGCGGCTGCGCGTGCTGGTACCGGCGGTCGAGAATTCCGTCTCGGGCAACGCTTTCAGGCCGCTCGACGTGGTGCCGACACGCAAGGGACTGACGGTCGAGATCGGCAACACAGATGCTGAAGGAAGGTTGATCCTGTGCGATGCGCTGCACGAGGGCGCGTCGGAGAAGCCCACGATGATGGTGAATTGCGCCACGCTCACGGGGGCCGCGCGCGTGGCGCTCGGCACCGAATTGCCGGCGCTGTTCTGCAACAATGACACGCTGGCCGACGATCTGCTGGCGGCGGGCAAGGAAGTCACCGATCCGATGTGGCGGATGCCGTTGTTTGCCGGCTACAAGCGCCTGCTCGACAGCCGGGTGGCCGACCTCAACAACGTGTCAGTGGGTGGGCTGGGCGGTGCCATCACCGCGGCGCTTTACCTGCAGGCCTTCGTGCCCGACGACGTGCCGTGGGCGCATTTCGACATGGGCGCCTGGAACGGCAGCAGCCGCCCCGGCCGTCCGGAAGGCGGTGAGGCACAAGCCGCGCGCGCCATCTTCGCCGCCATCGAAAAGCGGATCGGCGAGAAGCGGATCAGTAACCCGACTTAGGGTCGATCGTGTTGATCAGCGGCCGGCCGGCGCGGACGTTCCTGATGTTCTCGATCACGCCGGGCGAGGCCGTCCTCGGATTGGTGGCGCCGGCGATGTGCGGCGTCACATGGACTTTCGGGTGGCGCCAATAGGCGTGATCGGCGGGCAGCGGTTCGGTGTTGAACACGTCCAGCGCCGCGCCGGAAAGGTGACCCGAGTCGAGCGCCGCCAGCAGCGCCTCGTCGTCCACGTGGCCGCCCCGCGCCATGTTGATGAAGTAGGCGCCCTTGGGCAGCGCCGCGAACGTCCCGGCATTCATGATGCCCCGCGTCTCGCGGGTAAGTGGCAGCACGTTGATCAGGATGTCGCTCTCGGCCAGCGCCTGCGTGAGGCCATCCGGGCCGTGGAATGTTTTTATGCCGGGCAGGGTCTTTTGCGTCCGGCTCCAGCCCGCTGTCGGAAACCCCAGCGCGGCAAACTTGCCGGCCGTATCCTGGCCGATGGTGCCGAGACCCAGGACGCCGATGCGGCGGTGGATGGTGTCGATGAAGTCCTCGACCTTCCACTGCCCGACGCGCTGGCTGGCGGCGTACTTGTCGATGTCGCGGTGATGCCGCAGCGCCCAGTAGAGCGCGTACTCACTCATCTGGCCCACCAGCCCGTCGTCCATGATGCGCGTGATCGGCACACCCTCGGGCAGCCGGTCGTCGGCCAGCAGATGGTCGACGCCCATGCCGAGCGACACGATCATCTTGACGTTGGGGAAGGAAGCGATCAGGCCGCCGGGCGGCTTCCACGCCAGCACGATTTCGACGTCGGCCTTGTCGCCGAGCTGATCGAGGGTGCGGAAATCGACCGGCCCGAGGGCCGCTTCGAAGGCTTTTTTCCAGAGCTGGCCGTCGGTGTCGCGGCTGATGTAGGCGATGGCGCCGGCCATGGAACTCCTTCTGCGATACGCTGGCTACTTGGTGGGGCTATTTCGGTAGGGTCGCCGGGTCGAGTTTGACGCCCTTCTCCTTGTAATAGCGTACCGCGCCAGGATGAAAAGGCAGGAATGAATTCCGGACGGCGTTGGCCGCGATCGTTTCCTTGCCGGCCGGATGGCCCTTGGCGAGGCGTGCATTGTTTTCGAGCACGGCCTTGGTGATGGCGTAGGCAGTATTGTCGCTCATGTCCTTGTGGGCGATGGCGAAATTGTAGAGGCCGATGGTTTTCTGGTCGGTGGTCTGCTGTCTATAGGTGCCCTTGGGAATATTCGACGCGGTGAATTCGGCGAACTTGCCGCGGATCGCAGCAAGTTCGTCATCGGGCCAGGTGTAGAAGACGACGTCCTTCTCGCTGTCGAGCTGGCTGAAGATCGGAACCGGCGCGCCGGCACCGAAGCAGAAGGCGTCGAGAATGCCATCGCCGAGCTGGTTGCCCATTTCCTCGCCCTGGCCGAAGCGGACCATCGCCTTCAGCCCGAGCGCGTCGAAGATGAGGGGATAGTAGGTCCCGGCCGTGCCGGCCTTCGGTCCGGCGCCGACCGTCTTGCCGTCGAGCTGGCGGAAGCTCGTGATGCCGGACTTCCTGAGCGACACGCACTGCATCGGCGTGTCGTACATCGGGAACAGGGCACGGATGTTCTCGTATTTCTTACCCTTGGTCCACGCGGCGGAACCCTGCACCGCCTGGAGCGCCACACCCATCGTGGTCATGCCGAGTTCGATCTTCTTCTCGTCGACCAGGATCACGTTCTGGTTCGGGCCCTGGGTCTGCCGGGGCGCGACCTTGATGCCTGCCCTGTCGGACAGCAGGTCGGCAACGGCTCCGCCATAGACGAAGTAGGTCCCGCCGACCGATGCCGTGCCGAGGGTCATGGGCGCAGGCTGCGCGTGGGCCCAATTCATGGCGGCGGTAATGGCGGCAGATGTCGTGACTGCAAAAGCGATGGCTGCGGCCAGCGAGCCGCGACGGAATCCGCTCATCCCTGGACTCCTCCCTTTCTTCTTGCGCGCAGGGTCGCCGGATTTAGTCGGCAAGTCCACCGCAGCGCCGCATAGCTGAGTTCAGCTTGCGGCCACCTGGCCTTCGGCACCGATGGCTTCGAGATTGAACGCGGCGGCGATCAATGCCTGGGTATAGGGCGTCTGCGGCGCCTCGAAGACCTGTCCGGCCGGTCCGCGCTCGACGACCTTGCCGTGGCGCAACACGATCACTTCGTCGGCCAGCGCCCGCACGACTTTCAGGTCATGGCTTATGAACAAATATGCCAGCCCATGCCGGACCTGCAGGTCGCGCAGCAAATCCACGATCTGGGCCTGCACGCTCATGTCGAGTGCCGACGTCGGCTCGTCGAGCACGATGAAGCGCGGCTTCAGCACCAGGGCGCGGGCGATGGCGATGCGCTGGCGCTGTCCGCCGGAGAATTCGTGCGGGTAGCGTTCGCGGCTTGCCACGTCCAGGCCGACTTCGTCGAGCGCGTGGTCGATCGCGCGGTCGCGCTCCGCCTTGTTGCCGATGCGGTGGACTTCCAGCCCTTCACGCACGATCTCGCCGACCGACATGCGCGGGCTGAGCGAGCTGAAGGGATCCTGGAAGACGATCTGCATCTGCCGGCGCAGCGCCCTGAGCTCGCGTGCGCCGAGCGTCTGAAGGTCCTGGCCGTCGAACCGGATGCCGCCCTGGCTTTTTTCCAGGCGCAGCAGGGCGAGGCCGAGCGTTGTCTTGCCCGAACCCGATTCACCCACCAGGCCGATCGTGTGACCCTGGCGCAGCGACAGGCTGACGCCATCGACCGCCTTCACGTGGCCGACCGTCCGGCGCAGAACGCCGCGCCGGATCGGGAAGTGCACCTTTATATCGTCGAGACGCAGGATCTCGGGTGCCGCGGGATCGGCGGCGGCGGGCCGGCCCTTCGGTTCGGCCGAAAGAAGGTGCTGCGTATAACTGTGCTGCGGATCGTCGAAGACCTGGGCGACCGGTCCCTGCTCGACGATCAGCCCCTTGGTCATGACGCAGACCCGGTCGGCCATCTTGCGGACGATGCCGAGGTCGTGGGTGATGAACAGCAGCGCCATGCCGTAGCGCGCCTGCAGGGTTTTCAGCAGCTTCAGGATCTGCGCCTGGATGGTGACGTCGAGCGCAGTGGTGGGTTCGTCGGCGATCAGCAGGTCGGGCTCGTTGGCGAGCGCCATGGCGATCATCACGCGCTGGCGCTGTCCGCCGGAAAGCTGGTGCGGATAGGCATCGAGGCGGTTGGCGGCGTCGGGGATGCCGACCTGATCGAGGAGTTCGAGCGTGCGCTTGCGTGCCGCCTGCTGCGACAGGCCCTTGTGCAGGAACAGGACCTCGTTCACCTGCCGCTCGATCGTGTGCAGCGGGTTGAGCGAGGTCATCGGCTCCTGGAAGATCATCGACACGCGGTTGCCGCGCACGGCCAGCAGCTCGGAAGCCGGCGCGCCCACCAGTTCGCGGCCCTGGAAGCGGATGCTGCCGGTGGGATGGCTGGCCACCGGATAGGGCAACAACTGCAGGATCGACAGCGCCGTCACCGACTTGCCGGATCCCGATTCACCGACCAGGGCCACGGTCTCGCCGCGACGGACGTCGAAACTCACGCCTTTCACCGCCCGGACGGCACTGTCGCCGGTGCCGAACGTTACCGACAGGTTCTGGACCTGGAGCAGGATGTCGTCGCTCATGTCGGCACCCGGCGCGGA
>CAMDOT010000178.1 GCA_945903635.1 Rhizobium sp. Q54 | reverse complement strand
TCTTCGTCGACCGCTACAATGCCCAGTGGCTGATCGCAAAGAACGACTACCGAAGTCCAAACGACGCCAGGACCGCTTGGGATCAGGGCGCGTTCAGGCAGGCCGCTTAACCCCTACCTTGTGTCCAGATATCCGGGTGCAGTACAATGGCACTACTCATCGTCAATCTGGACAAGGCCATCGGCAATGCCCAGGCATGGCTCGACACATTCGCGGAGCAGATTCCCGATCTTGAAATTCGCATCTGGCCCGATGTCGGCGAAGTGAAGGAGGTCGAATATCTCGCGTTCATGCGTCCGGACTTCGACCTGCTTCCCGCCTTCCCCAACCTGAAAGCCATGTTCAGCCGGTCGGCGGGGGTGGAAGCCTTTGTCGATCATCCGAAGCTGCCCAAGGTCCCGCTTGGCAAGGTGGAGCCGCCGGGAGGTGATCCGATGATGACGGAATACGTCATCATGCATGTCTTGCGCTTGCATCGCGATATGCCTGCCTACCAGGCGGCCCAGGCGAATCGCGAATGGCGCCGGGCATCGATCACCCGGCCCGAACAGAGACGCATTGGTTTTCTGGGCTACGGAATGATGGCCACGGCGCCGGCGCTGATCCTGCAGTCGCTGGGCTTCAAGGTCTCCGCGTGGGTCCGCTCGCCGCGACAGGCTGCAGAGGTCCCCATCTTCCACGGCAGCGATCAGCTTGCGTCCTTCCTCGGCCAGACGGATATCGCCGTCTGCCTGTTGCCGCTGACGCCGGAAACCGAGGGCATCTTCTGCACGCGCACGTTTGCCATGATGCCCAGAGGCGCCATGCTGGTGAACGTCGGGCGCGGCAAGCATGTGGTGGAGAAGGACCTGATCGCGGCACTCGATTCGGGACAACTGTCCTACGCCGCCCTGGACGCCCTTTGGCCCGAGCCGCTGCCGCCAGAAAGCCCGCTCTGGCTTCATCCCAAGGTTACGGTGATGCCGCACGTGGCCCGGCGGCCGACTGTGGCGCAGCTCGCAACCGAGATCGTTGCGAACATCCGCAACCTCGAGGCCGGCGGGCACCTCCTGCAGGAAATCAATTATACGCGGGGCTACTGATCGGCGGCGGCATCCCTAAATGGGTTGCGATGAGCTGTTGCCAGGGCTTGCCGTGGCACTGTTGACGGACCGTCCGTCCCAGTTTGCGCGGTTCGCGAATTAAGGATCGCCCCGAGCCCGCACAGCGTATACTCGCGGCTCACGGATCACGCGCGGGCAACTTAATGCCATTTTGCGCGTTAACGGCCGGAAAGGCCTCATACATTGAAATTTTCGCTATGGGCCGCCTTCGGGCGCGCTCGACCTGTTGCCGCGGAAGAAGAAGAGCCGATTCGCAGCGAGCTGTTCAGTGTCGAGCGGTTGGAACAACACGCGGAAAGCCTTGCCGCCAACCAGCCGGTCCATACCAAGTCCACGTCGGGAAGATCTCTCGTTGCCCGCTTGCGGGAAAACGAGGCGGTTCTGCTCGAGGCCTACGGCAGTATCGCCAAGGCGGCCGACGAAGGACGCCCGATATCGCCGGCCGCCGAATGGCTGCTGGACAACTACCATCTCGTCGAACAACAGGTGCGCGAAGTCCGCACCGATCTGCCGCCGGGCTACTATCGCCAGCTGCCGAAGCTGAAAGAGGGGCCGCTTGCCGGCTATCCGCGGGTGTTCGGCATGGCATGGGCATTCGTTGCCCATACCGACAGCCGGTTCGACCCGGAGGCGCTGACACGCTTCGTGCGCGCCTATCAGACCGTCCAGCCGCTCAGCATCGGTGAACTGTGGGCGGTGGCGATCACGCTCCGCCTCGTCCTGGTCGAAAATCTCCGGCGCTCGGCCAAGCGCATCATGAACCGGCGGTCGGCCCGCGAGGAGGCCGACTCCGTGGCCGACCGGCTGCTCGGGGTGAACGAGACCGTGGCCGACCCGGCGGTGCTGGCGCCCTATGAACGAACAGTCTTGTCCGAGGGCTTCATCGTCCAGCTTGTGCAGCGGCTGCGCGACCAGGATCCCGAAACCACGCCGGCGGTGCGCTGGCTGGAAGAGCGGCTGGCGCGCGAGGGAACGACCGCCGAGGAGCTGGTGCGCCGCGAACACCAGGTCCAGGGCGCCACCAACGTCACCGTGCGCAACATCATCACCAGCATGCGTCTGATATCCGACGTCGACTGGGCCAAGCTCTTCGAGGCGGTGAGCCCCGTCGACGACGTGCTGCGTGCCGGCAGCGCGTTCGCCGACATGGATTTCGCCACCCGCAATCTCTATCGCACCGCCATCGAGCAGATGGCGCGCGGCACCCGGTTGAGCGAGCCCGAGATCGCGCGGCGCGCGCTGGCGGCCGCCGCTACCGACGCTCCGGACGGCGACCTGCGACAGCGCGATCCCGGCTATCACCTGATCGGCCAGGGGAGGGCTGCTTTCGAGCGCTCGTTGCAGTTCCGTCCGCCCGGCCTCGCGCTCCGGCGGCGGTTTGCGACCGCCGGCATCGCAGCCTACGTCGGCAGCGTTGCCTTCATGGCGGGCGTCATCCTCTTCCTGCCGCTGCTGGCGCTGGCGGAGACCGGCGTGCTTGGCTGGCGGCTCGCCGCGATGACGATGCTTGGCCTGCTGCCGGCGATCGACGCGGCCCTGATGGTGGTCAATCGCGTCATCACCGGCGGTTTTGGCGCCACGCTGCTGCCGAGCCTGGCGCTGCGCGACGGCGTACCCCCCGAGTCGCGCACCCTGGTGGCCATCCCGACACTGCTGACGACTCGGATCGGCGTCGACGAATTGGTCGAACGGCTGGAAGTCCACTATCTGTCCAATCCCGCGGGCGACGTGCATTTCGCGCTGCTGTCGGATTGGGGCGATGCGCTGGCCGAATCCACGTCGGCAGACGCGGACCTGCTGGCGGCGGCCAGCGCCGGCATCGCCCGCCTCAACGCGCGCTATCCCAACACACTGGGCGGTGACCGCTTTCTCCTGCTTCATCGCCGCCGCCTGTGGAACGCGGCCCAGGAGCGGTGGATGGGATGGGAGCGCAAGCGCGGCAAGCTGCACGAGTTGAACCGGCTGCTGCGCGGTGCCAGCGACACGACCTTCCTCGACCTCGATGGTCGACGGCTGCCGGCCGACGTCCGCTACGTGGTCACGCTCGACACCGACACGCGGCTGCCGCGCGATGCGGTCTGCCGTCTGGTCGGCAAGATGGCACATCCCCTCAACCGTCCACGATTCGATTCGTCGGAAGGCCGCGTCGTCGAGGGCTATGGCGTGCTGCAGCCGCGTGTGACCGCCTCGCTGCCGGTTGGAACGGAAGGCTCGTTGTTCCAGCGCATCTTCTCGAGCAACAGCGGCATCGATCCCTATTCGTCGGCGGTATCGGACGTCTATCAGGACCTGTTCGGCGAAGGCTCCTATTCCGGCAAGGGCATCTACGATGTCGACGCCTTCGAGGCGTCGCTCGACGGTCGCGTGCCGGACAATTCGATGTTGAGTCACGATCTCTTCGAAGGCGTATTCGCCCGTGCCGGCTTGGCCACCGACATCGAGGTCATCGAGGAATTTCCTTCCCGCTACGACGTTGCCTCGGCCCGGCAGCATCGCTGGGCCCGCGGTGACTGGCAGTTGCTGCCATGGATGCTGGGACTCCGTCGGGGACCGCGCGGCGACAACGTGCCGGCGATCGGCTTCTGGAAGATGTTCGACAACCTGCGCCGCACGCTCTCACCCCCGGCCGCCATCGTGGCGCTGCTGGCGGGCTGGACGCTGCCGCTGCCGGGCGCTCTCGCCTGGACCGCCTTCGTCGTGCTGGTCCTGGGCCTGCCGACGATGCTGCCGGTTGCGGCGGCGCTGCTGCCGCGACGTCCCGGGGTCACCGCGCGCAGCCATATCGGCGCCCTGGCGACGGACCTTGGGCTCGCACTCTCCCAGTCGGCCCTCATCATTGCCTTCCTCGCCCATCAATCCTGGCAAATGCTCGATGCGATCGCCCGGACCCTGTTCCGGCTGTTCGTCAGCCATCGTCGTCTCCTCGAGTGGACGACGGCGGCCCAGACCCAGCAACGCCTTCGCACCGATTGGTGGAGCTTCGTCGGACAGATGGCAGGCAGCCTGGCAGTTGCGTCCGGGGCCGCAGTCTTCGTTTTCTACGCCGGGTCCGCGGCGCTGCCGGTCGCCACCCCGATCCTGCTTGCCTGGTTCCTGTCGCCCGCCATCGCCCGCTGGGTGAGCCTTGCCCAGGCCGACGCCGGCCGGCTTGCAATCTCGCCGGCCGATGCCCGCTCGTTGCGACTGATCGCCCGCCGCACCTGGCGCTTCTTCGAGACCTTCGTCACCGAGGCGGAGCACATGCTGCCGCCGGACAATTTCCAGGAGGATCCGAATCCCATTATCGCGCGGCGAACATCGCCCACCAACATCGGCCTCTATCTCCTGTCGACGGTGGCGGCCCGCGATTTCGGTTGGATCGGCACGATCGAGGCGGTGCAGCGCATAGAGGCGACGCTTGCCACCATGGAGCGCCTGAAACGGTACCGCGGTCACTTCTACAATTGGTACGACACGTCCGACCTCAGGGCACTCGAACCGCCCTATGTCTCCACGGTCGACAGCGGCAACCTGGCGGGCCATCTCATTGCGCTGGCCAACGCCTGCGCGGCGTGGCGTGCCGAGGCGTCCCCATCTCCGTCCCCGGCGCCGATGACGGCCAGCGGAGCTGGCGACGCGCTGGCACTTGCCCGTGAGGCGTTGGCCGCGTTGCCCGACGATCGGCGCACCCACCTGGTATCGCCCCAGGAACTGATGACGGCGCTGGACGGTCTCGTGGCGGCCGTGTCGTCAACCGAGGGTTCGGCAGGACCCGCCGCCCTCGCCGTACAGGCGGGAACGGTTGCCGATCTCGCCCGCACGCTGGCCAGCGAACGGGGCGATGCCGCCGGTGCCGACATGCTCTTCTGGGTCGAAGCGGCCCAGCGGTCGATCGACAGCTGTCGGACCGATTTTGACCAGTCCGCCGAGGCGCGGGTGGCCCTCGAACGCCGGCTGCAGACGATCGCCAACACGGCGCGCACCATGGCCAACGCCATGGAGTTCGACTTTCTCCTCAACGAGGATCGCCGGCTGCTGTCGATCGGCTACCTCGCCCCCGAGGACCGGCTCGATCCCAGCTGCTACGACCTGCTCGCTTCGGAGGCCCGGCTCGCCAGCTTCGTGGCGATCGCCAACGGGACCGTGCCGGCCCGTCACTGGTTCCGGCTGGGGCGTGCAGTGACGCCGGTCGGCCGTGGGGCGGCGCTGATCTCGTGGTCGGGCTCGATGTTCGAGTACCTCATGCCGTCGCTGATCATGCGGGCGCCGCTCGGCAGCCTGATCGAGCGGACCAACGAGCTGATCGTCCGGCGGCAGATCGAGTACGCCACCGGGCTTGGCCTGCCATGGGGCGTCTCCGAATCGGCCTACAACGCACGCGACAAGGAGTTCACCTATCAGTACTCCAACTTCGGCATACCGGGTCTTGGCTTCAAGCGCGGCTTGAGCGAAGCAGCCGTCGTGGCGCCCTACGCGACGGCGCTGGCCGCCATGGTCGATCCGCGGGCCGCCACCGCGAACTTCGCCCGGCTGGCCGCGATCGGCGGCCAGGGCCGCTTCGGATTCTACGAGGCGATCGACTTCACGCCGGCACGGCTGCCCGAGGGCAAGACGCAATGGGTCGTGCGCGCCTACATGGCCCATCACCAGGGCATGACGGTCGTCGCCATTGCCAACGCACTGCTCGACGGCATCATGCGCACCCGCTTCCACGCCGAGCCCATGATGCAGGCGACCGAGCTCCTGCTGCAGGAACGCACGCCGCGCGACGTCGCCGTCGCGCATCCACGCGCCGAGGAGGTGGGCACCAGCAGTTCGGTCGAGGATCTCGAGCCCGCGGTCGTGCGCCGGCTGCGCAACCCCCATGCCGCCAGCCCGTCCGTCCATCTGCTGTCGAACGGCCGCTATTCGGTCATGCTGACGGCCGCCGGTTCGGGTTTTAGCCGCTGGGGCGAGTTCGCCGTCACGCGCTGGCGCGAAGACACCACGCGCGACGACTGGGGCAGCTACATCTTCCTGCGCGACATCGAGAGCGCCGCGGTCTGGTCGGCGACCTATCAGCCGCGCGGAACCCGGCCCGACAGCTACAATGTCATGTTCGCCGAGGATCGCGCCGAATTCGTGCGGCGCGACGGCACGCTCACCACCACACTCGACGTCGTGGTATCGCCCGAGGACGATGCCGAGGTCCGGCGCGTCTCGATCGCCAACACCGGCTCCCAGGCGCGCGACATCGAGATCACCTCCTATGCCGAGATCGTGCTGGCGACGCCGGCCGCCGATGCCGCCCACCAGGCCTTCTCCAAGATCTTCGTGCAGACCGAATACTTGGCCGCCGCGCGGGCCATCCTGGCGACGCGTCGCCGCCGCAGCCCCGGCGAGCCCGAGCTTTGGGTCGCTCATCTGGCGGTCGTCGAGGGCGAGAGCGTGGGCGAGGTCGAAGTCGAGACCGATCGCGCGCGCTTCCTCGGCCGCGGCAACGACATCGGCGCGCCTGTCGCCGTGATCGATGGCCGGCGTCTTTCCAATACGGTCGGACCGGTGCTCGATCCGGTGTTCGCGCTGCGCCGCCGCGTGTGGGTCCCGGCCGGCAGCACGGCCAAGATCGCCTTCTGGACCATGGTCGCATCGTCGCGCGCGGCGCTGCTCGACGCCATCGACAAGCACCAGGACACCAACGCCTTCGAGCGTGCCGCCACGCTCGCCTGGACGCAGGCCCAGGTGCAGTTGCGCCACCTCGACATCGCACCGGCGCAGGCCACGCTCTATCAGCGCCTGGCCGGCCATGTCCTCTACGCCAACCCGGCGCTACGCGCGTCGTCGGACACGATCCGGCGTGGCCTGGCGCCGCAGCCGGCGCTGTGGGCGCAGGGCATCTCTGGCGACCTGCCGATCGTGCTGGTGCGCATCGACGAGGTCGAGGATTCGGGGATCGTGCGCGAGCTGCTGCGCGCGCGCGAATACTGGCGGCTGAAGGGACTGGCGGTCGATCTCGTCATCCTGAACGAGCGCGGCGCCTCCTATGTCCAGGACCTGCAGGTGACGCTCGAAACCCTGGTGCGGACGCATCGCTCGCGGACTCATTTCGGCGCCGAGGGCGACAAGGGGGTTTTCGTCCTGCGCAGCGACCTGATCTCGGCCGAGACCCGTGCCCTGCTGCTCGCCGTGGCGCGCGTGGTCCTGCCGGGACGCCGTGGCGGCCTGGCGGATCAGCTCAGCCGCCTTCAGACGCCGCCCGGCGTCGTGCCGCCGCTCCGGCGCCGGCCGCTCACCGATGCCGTGGAAACGGCGCCGCCGCCGGTGGCGGCGTTGGGGGCACTCCAGTACTTCAACGGCCTCGGCGGCTTCTCGCCCAATGGCCGCGAGTACGTGACCGTTCTCGGGCCGGGACAATCGACGCCGGCGCCCTGGATCAACGTCGTTTCCAATCCCTCGTTCGGCTTCCAGGTGGCGGCTGACGGCGGCGGCTATACCTGGTCCGAGAACAGCCGCGACAACCAGCTCACGCCCTGGTCGAACGATCCGGTCAGCGACCGGCCCGGCGAAGTGCTCTATGTGCGCGATCTCGACAACGGCGACCTTTGGGGCCCGACCGCGCTGCCGATCCGTCACGAAACAGCGCCCTACATCGTGCGTCACGGCCGCGGCTACAGCCGGTTCGAGGTCGTGGCGAACGGCATCGCGCTCGGCCTGCTGCAATTCGTCCCGCTGGGCGATTCGATCAAGATCTCCAGGCTCACGATCCGCAACATGTCGGACCGTCCGCGCCGCCTTTCGGTCACGGCCTACGTAGAATGGGTGCTTGGCCTGGGACGCGGCGCGTCGGGCCCGACGGTCGTCACCGAGCGCGATCAACTGAGCGGTGCGATCTTCGCGCGCAATCCGTGGAACATGCATCAAGGCACGCGTGTCGCCTTCGCCGATCTCGGCGGCCGCCAGACCGCGTGGACCGCCGATCGCAGCGAATTCATCGGGCGCAACTGCACGGCCGACAATCCGGCCGCCCTCAGCGGCACGATCCCGCTGTCGCAGCGGGTCGGCGCCGGCCTCGATCCTTGTGCGGCCCTGCAGACCGAGATCGAGCTCGCCCCCGGCGCTTTGACCGAAATCGTCTTCTTCCTCGGCCAGGCCGGGGATGCCGCCTCGGCGCGCGCCCTGATCGAGCGCTATCGCCAAGCCGATCTCGATTCTGTCCATCGCGAGGTCGTCTCGTTCTGGGATGAGACGCTGGGCGCCGTCCAGGTGAAGACGCCGGACCGCTCAATGGACCTTCTTCTCAACGGCTGGCTGCTCTACCAGACCCTGGCCTGCCGCTACTGGGCGCGCGCCGCATTCTATCAGGCAGGTGGCGCCTACGGGTTTCGCGACCAGCTTCAGGACGTCATGTCGCTGATGATCGCCCGGCCTGAGCTGGCGCGCACCCATGTCCTGCGCGCTGCGGCCCGGCAGTTCGTCGAGGGCGACTTCCAGCATTGGTGGTTTCCGCCCGCCGGCCAGGGCGTGCGCACGCGCATCTCCGACGATCGTGCCTGGCTCGCCACGGTAGCTGCGCACTATGTCGAGACCACCGGCGACGCGGCGATCCTCGACGAGCCCGTGTCTTTCCTCGATGGCCCGGCGCTGCGGCCCGGCGAGCACGATCTCTACTTCCAGCCCACCCAGGCCGACGAGACCGCCTCGCTGTTCGAGCACTGCGCACGCGGCCTCGATCTCAGCCTCGCCACCGGCACGCACGGCCTGCCGCTGATGGGCACCGGCGACTGGAACGACGGCATGAACATGGTGGGCGAGGCGGGACGCGGCGAAAGCGTCTGGCTGGGCTGGTTCGTGTACGCGGCGCTCGTGGCCTTCATACCGATTGCCCGCGCCCGCAACGAAACGGCGCGTGTCGAGCGCTGGACGGCCCATGCCGAGGCGCTCAAGGCCGCTCTGGACGGCGACGGCTGGGACGGCGACTGGTATCGCCGTGGCTACTACGACGATGGCACGCCGCTCGGCTCTTCAAGCAGCGACGAGTGCCGGATCGATTCGATCGCCCAATCCTGGGCGGCGCTCTCGGGCGCGGCCCGACCGGAGCGGGCGGTGCAGGCGATGGCGGCACTCGACGGGCAACTGGTCAACCGCGCCGATCGCGTGGCGCCGCTGTTCACGCCGCCGTTCGACAAGACGGCGCTCGAGCCTGGCTACATCAAGGGCTATCCGCCGGGCATCCGCGAGAATGGCGGCCAGTACACGCATGCGGCCGCCTGGTCGATCATGGGTTTTGCTGCCCTCGGCCAGGGCGACAAGGCGGCCGAGCTTTTCTCTCTGATCAATCCCATCAACCACACCGCCACGCGCGCCGGCGTGCTGCGCTACAAGGTCGAGCCCTATGTCGTGGCGGCCGACGTCTATTCGGTGGCGCCGCACGTCGGGCGCGGCGGCTGGACGTGGTACTCGGGGTCGGCCGGCTGGCTCTATCGTGCGGGCGTCGAGGCGATTCTCGGCCTGCGCCTGAAAGGTGATTCGCTCTGGATCGATCCGTGCATTCCAGCCACATGGCCGGGCTATGAGATGACGCTGCGCTACCGCGGCGCGGTCTACGATATCTCGGTGGAAAATCCACAGGGTGCGAGCCGGGGCGTCTCGGCGGTGGAGGTCGACGGCGTGGCCGAACCGGTTTCCGGCGGTAAAGCGGTGCTGAAACTGCGGGACGATCAAGCCGCGCACAGGATCAGGATCGTCATGGGCCAGCCGCTGGAGCGGACCTGATGGTGCAGGCGGAGTCGATGCCGCCGACCTCCACGCCTCGGTGCGCGACGGCGCCGCCCTGACCTCGGTCGCCGTGGATTGGTCGGAATTTCACCCAGTAAGTTGCCCCTGTCGCCGCCTTTCCCCTTGCAATGCGAGACCAAGTCCAGCCTAGTAATTGCTGTCGGTTGTTTTGGGGGCCTTTCCGCGTTCGCATAAGTTGCACGCTGCCCGTTCTACCGGTGATGGCGAAGAGTCCGGGTTGCTTGCGTGCATGCTGATGTGGGGGCGATGCCGTGGCGTTAAATCTCGTGGTTCCCGGCCAGTTCACGGCCCCGTCTACCTGGCGATATATCGTGGATCCCACGAGCATCGCAGGCCTCGCGACCTTTAGCGCGATCACGGTCGACTCGGATGGCCTGGATGCCCAGGAGGGAGAGGCGCGGATCGTGCTGCGCCTCGAAGGCGCAGGCGGCTCGCTGAAACTGTATTCGCGCATCGGCGGCGACCTCTCCGTCCAGATCGAGGACATCGGCCTCACCAGCGGCATCGTGCTCAAGGCCACGCTCAACAACGATGTCGTCAATGGCTCCGCCTTTGCCGACTCGCTCTACGGCCTGGCGGGCAACGATACCCTCAACGGCGGCGATGGAAACGACCGTCTCGATGGCGGCGCCAGTATCGACGCGATGGCCGGCGGCGATGGCGACGATGACTATTATGTCGACGACGCGTTCGACACGGTGGTCGAGGCGGGGGGCGAGGGCAGCGACACCGTCTATGCCAGCGCCGACTTCACGCTGGGCGCCGGCCAGGAGATCGAGGTCCTGCGCGTCCGCGGAACGACGGGCGGGGTCGTGCTGACCGGCAACGAGCGCGACGACTACGTGATCGGTGGTGAGGGCGGGGACACGCTGAACGGCGGCGAAGGCAACGACCGGCTCAATGGCGATGTCGGCAACGATACGCTCAATGGCGCCGACGGCAATGACCGGCTCTATGGCGATGTCGGCAACGATGAGCTCAATGGCGGCGATGGCAACGACCGCCTCTATGGCGGCACCGGCGCCGACGCGATGGCCGGTGGAGACGGCGACGATATCTATTATGTCGATGACGCGTTCGACACGGTGGTCGAGGCGGGGGGCGAGGGCAACGACACCGTCTTTGCCAGCGCCGACTTCACATTGGACACCGGCCAGGAGATCGAGGTCGTGCGCGTCAAGGGCACGACCGACGGGGTCAGCCTGACGGGCAATGAACTCGACAACTACCTGATCGGCGGCGTGGGCGAGGACACGCTGAGCGGCCTCGGCGGCAACGACCGGCTGAATGGCGGCGCCGGCATCGATGCGATGGCCGGCGGCGAAGGCGACGACATCTACTACGTCGACAACGCGTTCGACACGGTGATCGAGGAGGTGGGTGAGGGCACCGACACGATCTACACCGGCACCAGCTACGAGCTGGCCGATGGCGTCGAGGTCGAAGTCCTGCGCGTCAAGGGGACGACGGATGGCGTGGAGCTGGTCGGCAACGGTTTCAACAACACCCTGGTCGGCGGGGTCGGCAACGACACGCTGGACGGCGGGACCGGCGCCGACCGGCTCGACGGCGGCGACGGCGACGACACGCTGACCGGCGACGAAGGCGACGATCGGATCAGCGGCGGCTCCGGCCTCGACAGCCTGTCGGGCGGCAACGGCAACGACACGATCATCGGCGACCTGGCCGACACGCTGCTGGATGGCGGCGGCGATACCGACACGTTGCGGGTGGGCGCGAACTTCTCCAGCAGCAGCGATGGCCAGATCGTCGCCATCGAGAATGTTACGCTGACCGCGGCGGCGACGCTCGTTCTGTCGAACCAGACCGAAGGCTTCACCATCACCGGGTCGTCCGGCGCCGACAGCATCACCGGCGGTTCGGCCGCCGATTCGATCAGTGCCGGCGCTGGCAACGATACGATCGTGGGCGCCGATTTCGACACGCTGCTGGACGGCGGCGCCGATACCGACACGCTGCAGGTGGGAGCGGACTTCACCAGCACCAGCAATGCCCAGATCGCCAACGTCGAGAACGTGCTGCTCACCTCGGCGGCGTCGCTGAACCTGGCCAACCAGACCGAGGGCTTTGCGATCACCGGGTCGTCCGGTGAGGACAGCATCACCGGTGGTTCGGGCGCCGATTCGATCAGCGCCGGCGCTGGCGACGACCTGATCGTGGGCGCCCAGAACGACACGCTGCTGGATGGCGGCGCCGGCACTTTCGACGTCCTGGCATTGGGAGCGGACTTCACCAGCACTGGCGACGGCCAGCTCGTCGACATCGAGGCGGTTGGGCTCTTCTCGGTGGCGGGGACAATGAACCTCGCCAACCAGACCGAGGGCTTCCTGATCGGCGGTTCGGCCGGAATCGACAGCATCACCGGTGGAGCCGGCAGCGACACGATCCTTGGCGCGGAGAACGACACGCTGCTGGACGGCAGCGCGGGTATCGACACGCTGAATGTGGGGACGGGCTTCACCAGCACCGGCGACGGCCAGATCGTCAACATCGAGACTGTGACGCTGACGGCGGCGGTGACATTGAACCTGGCCAATCAGACCGAGGGCTTTGCGATCACCGGGTCATCCGATGCCGACAGCATCACCGGCGGTTCGGCCGCCGATTCGATCAGCGCCGGCGCCGGCAACGACACCAGCGTGGGCGCCCAGAACGACGCGCTGCTGGATGGCGGCGCCGGCACTTTCGACGTCCTGG
>CAMDOT010000177.1 GCA_945903635.1 Rhizobium sp. Q54 | reverse complement strand
GATGCCGACGACCTCACGGCGTTCCGCCGCATGCTGCGCGAGGGCCGTTCAGGCATCGGCGAGGTGCCGCCGTCGCGCTGGCGGGCGGATCCTGGGCCCGACGGGAAGCCCGATCCGTTCCAGCTCTGGGGCGGCTTCTTGCCCAATGCCGAAGGCTTCGATCCACTGGCGCTCCGCATCTCCGGCAAGGAAGCGGAGCTGACCGATCCGCAGCACCGCGTGTTCCTGATGGAGGCGTGGCACGCCCTGGAGGACGCCGGCTACGGCGAGACGGCGCTCGACGGCAGGCGCTGCAGCGTCTTCGTCGGCGCCCATGGCGGCGACTACACGCACCGCATGGTCCAGGCCGGCATCGAGCCCCAGGCCTTCGCCTTCATGGGCAATGCCGCCTCGATCCTAGCAGCCCGCATCGCCTACATGCTGAACCTCAAGGGTCCGGCGATGGCGATCGACACGGCGTGCTCGTCCTCGCTGGTCGCGGTGCACCTGGCCTGCCGCAGCCTGCTCGACGACGAATGCGACATGGCGCTGGCCGGCGGCGTGTTCGTCAACACCACCAAGGGCTTCAACATCGCCGCGGGGACCGCCGGCATGCTGTCGCCGAACGGCCGCTGCGCCGCCTTCGACGCCGCGGCCGACGGTTTCGTGCCGGGCGAGGGGACCGGCGTCGTCGTGTTGAAGCGGCTCGACCGGGCGCTCGCCGATCGCGACCACATCGAGGCGGTGATCGTCGCCACCGGGATCAACCAGGACGGCAAGACCAATGGCATCACGGCGCCGAGCCCGGAGAGCCAGGCGGTGCTGATGCGCGAGACCTATCGCCGCAACGGCATCGACCCCAACCGCATCGGCTATGTCGAGGCGCATGGCACCGGCACGCCGCTCGGCGACCCGATCGAGATCGAGGGCCTGTCGCGGGCCTGGGCCGATTGGTCGGTGCCCCGGGGCGGCGCCGCCATCGGCTCGGTCAAGACCAATGTCGGCCATGCCGCGCATGCCGCGGGGATCGGCGGGTTCATCAAGGCGGTGCTGGCGGTCAGGGATGGCGAGATCTATCCCTCCCTGCATTTCCGTGCCGAGAACCCGAAGCTTCGCCTCGGCGAGACGCCGTTCCGCGTTCCGACGGTCCTGGAACCCTGGCGACCTTCCCAAGGCCAACCGCGCTTCGCCGCCGTCAGCTCCTTCGGCTTCAGCGGTACCAATTGCCACATCGTGATCGAGGAGGCCGCGGCGGTCGGACGACCGGACGCCGTCCCAGGCCCGCAGCTCATCCTGGTGTCGGCCAAGACTCCGACGGCGCTGGCCCGGCGCATTGCCGACCTCGCCGCTCATCTCGACGGAACGGAGCCCCGGCTCGACGACCTCGCCCGCACTCTGGCCACCGGCCGCACCCAGTTCGAGCGGCGCTGGGCCGCGGTGGTCGGCACGATCGAAGAGCTCAAGCGCGTGCTCGCGGGCACGCCGGTGAGCGGTTCGTCCGATCCGGGCCGGACGCGCCTGGAAGCGCTCGCCGCCCGCTACCGCTCCGGCGACACCATCGATCTCGACGGCATCGGCGCCGGCGGCCGGCGCATCTCGGTGCCCGTCTATCCGTTCGAATTGTCGCCGTATTGGATCGACGTAAAGGACCCCGTCGTGACGAAGAGTGACGATCGCGCCGGCGGCCCCGCGACCTTGATGGCACCGCGCTGGCGCCCGGCTCCGGCCGCCGCGGCGGCAGCGGTGACGGGCACCCTTGCCGTGGTCGGTGGACCGGCGGCGATGATCCGGCCCCTGGAGGCAGCGTGGCGTTCGGCCGGCGGCGACGGTGTCGTCGATGCCGTCAATCCGGGCGTCGCTGCGGTCGCCGTGCTCGCCGGCGCGGCGACGGGAGAGGCCTTGCTCGATGCCGTCCGCGCCGTGCTTCAGGCCAAGGGGCCGGCCGTGCCGGTGCTCGTGGTGCACGCTGGCCTGCCGTCCGATGCGGCGCTGGTGGCGTTCGGCCGGTCGATCGCGTTCTTCGGCGGACGCGCCCATGTGCGCGCATTGGAACTCGCTGCGATCGTGCCCGAGGCCGGCCCGGCGATCATCCGGGAACTGGCGCTGGGCGTCGCCGGGCCTCGTGAGATCCGCCTGGCCGGAAGCGAACGGCTGCGACGGGCGCTTGAGCCGGTGACGGCGATGGCGTCGCCGCTGCCGCTGAGCGATGGCGCCCTTTGCCTCATCACCGGCGGTGGCGGGGTGTTGGCGCGCGCGCTCGCTGTCCGGTTGGCCAAGCGCTATGGCGCTCGTATCGCGCTGGTCGGCCGCTCGGTCCCGGGCGAGGCGGTGGCAGCCACCATCGCCGCGGTCGAGGCGGCCGGCGGCAAGGCCGCCTATTGGCGGGCCGATGTCGCGGAGATCGAACAGCTCACCTCGGTCTTGGCCGCGGCGGAAGCAAAGTTAGGCACGCTCGCCGCGGTCTTTCATCTCGCCGGCGTGCCCGGTCAGGGCATCGTCAGCGAGAAGCGCTGGGACGACATGCGGGCGGTCTTGCGCGCCAAGGCCGGCGGTCTCGCGGCGCTGGATGCAGCGATCGGCGATCGGTCGCTCAAGCTTTTCGTGGCCTTCGCTTCGCTGGCCTCGGAGCTCGGCGATTTCGGCCAATGCGACTATGCGGCGACCAACGCCTTCGTCGACCGCTTCGCCGTCTGGCGCGAGGCCGAGCGGTTGGCCGGCCGGCGGCAGGGTCGTACGATCGCGGTCGACTGGCCGCTCTGGGCCGAGGGGCGACAGGTGATGTCGAGCGAGGGCGCCGCCCTGTTCAGCGCGGCTTCGGGGTTGCGTCCGCTCGCTACCGGCGAGGCGCTCGATCTTCTCGACGCCGCCGTCGCTTCGGGCGAGGCGCAGGTCGCCGTCTTCCCCGCCGATGCCGAGGCTGCCCGGGCGATGCTGGCCGAACGCGTGGCGGAGTCGCCGCGGCCGACGACCGCGACGCCGGCGGCGGCCGACGGCGCCGAGGTAGTGCCGATGCTGGTGGCGATGGTGGCGGCGCTCATGAAGCTGCCGGCCGAGCGGCTGCCGATCGACGCCAACCTCGCCGATTTCGGCTTCGACTCGATCGCGCTCAAGGATTTCGCTGTGCAGATCTCCGAGCGCTGGAGCGTGACAGTGTCGCCGGCGGCGTTCTTCGCCCACGGCACCATCACCCGGCTGGCCGGCTACCTCGCGGTCGAGCACGGCATCGGCGGCACGGCACCAGAGTCGGTGGCGGCGGCCCCACCGCTGACCATCGCGCCTCAGCCTGTCCCGGTGTCGCCGGCTGTTTACGTGCCGCAGGAGCGGCGCCTGTCCGGTGAAGATCGAGCGATCGCCATTATCGGCATGACCGGCCGCTTCCCCGGTGCGCCCGATGTCGACGCCTTCTGGCGCCATCTGGAGTCGGGTCACGATCTCGTCGGCGCGATGCCTGAGGATCGCGTGGCGATTGCCGGAAAGCGCGGCGGCCGCGGCGGCTATCTCGACGGTGTCGACCGGTTCGACCATGGCTTCTTCGGCATCTCCGTGCGCGACGCCCAGCTCATGGACCCGCAGCATCGGCTCGTCGTGGAGGCGACCTGGAACGCCTTCGAGAGCGCCGGGATCGATGTCACGGGGCTGGCCGGTCGCCGGGTCGGCGTGTTCTTCGCGAGCCAGGTCAATGAATACGCCGCCCTGGTCCCGTTCGACGAGACGGCACGGGCGCAGATGGCTCTCGGTAACATCGCGGCCCTGCTGCCCAACCGCATCTCCTGGCTGTTCGATCTCCGCGGCCCGAGCGAGGCGGTTGACACCGCGTGTTCCGGCAGCCTGGTCGCGGTGCATCGCGCCATCCTGGCGCTGCGCCATGGCGAGGCGGAGATCGCGGTCGCCGGCGGCGTCAGCCTCATGCTCAGCCCCGATGCAGAGGAGACCGTGAAGCGCCTCGGCGTCGCGTCGTCCGATGGCTGCTGCCGGGTGTTCGACGCAGGCGCCGACGGTTACGTCAAGGGCGAGGGGGTGGCGGCGGTCGTCCTGAAGCCGCTTGCCGCGGCGCTGGCCGACGGCGATCCGGTGCTGGCGGTGATCCGCGGCTCCGCGGTCGGCCATGGCGGGCATGCGCAGACCATCACCGCGCCCGACGCCGTGGCCGAGGCCGACGTCATCGGCGCCGCCATCGCGGACTCCGGCGTGCCCGCCGCCAGCCTCGGCATGATCGAGGCACACGGCACCGGGACCCAGCTCGGCGATCCGGTCGAGATCGAAGGGTTGAAGCTGGTGTTTCGCCGGCTCGGCGGCGGGGCCGCGGGAAGCTGTGCGGTCGGCTCGGTCAAGTCCAACATCGGGCATCTGGAGCCGGCCGCCGGCATCGCCGGCCTGATCAAGACGGTGCAGGCGCTGCGTCACGGCGTGATCCCGCCGACCATCCATTTCACCCAACGCAATCCGCTGATCGACCTTGCCGGCAGTCCGCTGCGCATCGCCGACAAGGCGATCGCCTGGCCTCGCCGCAGCGGCGGCACGCCTCGCCGGGCCGGCGTCAGCTCCTTCGGCTTCGGCGGCGCCTATGCCCATGTCGTGTTGGAGGAGGCACCGGCTGCGGCGGCTTCGTCGGCATCCTCCGGCCCGCTGCTGATCGTGTGGTCGGCGCGCTCGGCCGACCGGCTCCCGGCGATGGCGGCGCGTTTCGCCGAGGCGGCGCGCGATGGCGAGGTGACGTCGATGGATCTCGCCTGGACGCTGATGGTCGGGCGCGCGGCGCTGCCGCACCGTGTGGCGCTGGTCCTTCGTGCCGACCAGGATCTTGGCCAGCGGCTCGACGCCGCGGCGGCGATGCTTTCCGGTGGTGCCGTCGCAAGCGACGTGTTCGTCGCCAGCGACGGCGTGGCGCTGGAGCCGGGTGAGGCAACCGATCACCTCATTCGCGAGCTGATCGCGGGCGGCCGGCTCGGTCGTGTGGCGCGGCTCTGGGTGGGGGGGGCGGCGATCGAATGGGCTGCCGCCGGCGTGCCGCGCGGTCGTCGCGTCATGTTGCCGGGCACGCCGTTCATGGGCGCGCGACATTGGTTCCGCGGGCGACCGGGTGCAGTCGTGACCGCGTCCGCCGCACTGCGCGCCGAGCTGGCGAAAATCCTAACGGTCGCTCCGACGCCACCTATTGTCATTGCGCCGACTCCGACATCGCGATCGGTGGCCGACCATGCCGACACGCGCGTCCGTCTCCGCGCCATGGTGGCGGCGGCGCTCTATGTCGAGCCCGACAGCATCGACATCTCGGCCGGACTCGCCGATCTCGGCCTCGACTCGATCCTCGCGGTCGAGCTGGCGCGGGAAATCAACATTATCTTCGGCACCACGCTGCAGGCCGCGCGGCTCTACGACTATCCCACGATCGAGGCGCTGGCCGGCTTCGTCACCGGATCTGCTGTGCCGATGCCACTGCGCCCGCCGCCGGCGATGCCCGCAACTCCTGAGCCGGATCGTGAGTTGCCGTCGAGCACCGCCAGTGACCTGGATGAGGCGGCCATTCACGCCGCCATCCGTCGTATCGTCGCTGACGCGCTCTACGTCGAGCCCGACGCGGTCGACGAGACGGCAGGGTTCGGCGATCTCGGTCTCGACTCGATCCTCGCCGTCGAGGTGGTCAAGGCGATCAACGATCGCTTCGGCGTCGGCCTTGAGGTCGCCCGGCTCTACGACCATCCGACGCTCGCCGCACTTGCCGTGCATGTTGCCAGCCGCGTGACGGCGCCAGTTAGCGTCATCGCCCCGGTCGCCCCGGCGGCTGGGCGTGACGGACGAATGGCTGAAATGCTCAGTACGGTACGCACGGTTGTTGCTGCCGCCCTCGGCCGGTCGCCCGTGAGCATCGATGCCAAGGCACCGCTTGCCAGCTTCGCCATCGGGCCGGAAGCGGCTGCAGGCATCCTCGATCGGCTCGCGACTGTCGCCGGATTCCGGCCGGGCCTGGATGCCGTCGGTCGCTGCGCCGACCTCGACGCGCTCGCCATGATGCTGGCTGCCGGCGGCGCCCCGGCGCTCCGCTCCGCCGCCCCGCCGGCGCCGGGCGTCGTGGCGGCTCCCGTCCGTCCGTCCCCACCTGGGGGCGATCTCGTCGATGCCGTCCGTGCCGTCGTTGCCGACGTGCTCTCGGTGGCGGTCGAAGACGTCGATCCGGATGCGTCGCTTGCCACGTTCGGCGTCGATCTGGTCCAGGCCGGAGAGATCGCCTACCGGCTAAATCGCACGCATGGCTGCAGGCTGAAGGCGCGGACTCTACTCGAGGCTGGCACCATTCGGAGCCTCGTCGACCGCACCCAACCGATCATTCAGGCGGCGGTGCCTCCTGCGCAGACGCAGGAACGCGCGGTCGATGCCCAACGGCGGCCGGATCCGGCCCGGAGCGAAGCGGTTGATCGCAAGGAAACTACCCACGACGTCGCCATCATCGGGCTCGCCTGCCGTTTCCCCGGGGCATCGGATGCGGCGGGCTTCTGGCGGAATCTATCGGACGGCGTCTGCTCGATCGCCGAGATCCCGCCCGAGCGCTGGCCGGCGGGGCTGCATGACGGCGTCCTGACCGACGACCGCCAGCGCGCCGCGGTCCGCTGGGGCGGCTTCGTCGACGGCGTCGACCGTTTCGACCCGCTGTTCTTCGGCATCTCGCCGAAGGAAGCCGAGTGCATGGACCCGCAGCAGCGGCTGTTCCTGGAGGAGGCCTGGCACGCGCTGGAAGACGCCGGGCTGACGCGAGATGCGCTCCGCGGCTCGTCCTGCGGGGTGTTCGTGGGCGCGGGCCAGGGCGACTACGTGCATCTGCTGCCGCGCGACGGCGCCGGTCTCTCCGGCCAGATGCTGCTCGGCAACACCACCTCGATCCTTGCGGCCCGCATCGCCTATTTCCTCGACCTCAAGGGGCCGAGCCTGGCGCTCGACACCGCCTGCTCGTCCGCCCTGGTGGCGGTGCACTACGCCGCCCGGTCGATCCGCGACGGCGAATGCGCGCTGGCGCTGGCCGGCGGCGTCTCGCTGATGCTGACGCCGCAGATGCATCTGATGACCGCGGCATCGGGGATGCTCGCCGCCGACGGCCGCTGCAAGACCTTCGACGACGGCGCCGACGGCTTCGTGCCGGGCGAGGGGGTCGGCGTCGTCGTGCTGAAGCGGCTCGACCAGGCGCTTGCCGATGGTGACCGCATCTATGGCGTCATCGCCGGATCGGCGGTGAACCAGGACGGCCGCACCAGCTCTATCACCGCGCCCAGCGCCGCTTCGCAGGCCAAGCTGGAGGGAAGCCTCTACCGCTCCGCCGGGATCGATGCCGGCCGGATCGGTTATGTCGAGGCGCATGGCACCGGCACGCGGCTCGGCGATCCGATCGAGATCTCGGCGCTGACCGAGGCCTTTGCCGCGGCCGGTGCCGCCGGTCCCTGCGCCATCGGCTCGGTCAAGACCAATATCGGGCATACGCTGGCGGCGGCCGGCTCGGCCGGGTTGATCAAGGCGCTGCTGGCGATGCACCACGCCACGGTGCCGCCGAGCCTGTTCTTCGCGCGGCCCAACGCGCATATCCGCTTCGAGGACACGCCGTTCCGGGTGCAGACGACGCGGACGCCCTGGCCGGCGGAGCGGCCGCTGGCGGCGGTCAGCTCGTTCGGCTTCAGCGGCACCAACGCCCATGTCGTATTGGCGCCGCCGCCGTCGCCGGCGGCATTGCGGGGTGCCGGGCTGGCGGCGTGGCCGATCGCGCTGTCGGCGCCGTCTGATCCGGCGCTCCGGCGCTGGGCCGGATTATTGGCGGACCGGCTGGGTGATGCCGGGGCGCCCTCGATCCGCGACCTCGCCCATACGCTGGCCCGCCGGCGCACCGCGTTCAAGGCACGTGCCGTGCTGGCGGCAGCCGATGTGGCATCGGTGGTGCCGATGTTGCGAGCGCTGGCCGACGGCACCGCGCCGGTAATCGGTGAAGGGGCACTGCCCGCCGGCCTCGTTGCCGCGGTGCGCGCCTTCGTGGCCGGACAGGCGGCGGACTGGAGCGACCTGCCGCAAGGACGCGTCGTGTCGCTGCCGGGCTATCCGTTCGAACGGCGGCGCTTCTGGATCGAACCCACGATGCCGCCGGTGCTGTCGGTCGTCGAACCAGCGCCGGATCTGGTCATCAGGCGCGACGACGAGGTGATTGCAGGACACGTGGTTAGCGGCCGGCCACTCCTGCCGGGAGTGGCCTCACTGCTGCTGGCGGCAGGTCATGCCGGCCAGGGCTGGGCCGAAGTATCGGGCCTGGCCTGGCTGGCGCCGATCGAGGTGACGGGTGAGCGCCGGCTGATCGCGAAGCGGGATGATGCCGGCGCCTTTACCCTTGCCGACCGCGACGGCGGAGCACCGCTGGTGCGGGCCACGGTGCGAACGGGAACGCCGCCATCAGAGCGCCTCGATCCGTCGGCGCTGGCGGCGGCGCTGCCGACGGAGGTGTCGGCCGATGCGGTCTACCGCTTCCTTCAGGCGGCGGGGATCGCCTACGGCCCGTCATTCCATCGGGTCGAGTCGGCGCGCGTGGGCGCCGGCCGTGCGCTGGTCCGGCTTCGCCCGGCCAGCATCGCGGCCGGTCCGCTGGATGCCGAAAAGGTCGGCCATCTCGACGCGGCGCTTCATGCCCTGGCGGCCTTCGCTATCGCCGACGGCGGCGCGGCGACGCTGATGATGCCGGCCTCGCTCGACCGCGCCCTGATCGGCCCGGCGGCCGCGTCGGCAGTCTGGGCCTTGCTCACGCTGCATCCCGCCAGTGCCGGCGGGACGCTCGCCGCCGATGTCGTGCTCACTGACGCCGAGGGCGGCGTGCTCGCCCGCATCGACGGGTTGCGCGCGGCGGCACCTACCCAGGGCCCGCGCACTTTCGTGCTGGCACCGGAATGGGCGCCGGCGCCGCCGCCGGGTGGCGCCTACGACACCGGGTCGATCGCGGTCTTGCATGGACCGGCGGCAGCCGGCTGGGCCGGCGCGCTGGTCGCGGCCGCCACGGCGTCGGGACGTAAGGCCTGGGCGGCCGGGCTCGAGATGCCGCTCGCCGACGCTGTCGGTGACGCTACGACCGTCGTGTTCTGCGGGTGGGGCGCGGGCGAGGTTGCGGACGGCCTGGCCGCCATCGCCGATGCCGAGAAGGCCGGGGTGGTGCGCCTGCTGGCGCTTTCTCGGTATCTGATCGCGGCGGGACAGCCGCGGCGGCTGCGGGTGCTGACCCGCGGCGCGCAGGCCGTGGGTCCGGACGATCGGGTTCTCCCGGGCTACGCCGCGATGTCGGGCTTCGCGCGGACGTTGGCGCGCGAGCATCCGGCGCTGGATCCCGTCGTGGTCGATCTGCCGACCACGGGTGCGGAGAGTCGCTACGCCGCCCGTCGCCATCTCAACATGCTGCTGGCCGAACCGGGCATGCCGGACAATGTCGACCTCGCCTATCGCGCCGGCCACCGCTTCGCCCGCCGCTTCGCCATGCTCGCGTTGCCGGATGTGGGCGGCCGGCTGCGCCAGCGCGGCGTCTATCTCGTCATCGGTGGCGCCGGCGGTATCGGCCGCGCGCTCAGCCTCGACTTGGCCCGTCGCCACGGTGTCCGCCTCGCCTGGGTCGGCCGGCGCGCGGCTGATGACGACATCGCCGTGGCCATCGTCGCGGTCGAGGCAGCCGGCGGCGCGGCGCGCTACTACAAGGCCGATGCGCGCGTGCCCGCCGATCTCGCCCGGGTCGTGCGGGCGGTCGAGGCGGAGTGGGGGACGATCCATGGCGTGATCCACGCTGCCATCGTGCTCGCCGATTGCCGCATCGAGGCGATGGATGAAGCGAAACTAGGCGCCGCGCTGCATGCCAAGTCGCGGGTGGCAGCGGCGCTGGCCACGGCGCTGAAGGGGCGCACGCCGGATTTCCTCGCCGTCTTCTCCTCGAGCAACGCGTTTACCTGCAATCCGGGTCAGGCGAACTACGCCGCGGGCTGCACCTTCCTCGACGCCTGGGCGATCGCCTGGGGCCACGCGGCCGGCGTCCCTGCTTTTGTGATCGACTGGGGGTTCTGGGGCGAGACCGGCATCGTCGCCAGCGACGAGTATCGTCAGCGTGCGGTGGCGGCCGGAGTCGATCCGATGACCACCGAGGAGGGGCTCGACCTGTTCTGCCGGCTGCTCGGCGCCGGCGTGACCCAGGCCGTCGTCATGCGATTTGCCGCGGCCGGACGGGCGAAGGTCGAGGCCGAGCTGGCACGTCGGCTGACTCTGACGGCAGAGACGAGCATCGGCGATGCCGACGCCGCGGCGCATGCGCTGTCGGTACCGGCCGCGGAGCCCAGTGCGGCGTTGCGCGCGGCCGCGGCCGAGATCGAGACAATCGAGGTCTATGCCCGTCGCCGTTTGCTGCACGCCTTCAGCGAAGGCGGTTTGCTGGTGCCCGGCCGTCATGCCGTCGAGGCGCTGGCAGAGCGGGCGCGGGTGATGCCGGGGTATCGTCGCCTGTTCGCGGCGCTGCTCGACATGCTGGCGCGTTCCGGCGCGCTGAAGCTGCGCGATGGAATCGCTGAGATCGAGCTCTTGCCGGTCGAGGGGACGCCGGCGCGACCAGCGGTTTCGCAGTTGGCGGCGCATCTGGCGCTGCTCGATGCCTGCCTCGCTGGCCTCGCCGACGTGCTGACGGGGCGGCGCTCCTATGTCGAGGTGATGTTCCCCGGCGGCTCGGCGCATCTGGTCGAGGCGGTCTATCGCGACAATCCGTCGTCCGACATCTACAACGCGCTCCTGGCCGAGGCCGGGGCCGCCTTCGCCAAGGGCGCCACCGGTCCGCTCCAGATCCTGGAGATCGGTGCCGGGACCGGCGGGGCGACGGTCGGACTGGTCGCGGCGCTCGGCCGCGCCGGTGCGACCTTCACCTACACCTACACCGACGTCTCTCCGCGCTTCCTCGATCATGGCCGCCGGCTGTTCCCGGGCCGGTCGGATCTGCGCTATGCGCTCCTCGACATCGACGCCGATCCGGTACCCCAGGGATTTGCCGCCGGCGGCTTCGACCTCGTGATCGCGTCCAACGTGCTGCATGCCGGGCGCGACCTCGCCGCCGTCGTCGACCATGCCAAGCGGCTGCTGAAGCGGGGCGGTGTGCTGCTGCTGAACGAAATGACGGCCAGCTCCGACCTGGCGACGCTGACCTTCGGCTTGACCGAGGGCTGGTGGGCGTTCGCCGACGCGGGCGGCCGGCTGGCGCATTCACCGCTGCTCGATGGCGATGGCTGGCGTGGCGCGCTTTGGCGTGCCGGATTCCACGATGCCGCTATCGGCGGGCCCGGTGGCGGACAGTCCGTGGTGATGGCGGTCAGCGATGGCTGGTTGCCCGTGCGCCGTGCCGCGCCGACGCCCGTGCCGCTTGCTCCGGTCCAGGGCGGTGCGAGCGGCAGGGCGAAGGCAGCGAGTGCCCCCGCCGATAAAGTTGCGCTGTCGGCGTGGCTGACCCTCGTGTTCGCCGAGACGCTCAAGCTGGAGCCGAACGAGATCGATCCGGCGGAGAGCTACGATCGCTACGGCGTCGACTCCCTGGTGGCAATGGACATCCGGGCGAGGCTGGAGAAGTCGATCGGTCCGTTGGCCACGCCCTTGTTGTTCGAGGGTGTCTCGCTTGACGGTCTCGCCGAGGTGCTGATGCGCGAAAAGCCGGCGGAGGTCGCCGCCGTGCTGGGGTCCGCCGAACCGTCCGCGCCGCCGCCGCCGGCTCCCGAGCCGGCGGTGTCGTCCGCTCCTGCGCTGCCGGTGCCGTCGCGGCCCGCTGTCGCCGGTCGCGAGCCGATCGCTATCGTCGGGCTGTCCGGCCGCTATCCGGGGGGCCGCGATTCCGAAACGTTCTGGCGCACGCTGTCGACCGGCGCCTCCGCGATTGCCGAGGCTCCGGCCGCGCGTGGCGACTGGCAGGGTGCCGGCGCCGGCCGGGCGGGTCTGATCGATGACGTCGACCGCTTCGACCCCCTGTTCTTCCAGATCGCGCCGGCCGAGGCCGCCGCCATGGATCCCCAGGAGCGGTTGTTCCTCGAAGTCGCCTGGGCGGCGATCGAGGATGCCGGCACGACGCCGAGGCGCCTCGGCGGCGCCGCGCGCCGGGTCGGTGTGTTCGCCGGCGCCATGCGCTCGGACTATCAGCGCTACGGCACCATCGACTTCGCCCGGGGCGGTCCCGGACTGGCGGGCAGTGCTGCGTGGTCGATCGCCAACCGGCTGTCGTTCCTGCTCGACTTCCGCGGTCCGAGCCTGGCGGTCGACACCGCATGCTCCGCCTCGCTGGTCGCGGTGCGGATGGCGTGCGAGCACCTTCTCGCCGGGCGCGTCGACGCGGCGATCGCCGGCGGCGCCCATCTGATCCTGCATCCGCAGAGCCAGGTGGCGATGGCGCGGATGGGCCTGCTGTCGCCGACCGGAAACGGCCGGCCGTTCGCCGCCGACGCCGACGGCTTCGTCGAGGGTGAGGGGGTGGGCGCGGTGGTGCTGAAGCGGCTCTCCGACGCCGAGCGTGACGGCGATCGCATCCGCGCCATCATCCTCGGCGGCGGCGTCAATACCAGCGGCCGGACCAGCGGCTACATGATCCCCAACCCCGCCGCCGAGGCCGAGCTGGCCGAGATAGCGCTCGCCGATGCCCGGGTGAGTGCATCCGACATCGATTATGTGGAGGCGCAGGCCTCGGGCTCGCCGATCGGCGATCCGGTGGAATTCGCGGCACTGTCGCGTGCATTTCGTGCGGCCCCGGGCAAGCGGCCGCGGGGGTCGCTCAAGGGGACGATCGGACACC
>CAMDOT010000176.1 GCA_945903635.1 Rhizobium sp. Q54 | reverse complement strand
TCAACAACAAGATCCGCGTCCTGCAGCGACGAGCCTACGGATTGCGTGACGAAGAATATCTCCGTCTCAAGGTCCTCACCTGCATGCTGCCCGCCCTATGATCCCCCAAAATCACCCACTCGATTCCCGGAAGAGCCAGTTTTTTGATGACAGATCAGGCCGTCTCCAACTTTCGGCGATAGCTCCTGTAGATGGCTGTTTGCTCTTCTCTATTACATCAATGGCGGCGCTGGATCGGAGATAGAAGCAAAGAAGTAAGCCCCCGTAGGACCAAGCCGATTGTCCGCTTGGGCGAAGCCTGCTTTGTTCGGTGACGTTCTGGATATCGATCCTGGGGAAACGCCATGCGAGACAAGAGGCTTTCGATCGTGCTGCCTGTTAAGACGCTGCCCCGATTGAAGTTCAAGCTCGAAGAGCTCGAAACCTTCCTTGCCGTTGCGGAGTCCGGCAGTTTCAGTCGTGCCGCCGAAATGCTCGGACTATCCCAGCCGTCTGTCACGAGCCGCGTGCAGCGACTCGAAGATATGCTGGGGATGGCGCTATTCTCGCGCACCACACGACGCATCGCTCTTACGGACGCTGGTGAACGCCTGCAGACTACAGGCAATGCAACCCTGCGCGACCTACGCATCTTGCTGGATGCATTTCGTAGCGAGGCGGAGATAAAGAAGCGCAGAGTGACAATTGCGGCACCCCCAATGCTGTCTGCTGTCGTCCTGCTGCCTATCATTAGGCGCTATATCCAGTCGCACAGTCAGACCGAGGTCAAGTTGCACGATCTACCTGCCGGGCGAGCGCTGGCAGAGCTTGCCGATGGAACGGCTGATATGGCGATCATGGTGCTCGATGGGAATCATCCTGAATTCAAGTTCGAGTCGCTTACGATCGAGGAATGCGCAGTGGTTACACCACTCAAGCATCCGCTGCTGGCTAAGAAGGAGGTTTTGTTCGAAGATATCGTCAAGTATCCGCTTCTGATTCCTGACTTCTATCGCGCCTTACGCGATGTTTTCGCAGCAGAATTCGTGAAGCGCGACTTGCGATTAGAGCCGATGGTGCAGATGAACGATGTCAGCAATATAAGCACCGTCATCGGTATGGTCGCGGCCGGCATGGGTGTCACATTCGTACCGCGTACTCTTATTTCACGCGACCAACGTGGCACCGTTGGCATGGTGCAGATCAAAGGTTTTCGACTTGTTCGGCATTACGGCATCGTCACGATGCGTGACAAGCCGATGTCTGCGACAGCAAGATCCTTCGCTCGCTTCGTCCGTGGGACGATCCGGGAAAGAGCGTCCGGTTGGGCACCCTGACCTTGTCGAAGCGACAAATATTCTCTTATCGATTTATATTCTACGGCTATAAATAAACAGGCATTTATAAATTATTAGGGACTGAATTCCTTTCTACAGTGTCCGTAATCCCGGAGCTTGAAAAGCGGGAACAAGGAAACGCACTCACTCGGAACCACACAAATATCACCTGCGGTCGCGGCGCCGAACCGACGCCCGGCTCACAGATGCTCAGGCAGTATCCCCGAAGTGCAGTGCATTTTGAAAAGAGGAAGACATGAGCGAGCAGGCGAACGACCAGCAGAAGAAGCAAGCTCTCAAGCCGATGGCGGGTGTAAAGATCCTGGACCTGGCGACGATGCTCGCCGGGCCCTTCGTATCGACAATCCTAGGCGAATTTGGCGCTGACGTGATCAAGGTCGAATTGCCTGGCACGGGTGGCTCGAGCCGCCAGCATGGCACCATGACAGGCGCCGGGTCGTCGATGGTGTGGCTTTCAGAACAGCGCAACAAGAAGTGCATCACGCTGGATCTACGCACGCCTAAGGGCAAGGAGCTTGCAAAGCGCCTGATCGCAGACATGGATATCGTCGTCGAGAACTTCATGCCCGGCACGCTGGAGCGTTGGGGATTGGGCTACGACGTCCTCAAGGAGATTAATCCGGACCTCATCCTCGTCCGCGTCACGGCCTACGGCCAGACAGGCCCCTATATCGATCGCCCCGGCTTTGCGCGCATCGCGCACGCTTTTGCCGGTCTCTCCTACTTGGCGGGCGAACCGGATGGTCGGCCCGTGATGCCGGGATCGACGTCGTTGGGCGACTACATAACCGGGGTCTATGGTGCCTTGGGCGCGTTGCTCGCCTACACCGCTCGCAACCGCTATGGCGTCGGCCAGTACGTCGATATCGGCCTCTATGAGGGCGTGTTCCGGATGCTGGATGAGATGATCTCGGCCTACGCCAAGAACGGCTTCATCCGCCAGCGCCTTGGAGCGGATACGACAAACCACGTACCGCACAGCCACTACCAGACCAAGGACGATCAGTGGATCGCGCTTGCCTGTACCGACAACAAGATGTGGCAGCGCATGTGCAAAGCCATGAATCGCGAGGACCTGCTCGCGCCTGAGCGCTACGAGAAGATGGCGCAGCGCATAAAGGGGCGCGATGAGGTGAATGCCATCGTGTCGGAATTCTGCCGCTCGATGGATCGTGACGATTTGCTGGCGCATTGCCTCAAGCTCGAGGTGCCGATCGGCCCAATCAACAATGTTGCCGACATCTATACCGATCCGCATTTTCTGGCGCGCAAGAACTTTGTCGAGATCGTCGTCCCGGGCGAGGGGCCTGTCACGGTAGCCAACGTAATTCCGCACCTCTCTGAGACGCCGGGAGAGATCAAATGGCTGGGCGCTAAGTTCGGCGAACACAACATGGAAATCTATCGCGATCAGCTCGGCCTGAGTGAAGCCGAGATCGCCGACCTCCAGAAGAGCGGCGTCATCTAGCGATCCGATAGCCATCCGACATGATCGCACCCAACACTCTTCGCATGGAGAAGTCGGCGTCGCCTGGGCTGGTTCCGGTCGGGCCGCCGTCTCCAGGGCGGGCGCTCCTGACCGTGAACGATCTGCATGTGCATTTCGTTCAGGCCGGTGGCGTTACGCGCGCTGTCGAAGGGGTCTCGTTCTCGGTTCGTCAGGGCCAGATCCTCGCGCTGGTCGGCGAGAGCGGATGCGGTAAGTCGGCTACGGCGCTGGCCCTGATGCGGTTGCTCGCGCGGCCGGCAGGCCGAGTGGTGAAGGGAGAGGTACTGTTCGACGGCGTCGATCTTCTGAAGCTGTCGGAAGCCGAGATGCGGGAGCGTCGCGGCCGCGACATCTCGATGATCTTCCAGGAGCCGATGACATCGCTCAATCCGGTGCTGAGCATCGGAGAGCAGTTAATGGAACCGCTGATCGCCCATCTGGGCATGAACAAGCAGGCAGCCCGGGCCCGCTCGATCGACTTGCTGACGATGGTCGGTTTGACCGATCCGGAACGGCGCCTGGAACAGTATCCACATCATCTGTCGGGCGGCATGCGCCAGCGCGTCATGATCGCGATGGGCCTGGCGTGCAATCCAAAACTCATCATCGCCGACGAGCCGACCACGGCGCTGGATGTGACCATCCAGGCACAGATCCTCGAACTTATGCGGGACCTGTCGCGTCGGCTGAACATTGCGCTAATCATCATCACGCACAATCTCGGCATCGTCGCCCGCTATGCCGATTCAGTGAATGTCATGTATGCCGCACGGCTGGTCGAGCGCGGCGACGCCGACGCCATTTTTGCGAGATCGTCGCATCCCTATACCGTCGGATTGATCGATTCGATACCACGGCTCGACCGGCCGCGGCAGGGTAGGCTGTCGACGATCGAAGGCATGCCACCCGACTTGATGGCGTTGCCTGCGGGATGCCGCTTCGCTCCCCGCTGTCCCCATCGAGTTGACAAGTGTGATCACGATCCATCACTGGTCGCCGTCGAGCCCGGACATTTGTCCGCGTGTTGGCGGGCGGGGGAGTTGGTTACGGGCGCCTTGCAGGCAAGGGCCACCGCCACGGATGCGCTCCTCTCCATTGGGCCGGCAACTGCACCGGTGCGCGTTACCGTTCAAGAGTTGAAGCGGCATTTTAAGGTTTCGGCCGGTCGTGGCTGGTTCAGCGGTGCGGCAACGGTGAAGGCGGTCGACGGCGTGAGCTTCGACATTCGCCAGGGTGAAACGCTGGGCCTCGTGGGCGAGAGCGGCTGCGGCAAGAGCACGATCGGGCGCGCTATCCTCAATCTCGACGCGGTGACCGCCGGCTCGATCATCATTGATGGCCAGAACATTGCCGACAAGCGTGCCCGCGAGGTGCGCCGGCGGACGCAGGTCATTTTCCAGGATCCCTTCTCGTCGCTCAATCCGCGCATGTCGGTGAGCGAGATCATCGGCGAGCCGTTGGCGGTCTACAAATTCGAGCCCGACGCCCAGCGCATCGAGGCTCGCGTGCAAGAGCTTCTCGGCCAAGTGGGCCTCATGCCCTACATGGCCGAACGCTATCCACACGAACTGTCGGGTGGCCAACGGCAGCGCGTCGGCATTGCGCGCGCGCTGGCGCTCAAGCCCAGCATCATCGTCTGCGACGAACCGGTTTCTGCGCTCGATGTATCCATCCAAGGCCAGATCATCAATCTGCTGGACGAGTTGCAGCAAAGGCTTGGGCTTACCTATCTGTTCATCGCCCACGATCTCGCCGTGGTGCGGCACATTTCTCACCGCGTAGCGGTCATGTATCTCGGCCGGATCATGGAATTGGCTGATCGCGACGAACTCTATCGCAATCCCCGGCATCCCTATACGCAGCTACTGTTGGATGCGGCCCCGGTGCCAGATCCGGTGATCGAGCGCGGGCGGCGGCCACGTGTCGCCAAGGGTGAGCTGCCGTCGCCGATCAATCAACCCAAAGGCTGTGTCTTCTCGACCCGTTGCCCCATGGCGACGGTTGAATGTAGCCAGGCGGTCCCCGCGTTACGCCAGATCGCGGACGGCCACTATGTCGCTTGCATAAAGGTTGAGCCGTGCTGACCTATGTAGCAAAGCGGCTGCTGATGACGATCCCGACGCTCCTGGGCGCGGCAGTGCTGATTTTCTTCATGCTGCGCGTGGTTCCGGGCGATGTAATCGAGGTCAAGCTGCGGGGTGACGGCGCGTCAGTCACGCAGGACGTGATTGATGCAGAGCGCCGCCGCCTCGGGCTCGACAAGCCGCTGCCTGAGCAATTCACGTCATGGATCGCCGGCCTAACCAGGCTCGATCCCGGGCTGTCGATGTGGACCGGAAAGCCAGTGGTCGACGAGATGAGCGTTCGTCTGCCGTTGTCTATTCAGGTCGCCGTCATGGGTGCGCTGATCGCCACATTGATTGCAGTGCCAATGGGCACGCTGAGCGCTCTCTATCGCGATTCGCCGATCGACTACCTGTTGCGCATCTTCTCGCTGGTAGGCCTGGCAGTGCCGGCCTTCTGGTTTGGCATGGTGATGATCCTGCTCTTGCTGTGGCTTTTCAACTGGCTGCCGCCGGTGATCTATACGCCGTTCCACGTCGACCCAATCGCCAACCTGTCGCAACTGATATGGCCTGCTCTCGTGGTCGGCATTCGCTATGCAGCGGTCGTCGCGCGCATGGTGCGTTCGTCGGTCATCGAAGTGATGAAGGAAGACTATATTCGAACAGCGAGGGCGAAGGGGCTAGCCGAAAAGGTGATCATCATCCGTCATGCGATGAAGAACGCCATGCTGCCAGCGATCACGGTGATCGGGCTTGAATTTGCCTTCCTGATGGGTGGGCTGGTCGTTACCGAACAGGTCTTCAACCTCAACGGCATCGGACAGCTGTTCGTCCAGGCAGTTGCCCATCGCGATTTCGTCCTTGTGCAAAATATCGTGATGTTCATTGCTGCGGTCTTCGTTTTCACCAATCTGGCGGTCGACCTGCTCTACGCAGCAATAGATCCGCGCATCCGGTACCGGTAGGGATCGGCCGATGAAGCTTGGGGCAATAACTACCAGTGTGAGCGTGCCATCCAGGGCCCGGCCCACGGGCTGGCGCAAGATGATGCAGTTCGCGACCACGCAGCCGCTTGGTGCCGCCGGACTGGTCACAGCGCTGGTCATGGCTATCGCCGGTGCCTTGGCACCCCTTATCGCGCCCTACAATCCGGTGGCTATCAGCTTCAGCGACATGCTGGCGCCGCCAAGCTGGGAGCATCCTCTCGGTACCGACAATTTCGGCCGCGATATCCTGAGCCGCATCCTGTACGGCGCTCGAACGGCCATTGTCATGGGGCTGGTGTCAGCGCTGATCGGCAGCACGCTGGGAGCCATCATCGGCGTGGTCTCGGCCTATTTCGGGGGTGTTGTCGACCTTCTGATCCAGCGGGTCGTCGATATCTTTCTGTCTCTGCCCATTATCGTTCTCGCGTTGGTCGTCGTGGCCATGCTTGGCCGTAATTTGGTCCTGGGGTTCGATTTTAACCTGATTCTGGCCATCTCGATCCCCATCGTGCCCCAGGTGGCGCGGGTCGTGCGGTCGTCTGCTCTCTCCATCCGCGAGATGGCCTATGTCGATGCTGCACGCGTCGCGGGTTACAGCACGCGGCGGATCATCTTCCGCCACATGGCGCCGAACTTGATGGCACCTTACCTGATCATGCTGACGGCTTTCATCGCGCAAGCGATCTTGCTTGAAGCGTCGCTGTCTTTTCTCGGACTGGGCGTCACCGAGCCGTCGCCGGCGTGGGGATTGATGCTGGCGGGTAATGCCGTCGACTTCTACCGGCAGGCACCGTGGATGATCATCTTCCCGGGCCTGGCCATCAGTCTAGCGGTCTTTTCTTTCAATCTCTTGGGAGACAGCTTGCGCGATTGGCTCGATCCCAAGGCGCGCCTGAGGTGAGAGCAACTACGCAACAAGGAATAGGGAGGAAAACATGACGAAGTCGATTTGGGCGTCGGCTGGCGCCCTGGCGTTGGCATTTCTCACGACGCAGGGCGCTATGGCGCAGGATGCCAAGCCGGTACGCGGCGGCATCCTCAATTACGGCGTAGCCGGCGGCCCGCATACTCTCGACTGCCACGCTGGCAACAGCTTTGCGGTCACTCATCATCTCGGGCCGCACTACTCTACGTTGATGAAAACTGACAACAGGAATTATCCCAACACCATCGGTGACCTCGCCAAGAGTTGGACCATTTCGCCCGATCACCTGACCTATACGTTCAAACTCCATGACAATGTGAAGTTCCATGACGGCACGGCGCTCACGTCTGAAGATGTGCGGGCGAGCTTCCAACGCATCATCGATCCGCCGGCCGGCGTCGTCTCGGCGTGGCGCTCGATGTATGCCGATTTGAAATCGGTCGAGGCCCCGGACAAGGACACTGTAGTCTTTAAAATGAGTGCGCCCAATTCCGGCATGCTGTCGATCTTCGGCAGCCCCTGGGCCTGTATTTACTCCGCAGCGAAGCTCAAAGAGGACCCTAAGTATCCCGAAAAGACGGTAATGGGTACGGGACCCTTCCAACTGGTGGAGCATGTGTCGGGCTCGCATTGGACCGGCAAGCGGTTCGACGGGTATTTCCGACCGGGCTTGCCCTATCTCGACGGCTTCAAGGCGATCGCGCTGTCGAGCACGGCGCTGATCAACGCGCTCGCCGGCGGCCAGATCGACGCCGAGTTCCGCGGAGTTACGCCGGCTGACCAGCAGCGCATCCAGGCCAGCCGCGGGGCGAATATTCGCTTCGAGCAAGCTGAGGGCATGGGCCTGTTCATGGTGTCTTTTAATACCAAGGTCAAACCTTACGACGATATCCGTGTCCGCCGGGCGCTGACCCTGGCCGTCGATCGGTGGGGCGGCATCGAGCCGATGTCGCGCATCTCGACTCTGAAGTATGTCAGTTCCTTCCAGCGGCCTGGTGCACCTGACGCACTGCCGAAGGCGCAGCTCGAGAAGCTGCCGGGCTTTGGACGGGACATCAAGGCGGCGCGCGCCGAGGCACGGCGCCTGCTCGCCGAAGCTGGAGTGCCAAACCTAAAATTCACCCTGATCAATCGCGGTCCTGACATGCCGTACGCGCCGTTTGCGCTCTATTTGATAGACCAGTGGCGTCAGATCGGCGTGACGGTCGATCAGCAGGTCGTGGATACCGCGAACTGGGCGCAGCGGCGGACCAGTGGAAACTTTAGCGTGATCGTCGACGTTACGGGTGACTGGGGCGAGGACCCGTCGTTCGTCATGGCGCGCTTTCTGTCGTCGGATACCAGCTTCAACAATCCGACCGGTTTCAGTGATCCGAAGATCGAGCAGTTATTTCAGGCACAAAAGCTGGAATTCGATCCGGCCAAGCGTACGCAGGCGGTGAATGTGCTTGAGAACTATATCGTCGAGCAAATCTTTACCATGCCGGTGTTCCGCACCGTGCGACTTCTGCCATTCGCTACCAAGGTGCAAAACTATCCCGTTGTGCCGGTTCACAACTGGCTGGGCGACGTCTCCGAAATCTGGCTCAAGCCGTAACATGTCGACATACCCCTCTCGCCCCGACTTGCGCCGAATGCGGAGCCTCTTGTCGGTTCCGGCCAACCGGCCGGCTTTCTTTGAGAAGGGCGCGAAAAGCATTGTTGACGCCTTGTTCCTCGACCTTGAGGACTCGGTGTTTGCCGATCAGAAGATCGCGGCCCGGCAGACCGCCGGGCACTCTATCGGCACCTTGGATTGGCATGGAAAGCGCCTGCTGGTGCGTGTCAACGCCATGGACACCGAATGGGGTTTTCGTGACCTCGTCGAACTGGGAGGAGACTGTCCCCAACTCGATGGGTTCATGGTGCCCAAGATCTGTTCGCTCGACGAATTGCGATTCGTCGAGCAGACCCTCGACGCACTCGACCGCGAACGGCCGAGAGAGCGCCCGCTCGAGCTTCACATCCTGATAGAGACCGCGATCGGTCTCGCCCGGGTCGAGCAGATTGTCGAGGGGGCCAGACGTCTGATTTCGGTGACGTTCGGTGCCGGCGATTTCGCCATGAGCCTGGGTCTCTACGGGCGAGCGCGTAGCGCCGGCAGCAGTGAATACGTTGTCCTGACAGGTGAGCGCGGAGATGAGAATCGCCAGACACACTGGAACGATAGCCACCACTACGCGATGGCGCGCATAGCCAATGCTTGCCATGCCTTCGGCATCATTCCGGTCGATGGGCCTTTTGCCGACTTCAATGACAAGCTTGGCGCTGACGTCTCCAATCGGCGTGCGCGTTCGCTGGGCTACCAGGCCAAATGGGCCATCCACCCAGCCTTGATCGACGGCATCAACGCCACCTTCCTGCCGACGGCGGAAGATGTGACTTGGGCCCTCACGGTCAGGAAGGCCCTGCATGAGGCGCGTGCGTCGGGCACGGGTTCTGCTCAACTCGATGGGCGCCTGATTGAGGCGGCGACTATGAAGACGGTCGATCGCATCCTGATGTTGGTGGATCGAAGCTGAACCGTCTGGCGCGGTTGGTGAACCGAACGCCGGCGACTGATTTCGACGACGATGATTGTGACATTGCTCAGGAGAGCCATATGAACAGATCCGCCAGGCAGATGAGCCTCATCGCCTTCATGCAGGCTCAGAACTGCTCCAATTATGTGGGTTCGTGGCGCCATCCTGCATCGATGACCGACTTTCTGTCGCCCGAATACTATCAGCGCATCGCACGCACGCTCGAGGACGCAAAGTTTGACATGGCGTTCTTTGACGATCGGTTGGCGATGCCGGACATCTACGGCGACGATCATCGCGAGACGGTGGCTCACGGAGTGCGGGCAGTGAAGCTCGATCCCTCGGTGGTGCTGATGGCGATGGCGGCAGCGACGTCGCGGCTCGGTCTTGGAGCGACCTATTCCACGACCTACTACGAGCCCTTCCACGTCGCGCGCCTGTATGGAACGCTCGACCTCATGACGGGCGGCCGCGTGGCCTGGAATATCGTGACATCCCTCAACGACTCGGAGGCCGAGAACTTCGGTTATGAGGAGCATCTAGAGCACGATCTTCGATATGACCGTGCCGACGAGTTTATGGAGGTCGTCACCGGTTTATGGGACAGCTGGGAAGACGACGCGCTGATCGTTGACAAGCTGACCGGTCGGTTTGCTGACCCCGATAAGGTTCACAGGTTGGCCCATAAAGGAAAGTTTTTCCGATCGAAGGGGCCGTTGCCTGTACCCCGATCCCGGCAGGGCCATCCCGTCCTTCTTCAGGCCGGACAGAGTGGGCGGGGCATGGCGTTCGCGGCGCGATGGGCCGAAGCTGTCTTCGCTTCCTACCCGTCGCTAGAGGTTGGCCGCAAGCAGTATGCCTTTCTCAAGTCGGAGATCGAAAAGGCCGGACGAAATTCGGCGCACGTGACAGTAGCGCCTGCTGTCAAAGTGATAGTCGCCGAAACCGCCAGCCAGGCCGAGGACCAGCGAGCCTTGACCGCATCGCTGGCGAAGCCGATCGACGCGCTGGCCCTTCTTTGTGAGGTGCTCAACGTCGACTTCGCCAAACGGCCTTATGAAGAGCCCTTTTCCGATCAGGAGCTTGCCTCTGTCTCCTGGCATAGCCTTCGTGACCGGGTCATCGCAAAGAGCGGCAAAAAAAACCCGTCGGTTCGCGACTTCGTCGAAGCGTCGGGACGCGGAACTATAAATGAGGGGCCGATCTTCGTGGGTACGCCAACACAGGTCGCCGATGAGATGCAGGAGTGGTTCGAAACGGCGTGCGACGGCTTTGTTCTCTCGGCGACTACGGTCCCCGGCAGCTACGAGGATTTCGCCCGCCTGGTAGTACCGGAGTTGCAACGACGCGGCGTTTTCCGACGCGAGTATCCTGGAACAACGCTGCGGGACACGCTGGGTATTCCCCGGCCTGCGATCAATTCGTGGCGCCGCTAACTGATCTACCGTCTTATGATTCGGATGTCATTAACCAAGGCTGTTCGTCGTCAGATAATTTGAGACAGATCGAGTCTATGTAGAAGAGCGGCGCTGGCACATCTGTTGATTGATGTATGCGGCGATACGTCTGTAGTTCAAGCATCGGTTTTCGATGGTCTTCGTTTGATCCTTTCTCTTTCCAGGAGAATGGTCTGGTCACGCCCGAAGTAGACATCGGCCGGTGTCAGATTGGCGATGCTCTCGTGATATCGCAGATGGTTGCCCGTTCTGCCAAGGTGAGCACGGCGCCGTCGGGTGATCCCGGATGCCCATGGCTGCAAGACGCCGGGTAACCGCGTGGCCGTATCCACTAGGCACAGGGAAGTGCTAACGTCATCACAAACAAGAGGAGGAGACATAAGGATGAAAAATCTGATGTTGCCGCTGGTCGCGGCCATACTGGCCCTCACCGCGGCCCCGGCCGCCTGGGCGCAGAAATCCGGCGGCACGCTTCGCGTCACTCATCGCGACAATCCTCCCAGTGCCTCGATCCATGAGGAAGCGACGATCTCGACCGTCATGCCGTTCATGTCGGTCTACAATAATCTTGTGGTCTTCGATCCCAAGACCAAGCAGAACGCCCCGGACCATATCGTTGCCGATCTCGCCACGTCCTGGAAGTGGAACGACGACGGCACTAAACTCACCTTTCAGCTTCGCGACGGGGTCAAGTGGCACGACGGCAAGCCCTTCTCCAGCGGCGACGTGAAGTGCACTTGGGACATGTTGATCTCGACGGACTCCAAGCTCCGCAAGAACCCGCGCAGGACCTGGTATTTCAATCTGAAGGAAATCACAGTCAACGGCGACAAAGAGGTCACCTTCCATCTCGGACGGCCGCAACCGTCGCTGCTCACCATGCTGGCGGGCGCCTTCTCACCGGTCTATCCGTGCCATACCTCGGCGCAGCAGATGCGTACCAAACCGATCGGCACTGGACCATTTAAGTTCGTCGAACTGAAGCAGAACGAGGGCATCAAGCTCGTCAAGAACCAGGATTACTGGAAGCCGGGCAGGCCCTACCTCGACGCCATAGAATTTTCAATTATTCCCAGCCGCGCGACCTCGGCTCTGGCCTTCATCGCGGGCAAGTTCGACCTCACTTTCACGGCCCAGTTCGCGGCGCCCGCGCTGAAGGATCTCATGCTCCAGGCGCCGTGGGCCGTCTGCGAGATGCTGCCGACAAACACCCAGGCAAATCTTCTGGTCAATCGCGACAAGCCACCGTTCGACGATCCCCGCATCCGCAAGGCCATGGTGCTATCGATTGACCGCGATTCCTTCACCCACATCATCGGCCAAGGGACCAATCGGCAAGGCGGCTCGATGCTGCCGCCTCCCGAGGGCTTGTGGGGCATGCCAGCCGAATTCCTCGCTACTGTTCCAGGCTACGGCGCGGATCACGAGAAAGCGCGCGCGGAAGGCCGCAAGATCATGAGCGAGCTGGGCTACAGCGCCGAGAATCCGCTCAAGATCAAGGTCTCGACCCGCAACATCCCGACCTATCGCGACCAGGCAATCATCCTGATCGACCATCTGAAGCAGGTGAACATCCAGGGCGAGCTTGAGCCGCTCGACACATCGGTCTGGTACAATCGCATGGCCCGCAAGGACTTCACCGTCGGCATGAACGTCCAGGGCGTCGGCATCGACGATCCCGACGTGGTCTTCTACGAAACCTTCAGCTGCGGCTCGGAACGAAACTACACCAACTACTGCAGCCCGGAGATCGAGAAGCTCTTTGAGCAGCAGTCGCGCATGATGGACATCGAGGCGCGCAAGAAGCTGGTGTGGGAGATCGACAAGAAGCTGCAGGAAGACGGTGCCCGTCCGGTGATCCAGCACGACTGGGCCGCCACTTGCTGGCGGCCTGAGGTCAAGGGCCTGAACCTCGCCGTCAACACGATCTACAACCACTGGCGTTTCGAGGACGTCTGGATCGACCGCTGAGAAGAGCCTTGTCCCGGAACAGATGCGTTTGGAGTTGTTGTCGCCGGCGCAGGCCGCATGGATCCGGCGCTGATACGTGTGCTTACTCAAAACTCCAAAAAGCCGAGAAAGCATAGAGTTTTCAGCGCGGCAGTCATACCGTCGCCGGCATGCTCACGCTTCTGTCCGCCCTTGGTTCCCTTCTCGTGCCGGGTGCGTAATCGCCTCACCCTGGAACTCGAGCTCGTCGCCCTGCGACATCAGGTGACCGTCCTGCTCCGGCAACGCCCTGGCCGGCCTCGGCTCGGCAAATCAATTCCATGCCGGATGACGTTTGGCGCAG
>CAMDOT010000175.1 GCA_945903635.1 Rhizobium sp. Q54 | reverse complement strand
GCCGAGCCGGTCACCTTGGCGAGAGCGTAGGTGTCATAGACCCAGTGCGCGCCGGTCTCCGAGCAGGCCGGACCGGTGAGGTCCGCCGAAGCCGCGCCGGTCACGATGTCGATCATGCCCTTTTCCTGGGAGATCTTCCGCACCGCGAGAGCGACCGACGAGGTGCCGAGCCCGGTGATCATCTTGACGCCATCGACGTCGTACCACTTGCGTGCGATCGCCGCGCCGACATCGGGCTTGGTCTGGTGATCGGCCGACACGATCTCGATCGGGCGGCCCAGCACCTTGCCGCCGAAATCGTCGACCGCCATCTGCGCGGCCTCGACGCCACCGAGCGTGAGGTCGCCATAAACGCCCGAGAAGCCTTCCATGACGCCGATCTTGAGCGGTGCGGGCGCTTGGGCCTGCGCCATGGTGGCAAGGCCGATGGCGGCCAGGCCGACGACGGCGGCAGCCGCACCGGCGTACCGGATAGTGGTTCCAAATTTCACAGTCTGATTCCTCCCAGAACGACGCTCCCCGTCGCGAGGCCGAAATCTAGCCGCCGGGCGGTCGCAACGCCAGTGCTGGAGACGCCAGTGCTGGACAGGCGCATCAAGCTCCGATTAATTCGCTTCACCGCAAGGGGGGCGGATGGCCGAACAAGAAACAATTCTCGAGGCGACTGGGCTGACGAAGGAGTTCAAGGGCTTTGTGGCGGTAAAGAACGTGGATTTGCGCGTTCGCCGCCATACGATTCATGCCCTGATCGGCCCCAACGGCGCCGGCAAGACCACGTGCTTCAATCTCCTGACGCATTTCCTGTCGCCGACTGCCGGGCGCATCCATTTCAACGGCCGCGAGATCACCGGCAGCTCGCCGGCGGCCATCGCCCGCATGGGCCTGGTCCGCTCGTTCCAGATCTCCGCCGTGTTCCCGCATCTTTCGGTCCGCGAGAACGTACGCGTGGCACTTCAGCGCAAGCTCGGCATTTCCTTCCAGTTCTGGCGCTCCGAAGCGGTGCTGGACAAGCTGGACGCGCGCGCCCTGGAGCTGGTCGAGGCGGTGGGCCTCAGCGCCTTTGCCGAGCTGGCCGCGGTCGAGCTGCCCTACGGCCGCAAGCGGGCACTCGAGATCGCCACCACGCTCGCCCTCGAACCCGAGATGATGCTGCTCGACGAGCCGATGGCCGGGCTCGGCCAGGAGGACATCAAGCGCATCGCGGCCCTGATCCGCGCCGTGGCAAAGGATCGAACCGTGCTGATGGTCGAGCATAATATGTCGGTCGTTGCCGACCTCTCCGACACCATCACCGTGTTGGCGCGTGGCGAGGTGCTGGCCGAGGGCCCCTATGCCACGGTGTCGAAGCATCCGGCGGTCATCGAAGCCTATGTCGGGACCGGTCATGGTTGAGGCGCTCCTGAAAGTAGACGACCTGCAGGCCTGGTACGGCGAGTCGCACATTCTCCATGGTGTCGGCTTCGAGATCGGCCACGGCGAGCTCGTGACGCTGCTCGGCCGCAACGGCGCCGGCAAGACGACGACCTTGAAGTCCGTCATGGGCATCGTCGAGAAGCGCACGGGCTCGGTGACGTTCGAGGGCCGCCAGCTCGTCGGTCATCCGTCCAACGAGATTGCCAGGCTCGGCATCGCCTACTGCCCGGAGGAGCGCGGCATCTTCTCCAGCCTCAACGTCGAGGAGAATCTGCTGCTGCCGCCGGTGGTGAAGCCGGGCGGCATGAGCCTGGCCGAAATCTATCAGCTCTTTCCCAATCTCGAGGAGCGGAAGCGCAGCCAGGGCACCAAGCTGTCGGGCGGCGAGCAGCAGATGCTGGCGATCGGCCGCATCCTGCGCACCGGCGCCCCTCTGCTGCTGCTCGACGAGCCGACCGAGGGCCTGGCGCCGGTCATCGTGCAGCGCATCGGCGAGATCATCCGCCAGCTCAAGAGCCGCGGCTTCACGATCCTGCTGGTCGAGCAGAACTTCCACTTCGCCGCCACCGTGGCCGACCGTCACTATGTGATGGAGGACGGCCGCGTGATCGACATGATCGCCTCCGCCGATGTGCAGCAGAACATCGGCAAGCTGCAAACGTACCTGGGGGTCTAGGCGCCATGTTCGAACTTCTCGGCATCCCGCCCCAGGCTCTGTTCGGCCAGCTCCTGCTCGGTCTGATCAACGGCGCCTTCTACGCCATGCTGAGCCTCGGCCTCGCCGTGATCTTCGGCATGCTGAACGTCATCAACTTCACGCACGGCGCGCAGTACATGATGGGCGCCTTCGCCGCCTGGCTGATGCTGACCCAACTCGACATTCCGTTCTGGGCGGCGCTGGTGCTGTCGCCGCTGATCGTCGGGCTGTTCGGCATCGTGCTGGAGAAGGTGATGCTGAAGCGCATCTACCATCTCGACCATCTCTACGGCTTCCTGCTGACCTTCGGCCTCGCCCTGATCATCGAGGGCCTGTTCCAGTGGAAATGGGGCTCGTCCGGTGCGCCCTATCCCAGCCCGATCCCCGGCGGCACCAATCTCGGCTTCATGTTCCTGCCGACCTATCGCGGCTTCGTCGTAGTGGCCGCCCTCGTGATCTGCCTCGCCACCTGGTACGGCATCGAACGCACCAAGTTCGGCGCCTACCTGCGCGCGGCGACGGAGAACCCGACCCTGGTGCGCGCCTTCGGCATCAACGTGCCGCGGCTGATCACGCTTACCTACGGCCTCGGCGTTGGGCTCGCCGCCTTGGCGGGCGTGCTGGCGGCGCCGATCCAGCAGGTCTCGGCGCTGATGGGCGTCAACCTGGTGCTGGTCGTGTTCGCCGTCGTGGTGATCGGCGGCATGGGCTCGATCATGGGCTCGATCGTCACCGGCTTCGGTCTCGGCCTGGTCGAGGGCCTGACCAAGGTGTTCTATCCGCCGGCCTCCAACACGGTGATCTTCGTCGTCATGGCGCTCGTCCTGCTGATCAAGCCGGCCGGCCTGTTCGGGCAGACCAAATGACGACCCAGAGAACGGTCACGCTTGTCCTGCTGGCGGCGGCGCTGGTGGCGCCGTGGTTCGCCTATCCGGTGTTCCTGATGACGGCGCTCTGCTTCGCGCTGTTCGCCTGCGCCTTCAACCTGCTGCTGGGCTATGTCGGACTGATGAGCTTCGGCCACGCCATGTTCTTCGGTATGGCCGGCTACTTCTACGGCCATGTCGTGAAGGCGTGGAACATGCCGCCCGAACTCGGTCTGCTGGCCGGCGTTGCAGGCGCGGCCGCCCTTGGCCTGGTGACCGGCGCGCTGGCGATCCGCCGCCAGGGCATCTACTTCGCGATGATCACCTTGGCCTTTGCGCAGATGGTCTATTTCTTCTGCGTCCAGGCGCCGTTCACCCATGGCGAGGATGGATTGCAGGGCATTCCGCGCAAGGCGCTGCTGGGCGGGCTGATCCCGACCAAGGACGACCGGGTTCTCTACTATGTGGTGCTGGCGATCTTCCTGTTCGGCTATGCCGCCATCTATCGTTTCATCCATTCGCCGTTCGGCCAGGTGCTGAAGGCGATCCGCGACAACGAACAGCGCGCCGTGTCGCTGGGCTACGAGGCCGACCGCTACAAGCTGCTGGCCTTCGTGCTGTCGGCGGCGCTGGCCGGCCTTGCCGGCGCCACCAAGGCGATGGTGCTGCAGTTCGCGACACTGACCGACGTGAGTGCGGCGATGTCGGGCGAAGTCGTGCTGATGGCGTTGGTCGGCGGGCTCGGCACGATCATCGGCCCGGTCGTCGGCGCCTTCATCATCATCACGATGCAGAACTATCTCGCAGCCGCCGGCGAATTCGTCCTGGTGATCCAGGGCGTGATCTTCGTGGTGATCGTCATGGCCTTCCGCAAGGGTCTGGTCGGCGAGCTCGCCGACTGGTGGAAGTCGCGCCGCCGGGCGGGCTGACGCGCCACCCGTCCGAGGAGAGTGGCCATGGGGGCGCGGAGACGATGGGTTTGGCGGCTGGCACCGCCGATCGGCCTCGTCATCGCGCTCGGCGTGTCGATGCTGGTCGGTGCAAGGTCTCTGTCGCCGGGGCTCGACGCGGCGTTGGCGGTGGTTGAACTCGCCGTGCTGATGGCCGTGGTCTTCGCCTCGGTTCACCATGCCGACGTGATCGCCCATCGCACCGGGGAGCCCTACGGGACACTGGTGCTGACCGTGGCCGTCACGGTGATCGAGGTGGCGCTGATCCTGTCGATCATGCTGGCGGGCGACGGCCGGGCGGGCCTGGCGCGTGAGACGGTGTTCTCGGTGATCATGGTGGTGTGCAACGGCGTGGTCGGGCTCTGCCTGATCGTGGGCGGCCTGCGCTACGGCGAGCAGGGTTTCCGTGTGACGGGCGCCAGCGCCTATCTCGTGGTCCTGATGCCGCTTACGGCCTTGACCCTCATCCTGCCGACCTACACGACCAGCGCCGCGGGGCCGTTCTACACCACGACCCAGCTGATCTTCGTCAGCGCCGTGACGCTCGTGCTCTACGGTGTGTTCCTCTACGTCCAGACCGTTCGCCACCGCGACTATTTCCTGTCGGATCCCGGCGACGCGCCGGCCGGCGAGTCGGCGGCCGGTTCCCCGGAGCCACGCCAGTTCTGGGAGAGCGTCGTGTTGTTGGTGGTGGCGCTCGTCGCCGTGGTGCTGCTGGCCAAGAGTTTTGCAGGTTCTCTCGAGATGGTCGTCGCGGCAGTGGGTGCACCGGTCGATGCCGTGGGGCTGCTGGTGGCGCTCCTGGTGCTGCTGCCTGAAACGCTCGCGGCGTTGCGGGCGGCGCGAAACAACGAATTGCAGAAGAGCCTCAACCTGGCGCTCGGCTCCTCGCTCGCCACCATCGGGCTCACCATCCCGGCGGTCAGCGTTCTGGCGATCGCCCTGAAGCAGCCGCTGGAACTCGGCGTCGAGGCGCATGACATCGTGCTGCTGGTCCTCACCTTTGCCGTCAGCCTCGTGACCTTCGGCGCCGGGCGCACCAACATCCTGCCGGGCTTCGTGCATCTCGTGCTGTTCGCGACCTTCGTCTTCCTGATTTTCGTCCCGTGATGCCGGCAGCCTTGCCCACCGCCGCCATTCGCGCGAAGAACGGCGGGACCAACCGGGAGAAATGCCTGCCATGACCGAGAGCGCCGACGACCGGATCTTTGCCGAACTGCGCAAGATCGACACGCCCACCATCACCAACGTGGTGGCGACCTATCCGAAGAATCCACTGTGCCTCGGCCTCTACAATCCCTGGACCGAGAACTGGTACACCGACACCTCGATCCGCTGCATCTATCCCGAGATGGGGGCGATCGTCGGCCATGCCGTCACCTGCGTCTACGGCCTGCCCGACCCGAACTACGCCGGCCGGCTCTCCTTCATGGACGTGGTCGACGCGCTCGACGCGATGAAGAAGCCGACCATCCTGGTCATCCAGCAGAAATGGCCGCCCGAGCTGATGAACAAGGCCGGTCTCGCCGGCGAGATGATGATCAGCTCGATGATGGCGGTGGGTTGCGTCGGCATGCTGTCGAACGGCCCGTCGCGCGATGTCGATGCCATTCGCAAGCTCAATTTCCAGCTGCTGCTGGGTGGCGTGACCGCGGGCCACGGCGAGATGGCGGTGCAGTCGGTCAACGTTCCGGTCTCGGTTGGCGGCATGGATGTGGCGCCGGGCGATCTCATTCACATGGACGAGAACGGAGCCGTGAAGTTCCCGCTGCAGCATGCCGCCGCGGTCGTCAAGAATGCCCGCGCCATGCTCGATGACGAGGCGGCCAAGCTCGTGCTGCTGCGCAAGGCCAAGACGGCTGCCGAGGTACGTGCGGCCTCTTCAGGCGGTGCGTATACGCCGAAGAAGGGATAAAAGGGCGGCATGTCGGCCGCCGATACCTCTGCTGTTCGGCCCACGCGCTGGGGCCTGGCGGCGAAGCTGTTCGCGGTCCTGATCCTGCTGGGGGCGGTCGCGGTCCTGGTCACGGGCTTGTTGGGCTATGTCCATGCCCGGGCCGCGCTGGAACAGGCGATCTACAATCAACTCACGGCAACGCGGGAGACCAAGGCGCGGCAGATCGAGACCTACTTCCGCACGATCAGGAACGATCTCACGCTTCTTGCCACGTCGAAGATGGCGATCGATGCGACCCGCGGATTCCGGAGCGCCTTCGAGGAGCTTGAGCAAAGCAGTCCGCCGATCGAATTGCGCCAGAAGGTCAGCGACTGGTACGCCGCGCAATTCATGCCCGAGATGAGCCGGCTGTTCGGCAAGGCGGCGACGCTCGCCGATTACCTGCCGGTGGGACCGGCGTCCACCTATCTTCAGTATCACTATATCGTCGCCAATCCGCATCCTGCGGCGCGGCGCAAGCTGCTCGACGATGCCGGTGACGGCAGCACCTACAGCAAATTGCACGCTCTCTATCATCCGTTGATGCGTGCTGCCGCCACGACGGTCGGCTTCTTCGACTTCATGATCGTCGATCCCAAGACCGGCTGGAATACCTATGCCGTCGAGAAGGAAGTCGATTTCGCGACGTCGTTTCAGACCGGGCCGTATCGCCGCTCCAACGCCGCTGCTGCGGTGGCGCGTTGTGCCGTTGCGACTGACAGGTCGACCGTCTGCCTTGAGGATTTCGCGCCCTATGCACCTTCGTTGGGGGCACCCACGGCTTTCATGGCCGCGCCGGTGGTCGACCAGGGGATAGTGATCGGCGTGCTGGTCGCGCAGTTGTCGATCGAGGAGATCGACCGGGTCATGACCGGCAACCGACGCTGGCGCCACGAAGGGTTCGGAGCCACCGGCGAGGCCTATCTCGTCGGGCCCGACTCGATGGTGCGTTCTGGCCCGCGCCTGTTTCACGAGGATCGTGACGGCTTCTTCGCTGCCTTGAAGGAGGCCGGTGATCCGCCTGAAGAGATCGAAGCCATCCGCCGCTATGGCACGCCGGTCCTGCACGAACGCATCGATACCCAGGCCACACGCGCCGCCCTCGCCGGCATCGAGGGCACCGGCCCGGTGATCGGCAATCGCGGCAAGCCGACCCTGGCTTCGTGGGGGCCGCTGGCGATTCCCGGCGTGAAATGGGCGCTGATCGCCAAGATCGAAACCTCGGAGGCCTTCGCGCCGATCTACCAGCTGCAACGTGATCTCGCGATCACGGGTGGGGTCGCGCTGCTGGTCGTGATCCTGATCGGTGCCTGGCTGTCGCGGTCGCTGCTCGGCCCTCTGGGTGAGCTCACGGCGGGCGTGAGGCGTTTTGCGGCCGGCGATTACGGCGCCAAGGTGCCGGTCCGCTCCCGCGACGAGATCGGCCAGCTCTGCTCGGCCTTCAACGGCATGGTCGACGAGCTGCGCGGCAAGAACATCGTCATCGAGAACAAGAACCGCGAGAACGAGGAGCTCCTCCTCAACGTCCTGCCGGCGCCGATCGCCAACCGGCTGCGCGGCGGCGAGCAGGGCATCGCCGACGGCTTTGCCGAGGTCACCGTCGCCTTCGCCGATCTGGTGGGGTTCACGGCGCTCACCTCGGATATGCCGCCCCAGGACGTCGTGACCCTGCTGAACGGCCTGTTCACGCGCTTCGATATCGCGGCCCAGGACCTTGGCATCGAGAAGATCAAGACCGTGGGCGATTCCTACATGGCGGTGTGCGGCATGCCCGAGCCGGTGGCCAACCACGCCGAACGCATGGTGCGGATGGCGATCCGCATGGTCCACATCACCCGCGAGCATGCGCTTGAGCACCATGTCGTCATGAAGCTGCGTGTCGGCATCAACAGCGGCCCCGTGGTGGCCGGCGTCATCGGCAAGAGCAAGTACATCTACGATCTGTGGGGCGACACCGTGAACCTCGCCAGCCGGATGGAATCGGGTGGAATCCCCGACTCGATCCAGGTCACGCGCCCGGTCTACGAGAGACTGAAGGACCTGTTCGTCTTCGAAGCGCGCGGGGCCATCGAGGTCAAGGGCAAGGGCAGCGTCGAGGCCTGGCTGCTGAGGCTCTAGAGCCTTTCTGGCTGACTCAGAATCGCTTGCCTCCCCCGTCTCAGCGCCTTCAGAGGCGCGCCGGGGGAGGTGTCACCGTCTTACGGTGACGGAGGGGTCTGACCCCATCGCCCTCGCAAGACGAGGGCACTTCCCCCGCAGACGGGGGAAGAGAATGATTTCAACTCTGATGGTTCAATCCAGCCCGGAAAGACTCTAGCCGCCGAGGCTTTGGGAGCCATCGTGACGCATCACCCTCGTCGGCCGCGACCCTTGTCGGCCAGCGTCCGTTCGCCCACATTGGGCCGAGCGAAGCGCCCAATCTGGAGAACCATTCGTGCCGAACCAGTCCGCCAAGATCGAACTCGCGGACCTGCTGATCAGGAAGGCGGGTCTGATCCGCACCGTGCGCAACGAGCTGGCCAAGCAGGGCGTCGTCTACTGGGCTGGCCTGAGCGAGATTCTCGACGCCATCGAGCGGGCGCGTAGCGAGGAGTCCGGAAAGGGCGCGGCGTGACGCTGGGCGGCCTCATCCTGATCTTCCTTGCCTGTGGCGCCGCGGCCCTGCCGCTCAGCATCATGGTGCTGCGCTTCGCCGTCTCGCTGTCGACATCCAAGGGCGAGGAGCCCCAGGTCGACCGCGTGTTCGATCGTGCCATCGACATGACGGTCTTTCTTTGGATCGTGGGCGGCATGGCCTTCTATTTCTGTTCCGCGCATATCGAGCGCCGCAAGCCCTGCAGCGAGCAGCGCACCAATCAGCTGACGGCCGAATGCCGCCGGCAGCTCGGCGCTTCCATCGCCCCGCTGGAGGCGGACAGCGAGATCGCGCAGCTTATCGCGCGCACGGGATTGGACGGCTAGTTCGGCCCTTCGCCGCGGGCCAGCAAGACATAGCGCATGGCCTTGCCGTCGTTGTCCCTCAGGATGGCCGCCGTCACCTGGGGGTCCTGAAAGGGGTTGGTCACGGCGATGAGCTTGTCGGTCTCGGGCATGCAGGACAGGGCAACTGCCCTGGCAATGTTGGCCACATCCGACTCGCCGCTGACGGACGGCGCGGCATTCCTGGCAAGGCAGGCGTCGCGCACGTCGTACGCCTTCTCGATCCGCTCCGACAACCTCGGGTCGCTGTAGCCCGAGCCTTTGAGCACCGACGCCGAATGGCAGGCGCCCAGCGACAGCACGAGAACGGCCAATGCGGCTCCGGTGGGCAGGCCCTGGAAAGTCATCGTTGCGCCCTCAGCACATACAGCGTGGCCTTGCGGTCGGTGTCGCTGCGGATCGCCTCGGAGACCTTCGGGTCCTTGTCGAGGTTGCTGGCCGCAATGAGGCGGTCGGTTTCGGGCGCGCACGACAGGGAAACGGCCTTGGCGACGCTGGCAACGTCTGCACTGGCGCTTTCGGCGGGGACGGCATTCTTGGCGAGGCAGGCATCCCGGGCCTTGTAGAGCTCCTTGATCTGGTTGTTCCTGATCGGATTGCTGAGCTCGTTGCCCTCGAAGATGTAGTCGCGACTGCAAGCTCCCAAAGACAAGGCCGCCGAAGACAAGGCGAAAATGGCCATGGCGGCTCGCATCGACAGTCCCAGTGATTTCATCGGCTGCCTGCTCACGCTCGTTCCAAGATCCAGGTCCCAAGATCCAGGTCGTTGAAAACTGGCGGACCCGGCGAGATTCGAACTCACGACCTCTGCCTTCGGAGGGCAGCGCTCTATCCAGCTGAGCTACGGGTCCAGCGCGGCGGACCATAGCGGAGGCCCCCCGGCGGTGCAACGCGGCGGGCACTGCAAATTCAGTGCAGATGCGCTTGATCCACCGTCCCAGGCGTGCCCCGCCGTCCCGGCCAGGCGGTCGACGGCGGCGATGCCGATTGCCGACAGGGCCGGGCGTCAGCCGAGCGCCTCGGCCAATGCCTTTCGTGCAGCGACGATGGTCGGCAACGCGGCCCGCGGATCGCGGTCGGGGGACGCCACGATGTTGATGTGGCTTACTCCGCCCGCCGCCAGCTTAGCGCCCCTTTCGATCGTGTCCTTCAGGTCATCGCCCACGACGAGCGGTCCGCGCACCTTCAGTGTCGACGGATCGCGTCCAGCCTCGCGCATGTACTGCTGCAGGCGCGGGATGTCGGGCAGGGGATCTCCCAGCGACATCCAGCCGTCGGCCAGGCGCGCCACGCGGCGAAGGGCTGTTTCTCCCGACTCGCTTCCCATCCAGATCGGGATCGGCGGAATGGCGACGCGATTGAGTCCGACCTTGTCGAGCGTGTGATAGCGCCCCTCGAAGGTGACGTAGGGCTCCGTCCAGAGCCGTCGCAGCACGGCAATCTGCTCCTCGATCCGCTTCCCTCGACCGCGGATATCCTGCCCGAGCGCGCGATACTCGGCCGCGTTCCAGCTTATGCCAATCCCCAGTTCGAAGCGTCCGCGGCTCAAGATGGCGAGCTCGGCGGATTGCTTCGCCGCCAACGCGGTGGGCCAGGCAGGCAGGATCAGGATGCCGGTGATGAAGTGGATGCGCCGCGTCATGCCGGCAAGGTAGGAGAACGTCACCATCGGATCGTAGAACGGCCCGACATATTGGCGGTCCGGCCGTTGTGGGTTTGTGCCGGACGGTTGCGCGAGGACATGGCCGCTGGTCGAGGTGAAGTCAAAGCCCTCGCCCTCGAGCGTCTGGACGTAGTCCTTGACCGCTTCGAAGTCCGGGAACGCCGTGATTGGGATTGGGCTGCCATAGTGCATTGCGATTCTCCTGTTCGATGGCGCCGGCCGCACTCTCGGCGGTTCTTCCTGTCAGCCCGCTTGATCAAGCAGGCGTGAGAGTAGCGCCGCCGCACATCGAGATGCACTGTCCCGTGGAGATGCCCTGTCCCGCGTCCGACTGCCAAGTGCTTCCGTGATGCTTCCGTAGCAACCAAGGCACCCAAGTCGTAGCGCCAAGTCATAGATAAATGGCGGACCCGGCGAGATTCGCGGCCGGCCGGCCGCAAATCCGGTGCAAATAGGCTTGATCCACCATACTAGGCGTGATGCCCCGTCCCGCTCCCGGTCAGGCGGTCGACGGCGGCGATGCCGATCGCCGACAGGACGAACAGGGCGTGGATGATCACCTGCCACATGACGCCGGCTTCGGTGAAGGTGGCCGTGGGCGTGCCCAGCGCGCCGGCCTCGATGAAGGTCCGCAGCAGATGGATCGAGGAGATGCCGATGATCGCCATCGCCAGCTTGACCTTGAGCACGCTGGCATTGACGTGGCTCAGCCACTCCGGCTGGTCGGGATGGTTCTGGAGTTGCATGCGCGACACGAACGTCTCGTAGCCGCCGACAATCACCATGACCAGCAGGTTGGAGATCATGACCACGTCGATCAGGCCGAGGACGATCAGCATGATCTGCTGCTCGCTGGCGGCGAAGCTGTGGAGGACGAGGTGCCACAGTTCCTTGAGGAAAAGGACCACATACACGGCCTGGGCGACGATCAGGCCGAGATAGAGGGGTACCTGCAGCCATCGTGAGGCGAAGATGAAGCGGGGCAGCATTCGGATGGCGCTGGGCGACCGGGCGTCTCTCGGGAGTTCCGGCGTATTGGCGTTGGACGTCATACGATCACTCATCCCCTGGTAGTCTTACAATGGCGTGGCAGCCGGACGGTTCGGGCCATTTTTGCGCTCGACCGTCCGCCGCATTTGTAGGCCTTGTGCCAGATGGCTATAAAAGTGCCAACAAAATGTGAGGAAACCGCCATGTCGTCATCCAATCGTCGTGCCTTTGTCCGTTATTCCACTGCCGCTGCGGCACTCGCAGCTTTCGGCGTATCGGGGCGGGCCGGCGCGCAGGGTACCCAACCGCTCGAGGTCGTGAAACTCATCACCGGCTTCCCGCCCGGCGGGACCTCCGACACGCTGTGCCGCCGCGTCGCCGAAGGGCTGAAGGGCACGGCTTACGCCAAGTCGGCGATCGTCGAGAACAAGCCGGGCGCGGGCGGCCAGATCGCGGTGCAGTCGATGAAGGGCGCGCCGACCGACGGCAGCGTATTGCTGCAGACACCGGCCTCGATGCTGATGATCTACCCGCACATCTACAAAAACCTGGCCTACAACGCCTTCACCGATGTCACGCCGGTGACGCTCGCCTGCGTTTTCGACTTCGGCTTCTGCGTCGGCCCGGCCGTGCCCGACGGCGTGAAGAACATTCCGGAGTTCCTGGCGTGGTGCAAAGCCAACCCCGACAAGGCCAACTACGGCTCGCCGGCGGCCGGCTCGGTGCCGCACTTCATCGGCGTGCTGCTGGGCCAGGCCGGCGGCATCGAACTGAAGCATGTGCCCTATCGCGGCTCGGCGCCCGCCGTGGCTGACCTGGTCGCCGGCCAGATCCAGGCGGTCTCCGGTCCCGTCGGCGAATTCACCCAGCAGGCCAATGCCGGCAAGATCCGCTTCCTCGGCGTCTCCGGCGCGACGCGTAGCCGTTTTGCGCCCAACGTCCCGACCTTCGCCGAGCAGGGTTATAAGGACCTGGTGTTCTCGGAGTGGTTCGGCTTCTTCGCGCCGGGTGGCACGCCGGCGCCGGTCGTGATGCGCGCCAACGGCGCGTTGCGCACGGCCCTCGCCCAGAAAGACGTGATCGACGGCCTCGCCGTCATGGGCCTCGAGGTCAAGTCCTCGACGCCGCAGGAACTGGCGACGCTCCTGAAGGAGAGCTACGACCGCTGGGGCCCGATCGTGAAGAAGATCGGTTTTACGGCCGACTCCTAAAGCTCTTCCGGACTGCGGGCCTCCTCAGGGCGGGGGTTACCCCGCCCGAGCCCGCGGTCCCTCTTGACTCCTATCTTGCCTATCCTATATATCCTGTCTATGGATATTTCGGGCCTGAAAAGGCCTCTGGATAGGAGGGAAGAGATGGGTTTTTACGATCAGAACCGGCCGTTCGGGGTGCGCGAGAACCCACCGGTCGAGGGCCTGAGCTGGTCCGAGGCGGCCTATTACAAGCGGATCAACGGTGATGGGTTTCACGCGCCCCCTCACATGCGCGGCATGAGCCTGGCCGAGCTGGAGGCCAAGGCCCGCGAGGAGACCCGTGGCGTGCGCGAGGCCGAGGAGACGCGGCAGAGTGCGGCGCGCATCGAAGCGGCGCCGAAGTCGATCGAGCGGGCGTTGCTCGATCCGCCGTCGCCCAAGCGGGCAATGCCGGCCCA